>JAFVCX010000027.1 GCA_017478855.1 Muribaculaceae bacterium | reverse complement strand
GCACCATCATCAACAAAAAGCTGCTGGCATCGAGCCGCATTTTCCAAATCATGCTCGATAACGATGAGGAGAACGCCAAGTGCCTTGCCATGACCGACGCCGAAGTGGCCGAACTGGTGATTAAAGACAACGCCAAGGTCACCAAGCGCGACGTGCGCGAGCTGAACCTGCCCGAAGGTGTGACCATAGCCGGCCTCGTGCGCAATGGCAAAGGTCAGCTGGTGAAAGGCGACACGCGGCTGCAAAGCGGCGACCACGTGGTGGTGTTCTGCCTATCGGGGGTGATTCATAAGATTGACAAAGTGTTTGGCTGATGGCTAAGGTGCTCACACAGAAAATCAATTATCCCATCTTGCTGCGCATGCAGGGATGGCTGCTGATGATTGAGGCGCTCTTTATGGTGGCTCCCACGGTGGTGTCGTTTCTCTATGGCGAAACCGACACATGGATAGCCTTTCTCGCCACCACCGCCATCACGCTCACAGTGGGAGCCGGCATGACCTTTGGCATCAAGCCTCACAACAGTGTGATGCGCAAGCGCGAGGGACTCATTCTCACGGCCACCATTTGGGTGGTGTTTTCGCTATTCGGCATGCTGCCCTTCTTCATCACGGGCACACTGCACAACGTGGCCGACGCTTTTTTTGAAACGATGGCCGGCTTCACCACCACCGGTTCCTCGGTAATTCCCGATTTGGAGGCGGTGCCTCGTGGCTTGCTGTTTTGGCGGGCCATGATGCAATGGATAGGCGGCATGGGAATCATTCTGTTTACCCTCGCTGTGCTGCCCATGCTCAACTATAAGGGCGGCATTGCTCTTTTTAACGCCGAGGTGACGGGCATCACCCACGAGCGGCTGCGTCCGCGTGTGAGCCAAACGGCCAAAGACTTATGGCTCATCTACATTACCCTCACCATCGTGCTGGCTTTGCTGCTGGTGCGCCCCATGGGATGGTTTGACGCGGTGTGCCATGCCATGACCACGATGTCGACGGGTGGCCTATCTACCAAAAACGCCGGCATCACCTATTGGGACTCAACCTATGTGTATGTGGTGGTGATGGTGTTCATGTTTTTGGGCGGAGTGAACTTTTCGTTGCTGTTCAACCTGATGCGAGGCCGGTTCAAGAAGTTGCTTCACAACGACACCTTCAAGTGGTATTTCCTCACGGCCGCGGTGGTGACTCTCATCATCGTGGCTCGCATGACCTATATGGGAATGTGCCGCGATACCGAGCAGCGAGTGGTCTTTGCTGCCTTCGACACCATTGCCTGCATCACCAGCACCGGATTCTCTACCGTGGACTATGAAACGAAAGGCGAGTTCATTGCCATGCTGCTGATGGTGGTGATGTTTTTTGGCGGCATGGCCGGCTCCACATCGGGCGGTGCCAAGATTGACCGCTTCATCGTGATGCTCAAGAACACCAAGAACGAGTTTTATCGCGTGCTTCACAGCAATACTGTGACCTCAGTGCGCGTGGATGGCCGTGCCATCCCTCATGTGGTGGTGGCCAAAGTGATTGCCTTCCTCTCGATTTATCTGCTGGTGCTGCTGGTGGTGGCCGTCATGCTCACCTTGATGGGTATGCCCAGCTTTGACGCGCTCTACACGAGCATTTCCACCATTAGCAACTTGGGGCTGGGCTATGGTGTGACCATGCCGTCGGGGTCGTTTGGGCTGCTGCCCGACGCGGCCAAGTGGCTGCTATCGTTTGAGATGCTGGTGGGCCGCCTTGAAGTGTTCACCGTCTTGGTGCTGTTCACCCATAGTTTCTGGCTTAAAGATTAAAATGAAGTTAGTTTGGCATCATCACCCGAAAATCAGTTTTTTTTATTACCTTTACACGTTTTTTTTGACACAGAAAGTTGTATACCATGACAAATGAATCGTTCAACCCCAATATCGCCGGCGTCCAAGAGAGCGAAGAGTACAAAAACAAGATAGCTCAAGAAAAAGCCGAGCAAGAGCGAAACCTCACGACGTGGCAGCGTTTTGCCGCCTTTTTCAAGAATGGGCGCACACGTTTTGCCACGGGCATCATTTTACTGTTGCTGAGCGTGTATTTGCTCATTTCATTTTTGAGTTTCTTTATGGGCTCGGGTGCCGCCGACCAAAATCAGGTGCAAACGAACACCGTGATTGAAAATGCAGCCCACCCCGACCGCATAGCCAATGCCGGCAAGGTGGTGGGAGCGTCGCTGTCGCAGCTGCTCATTGCCGATGGCGTGGGCGTGGCGGCATTCATCCTTGTGGTGTGGAGCGTCACGATGGGGTTGCGACTGGTGAACGTGAAGAAAGGGAAGCACACACACTTTTTCGCCTACACGTTTGTGACCCTGCTCAGCATCTTCGCATGCTCACTGCTGGTGGGAGCCGTGACCTACGATATGAACCTCACCTTTTTCCCGCTGGGTGGGTATTTTGGCCATTTTGCCAATAAGTGGCTGCTGGGGCTAACGGGAATCTACGGCATGATTGCCGTGAACATCATCGTGCTGCTGATATGGGCCACGGTGTGCTTCAATACCCTCAAAGCCCTTTATGTGAGAACCCGCAATGGCTTGAATGAAGGTCGCAAATTCTTGAACAACCGCCACGCGGGCGGCGAAAAAGAGCCAGGTGAAACCACACTATCGGACTTCATGGGCGGGCTGCGCACCAAGCATGAAGCCCCACAGGCCGAAACAGGCAAGACTGACAACGTGCAAGGCGATGACGGGCAAGACAAAACAACGGACAAAACCGTGAAACGCCCTGCACGCAAACGCCCCACGGCACCCAAGACAGAGCCGCAAAACGGCGAGGACGGCGACGTGGCCACCATGAATGAGATTGAAACCGGACGAGTGAGCAATCCCGATGACCCCACCGGTGAATACAGGCATTACCGCTTCCCCACCCTCGACCTGCTGGAGAACCGCGAGATGCGCAACAGCGTGGATCGCGAGGAGCAAGAGGCCAACAAGACGCGCATCCGCGAAACGCTGAGCAAATATGGCATCGCCATCAAGAACATCGACGTGCATGTGGGTCCCACCGTCACTTTGTTTGAAATCATTCCTGAAGACGGTGTGCGCATCAATAAAATCAAAGGTTTGGAAGACGACATCGCCTTGAGCCTTGCGGCACTGGGCATTCGCATCATTGCTCCCATGCCCGGCCGCGGCACGATAGGCATTGAGGTGCCCAACCGCGACCCTCAGGTGGTGCCCATGCGTCAGGTGCTGGCGTCGAAAGCCTTTCAGGAGAGCAAGGCCAAGCTGCCCATGTGCTTGGGTTGCACGGTGAGCAACGAGGTGTTTGTGGCCGACCTGACCAAGATGCCTCACCTGCTGGTGGCCGGAGCCACCGGCAAAGGCAAGTCGGTGGGCCTGAACGCCATCATCACCTCGCTGCTCTACAAGAAAGGTCCCTCGGAACTGAAACTGGTGCTGGTGGACCCCAAACGTGTGGAATTCAGCATCTATGCCGACCTTGAGAAGTATTTCTTCGCCAAGGTGCCGGGCGACGACAAGGCCATCGTGACCGATACCCAAAAAGTGGTGCGCACCCTCAACAGCC
Source organism: Muribaculaceae bacterium (assembly GCA_017478855.1). Lineage (GTDB taxonomy): Bacteria > Bacteroidota > Bacteroidia > Bacteroidales > Muribaculaceae > Sodaliphilus. The sequence continues at coordinate 38,861 of JAFVCX010000027.1, read as the reverse complement.
TCGTGCAAGAGATGGAGAACCGCTACAGCATCCTTGAGGAAGTGAAAGTGCGCAAGCTGGAGGACTATAACGAGAAGTGGCGGCGAGAGCTGCGCGACATTCGTGATGAGAAGGGCGACAAGAAATACCAGTTCATGCCCTATATCGTGGCCATCGTGGATGAGTTCAGCGACATGATCATGACCGCCGGCAAAGAGGTGGAGACCCCCATCGTGCGCATCGCGCAGAAAGCCCGCGCCGTGGGCATCCACATGATCATCGCCACCCAACGCCCCAGCGCCAATGTGATTACGGGCCTTATCAAGGGCAATTTCCCGGGCCGCATCGCCTTTGCCGTGTCGCAGATGATGGACAGCCGCATCATCATTGACCGCTCGGGCGCGCAGCAGCTCATTGGGCGCGGCGATATGCTGTTTCAGATTGACGGCGAGATTACGCGTCTGCAATGCCCCTTCGTGGACACGCCTGAGATTGAGCGCATATGCGACTTCATCAAGGAACAGGAGGATCGCGACCGCGACATCAATCACGACGTGCTCATTCTGCCCGAGTATGTGGGCAATGATGAGAATGGTGGAGGCGGCACAGCCGATACCAGCAACCTGAAGGAGCGCGACCCGCTCTTTGAAGAGGCCGTGCGCTGGATTGTGCAGGGCGACACAGCTTCCACATCGAGCTTGCAGCGGCGATATGAGATAGGCTATAACCGAGCCGGACGCTTGATGGACCAGATGGAGGCCGCGGGCATCGTGGGCCCCGCGCAAGGCGGCAAGCCGCGCAAGGTGCTGGTGTCGCCCCTTGATGTGGATCAGCTGTTCGGTTGATTTTGCTCTGTTTTTTCAGTTTTTAATCCGGTTGTTAACATGAAAAAGATATTCGCATTATTCGCGTTGGCGCTGTGCGCAGGCTTTGTGGCTCATGCGCAAAAACCGCAGCAAATGCTCGACAAGGCCATTGCCGCACTTAAGAGCGCCGGCACAGTCACGGCAAACTATTCGGTGACAAGTTCGCAAGGCAACAACAGCGGCAGCATCGTGATGAGCGGCAGCCGCTATCGGCTCACGTCGGCCGACGTGAAATGCTGGTTTGACGGCAAGACGCAATGGACTTATAGTAGCGCCACCGAGGAGGTAAACATTACCACGCCCACTACCACCGAGCTGCAGCAGACCAACCCCTATGCCGCAGCACAAGACTTCAAAAAGAACTATTATATGTGGAAAGCTGCCGGACAGGTGCCGGGCGACTATGCCATTATGCTGCAACCCAGGCAAAAAGGCGGCGGCGTGGAAAAGGTGTATCTCTACATCAACAACACCACAGCCTTGCTGCACAAGATGCACGTGAAACTCGCCGACGGCAATGCCTACACCGTGACGCTGACCAACTACAAAACGCGACAAAACCTGCCTGCCGGCACATTCACCTTCGATAAAAACCAAGTGCCGACCGGCACACAGGTCGTTGACCTGCGATAATCATTTCTATAACTCACGCAACACACTTATGGAATCGACCAAATGCCTTATTATCGGCTCGGGGCCGGCCGGCTACACCGCAGCCATCTATACAAGCCGCGCAGGTGTGAACAGCATTCTCATTGAAGGGCTGCAAACGGGCGGCCAGCTCACACAGACCACCACCATTGAGAATTTTCCCGGATTTCCTGACGGAATAGACGGTTTTGCGCTCATGGACAATATGCGGCAGCAAGCCCTGCATGTGGGGGCTGACATCCGCCCGGGACTGGTGACCAGCATCGACTTGAGCAAACGTCCCTTTGTGGCCACCCTCGACGGCGGTGGCAGCATTGAGGCGCAAACTGTGATTGTAGCCACCGGTGCTTCGGCCAAATATCTGGGTCTTGACGACGAGAAAAAATACATGGGCATGGGGGTGAGTGCCTGCGCCACCTGTGATGGTTTCTTCTACCGCAAAAAAGTGGTGGCCGTGGTGGGTGGCGGCGACACAGCCTGCGAGGAGGCCTGCTATTTGAGCAATCTGTGCAGCAAAGTCTACATGATTGTGCGCAAAGACCATCTGCGAGCCTCGGCTGCCATGCAAAAACGCGTGGCTGAGCGTGACAACATTGAGATTCTTTTCAACACCAACACGCTGGGACTGGTTGGCGAAAACGGTGTGGAGGGAGCTCGCCTCGTGCGTCACAAAGGCACTGAGCGACAAGAGGAGTTCGAGATAGCCATCGATGGTTTTTTCCTCGCCATCGGGCACCGGCCTAATACCGATTTTTTAGCGGGCCAACTTGCGCTTGACGACAATGGCTACATTCTGACCCAGCCGCACACTACCGCCGCCAGCGTGGACGGTGTGTTTGCAGCCGGCGATGTGGCCGACCCGCGCTATCGTCAGGCCGTGGCCGCCGCAGGCACCGGTTGCCGCGCAGCCCTCGATGCCGAGCGGTGGCTGGCTGAGCAAACATAGTGCTCCCTATGCCGGAGGCCCTCATTGGCTTCGGCGAAAAGAGTTCATATAATAGGAGAGCCGCTAACGGGAAATTAGCGGCTCTTTTATTACTATATGTCGTTAAAAACAATTATTTCACAAGCACTTTTTGAGCAGTGCCGTCGCTCATGCGCACGATGACCACGCCCTTGGCATCGGCACTCACGCGCTGCCCGGCGAGGTTGTAGCGAGCCACTTCGGTGGCCTCGGCCGCGGTTTCCACATCGTTGATGGCAGTGGAGGGGACGAGTGAGAGATCGGTAGAAATCTTCATCGAAGTGATGGTGCGCCAGCGGCTGGCCAATGCGCCATCATCATTGCCGCCACTGATGTACCAAGCAATGATTTGCTGGCCATCAGAGAGGTTCCATTCCGTCACATCGCCGTTCACCGTCTTGGTGAAAGAGTGACGGTCAGCAACCAGCTGGTCGCCATTGAGCGCAGCGGTGAAGATATAGCCGTTATTCTCGGTCATGCCAATAAACTGGCTGTCGGTGAAGCGCCAAGTGCTGCCCCAGTCGTCAATCATCTGACCGTTGGTCGAGCCGGGGAACAAACCTTCAATGGCAAGATAGTCGGGGTCGGCAGCTTGCAGATAGCGAGCCGGCACAATGTCGGCAAACACTTGCCCATCACTGGTTTCTGCTATACGGGCCAACTCAAAGATTTCTGAGTGAATTTTATTGGTGCGGAATGAGCACAGGCTAACGGCACGCTCGCAGGTGGTGTTGTCGCCGGCATAGATGCCCACACCATACGACTGACAGTTGATGCGTCCGTTGGCCGGATAGTAAGTCATTGTGAATTGCTCATCTCTCAGTGCGTTGCCGCTGCCACCAAAGTCGGCAGTCTTCACATAATAGGTCACGCCATTCTCTTCATACACAGCCTGAGGCACAGGGATGGTGATGTTAGTTCCGCTGATGGTGCCCTTGAAGTAGCCCTTGCCATTCACGAAGTTGCGGATGTAGAACGTGCCATCGTCGTTCATGTAATAGTCATAAACGGTGGTCACATCATAGGTTTGGAATTTACCGACACCGCCCAAGACAGTTGCCTCGGTGATAAACTCGGTCTTCGTTCCCGTAGGGGTCACGAAATCGGTGGCGTTACTTGCGAGCACGCCACACAAAAGCAATGCCAAAGTAGAAATCTTTTTCATACCTGAATTTTGGTTAAAAATGAAACATTTGTTTTTAGATTTGTCGCTTTTAGCTGGCTCAAAACATCTAAAAGCAGCAAATTTGCCACAAAGATAAGCAAAATGGCACGTTTTCGCCACTTAATTCATGCCTTTAACAAGCTTTAACCGCCCTTTCACAGCGAGATTTCCTCAAGGTGCTGCCATGTAGCCTCCGCGGTCGAGGTTGCGGTAGCCTATGGCTTCCATGATGTGCCGCTGCTCCACCCGCTCGCTGGCATCGAGGTCGGCAATGGTGCGGGCCACTTTCAGGATGCGGTCGTAGGCACGGGCGCTCATGTTCATGCGTTCCATGACATCGCGCAGTTTCTCAAGGCCAGCGGCATCGGGTTCGGCCCAGCGATGCAACAACGACGGGGTCATTTGCGCATTGCAATAGATGCCCTTCTCGCCACTGAAGCGGCGTGCCTGAATGGCGCGGGCCGCCACCACACGCCGACGAATGTCGGCACTCGACTCGCCTTGCTCTGTGCTCGACATCTGGTCGAAATCCACCGGCTGCACTTCTATTTGCAAGTCGATGCGGTCGAGCAACGGCCCTGAAATCTTGCCCAAGTAGTGGCTGCGCTGGTACTCGGTGCACACGCATTTTTTGCGCGGATGACCGTAATAACCACATGGGCAGGGATTCATTGAGGCCACCAGCATGAACGAAGCGGGATACTCGGTGGCATATTTTGCGCGACTGATGCTGATCACGCGGTCTTCGAGCGGCTGACGCATCACTTCCAGCACGTTGCGGTTGAACTCGGGCAGCTCGTCAAGAAATAGAACTCCGTTATGTGCCAGTGAGATTTCTCCCGGAGTGGGAAACGTGCCACCGCCCACCAGTGCCACCGGCGAAATGGTGTGATGAGGCGAGCGGAAAGGACGGGTGGTCATGAGCGTGGTGCCACCGGGCAGTTTGCCGGCCACCGAGTGAATCTTGGTGGTTTCGAGGGCCTCGCTCAAAGTGAGTGGTGGCATGATGGAGGGTAATCGCTTGGCCATCATTGATTTTCCAGAACCCGGACTGCCCACCAGCAAGAGATTGTGCCCACCGGCGCAAGCTACCTCAAAGGCACGTTTCACATTTTCTTGTCCACGCACCTCGGCAAAGTCATAGGGGAAGAACCCCTGCGCTTGGGCGAACTCGGCACGAGTGTCCACCACGGTAGGTTCAAGTGTTATTTCTCCATTTAAGAAGCCCAATACTTGTTGCAACGAGTCCACACCATACACATTGAGTTGATTGACCACGGCGGCTTCCAGCGCATTGGCGCGAGGCAAGATGAATCCGTCGAGCCCCATTTCGCGTGCGACGATGGCCATGGGCAACGCGCCTTTCACGCTGCGCAGTGAGCCGTCGAGCGACAGCTCGCCCATGAGCATGTAGCGACCCAAACGCTCGCTCTCAATTTTTTCGTCGGCGGCAAGGATGCCCACGGCAAGGGGCAGGTCATAGGCCGAGCCTTCTTTTTTAATGTCGGCTGGTGAGAGGTTGACCACCACATTGCGCCGCGGGAATTCATAACCGGCTTCCTGAATGGCACAGCGCACCCGCTCGGCACTCTCCTTGACGGCCGTGTCAGGCAAGCCCACCAACACAAAGCCTGACCCCCAGTCGACCGACACCTCAAGGTCGACCTTAATGGCATCAATGCCAGTCAAAGCGGCTGCTATGGTTTTTGCAAGCATATTATTATATTGTGTTCTTCTTTGTTTGTTTTATTTCATTTCCACTTTCCACAAATTGAAAGTGGAGATGTCGCTGCCACGAAAGCGAATGCGCGAGGCCGAGTCGGTCACAATCAGATAGGGTGTGGCGGGCACATGCAGGTAGTCAATGCTTTGATCCACCAGCCCACCGGGTGCCCAGTAATGCTCCCATTGCGTGGAGTCGGCTTTCAAAGCGGCAGTCCATCCGGCCGTGTCGGTATCCATCAGCACATCGGCCACCAGCAGGTCACGCCCCGACCGGGCCACCAGCTCCTTCACCCGGCGCACGAATTGGCGATGCGCCACATCGTTTTTGCTCCAAAAAAAGAGCACGCTGCCACGAGCCGCCGTGATGAGTGTACGAAAATCATCGTTGTGTTTATAGAGCGTCTGTGCACGCATCACATCAGTCAAGCCACGCGGCTCGGTGAGGCTTATCGCACCCACAAGGTTTTGTGGACGCGCCGTAAGGCCATCGAGCAACTGGCGTGCTTTACCCTGTGGCGACAAGTCGCTATAATCGACCACCAGCAGCACGGCCGATAGCACATCGTCGGGGTGCTGCCGCACATAGTTTTCGATGGCAACGTCGCATTGCGGGGCCGAGGCATATTGGGCCGCATGGTCGCGCCTGAACTCCAGCCATCGCTGGGTGAGGTCACTTCCTTTCACCGTGAACGATTCGGGGTTGGCAGTAGTGCCCTGAAGCGTCACATCGTCGCCATTACGCACGACGAGGGTGGCCAGCGTCACATTGCTCTCGTCGGCCACCAGCACCAGTGTGTAATCGCTGCTGGAACCACGCATCTTGCGCTTGCCGCCTTTTTGCGGAGCAACCCATTGCGACTGCACGCCCTCGTCGGCCATATAAGTCACGTGCACCGGACTGTCGCCCAAGCCTTCTACGTCGATGGTGAGGTCGAAGTGCTCACGACTGCCACAAGCCATCGCGCAGAACAGAAGCACACACGCTCCAAGAGCTGCTGTTATGCGGCATTTTAGTTTAGTCATTGCCCAAGACGATGTTAATCAACGTATTCACATCGGCCACGTCCTCTTCGCCATCGCCATTCACGTCGGCCAACGGAACCGATTGAGAATTGCCCAGCACAATGTTAACCACGGCATTCACATCGGCCACATCCACATGGCCATCGCCATTCACGTCGCCCCGCAGGCCGGCCGACACACATGTGGCTTGCAAATCGATGCCCACGCTGCCCGGCAGGCCACCGTCCGAAATCAAAATCTTGGCCTTGTGGTCACCCATTTCGGTGGGCGCATAGGTGATTTTGAGCGCATAACCGCCATCGCTGTTCACTTGCTCGTAGTCTATTGTGGTGGTCGAAAGGGAGAACATGCGATAGTCGTAGCGATAAAGCTGCAAGCTCAGATTCGATGTCAAGTATTTGCCCGTGACATAAAGCGTGAGCGTGGCACTCTCGCCCAGTTTCACCTCGCCAAAGTTGAGCAATGTGCCCTGCGTGGGGGTGATGAGAGTGGGGTCTTGCGGCGGCGGAGTGACGCTGGTGGTGTCTTTATAGGCATTGCCGGCATATTTACCCCAGATATATTCGGCCAAGTCGGGATTATCCACAAAGGGGTTGCGGTTGTTTTGATAGCGAAACACGGCATCGTTGCGCTTGATTTCTTTCTCGCTCACGGGGTCTTCACGCGACCACTTCATGAGCAAATCCATCGACCACTTGCTCAGCGACCGCCAGTCGGTATTGGATAGCATCCACAAGTAGCTGGAACTCCATGAGTAGTCTTGGTAGCACGACACCATATAGAAATAGATGCGGGCAAAATCGCCTTTATATTCATCGGCCGGTTCAAACACATTGCTGGCACCCCCACCCTGTCCGCTCTTGGGCGTGCCACGTTTCGACAAGCCGTTGTTCCAATTTTCGGTGGCCACCTCGCCAAACGGCCAGTTCGACCGCGCGGTGTTGGATGCGGCATCCACCGGCACAAGGTGGTGCAAATCGCTATAAGCGTCAACCGACGTGCTGCCGCCCCACCAGCTTTTGGGGAATGAATGCTCCTTGTTCATGCCGCTGGTGGAGTGGCCATAGGTGCTGTTGAAGTAATAAGTTTCGTTGCTATACATGTCCCACACGAGGCGTGAGTTCTCGGGGCGGGCATCAGTGTCGGGGTAATATTTCCACAAGTCACCATAGCTGAGCACCGTGTGGTGGGCCACAATGTCGTGCACCGCCGTTTTGAGTGCTTGGCCGCTTTTACCGGGCAAGGAACTGTAATAGCCCGTTGGCACTGCAGCCTGCGTGCCCACGCATGCGCATAGCACGAGCGACGCAGCAAATATTTTCTTTTTCATAGGTCAATCAGCTAAATTGTAATAAGACCGCAAATTTAGCAAAAACTCATGAAAAACGCAAACGCCAATCTATAAGCCCACCTTCCCGGCACAAAAAGAGAGCATAAAAACACAGACAGCCTCCCCGGCATTGCACACATGCACGAGGAGGCTATTCGTATTAAGGTGAGAGCTGCGTCAGAACTGGCGGGCGGCGGCCAGCACCACCTCGGTGAGCGTGGGATGGCCGTGTATGCTACGGGCCAACTGCTGCACAGTGGCACCGGCATTCATTGCCATCACCACCTCTTGAATGAGGTCGGCTGCATGTGCGCCACAAATGTGGCATCCCACGATTTGCCGGCTGTCGGCATCCACTATCATTTTGACAAGGCCGTCGGTTTCGCCCATCGACACCGCTTTGCCATTGCTGCGGAAGAAGGCTTTCTTCACCAGCACATTCATACCACGCTCGGCACATTGTTCCTCGGTGAGTCCCACCATCGACAGTTCAGGCGTGGTGAATACGGCACTGGGCACGATGTCCAGACGAATGTCGCTCTTCTTGCCCAAGATGGAAGCCAACGCCACCTCGCCTTGCGCCGTGGCCGCATGGGCCAGCATGCACAGGCCGTTCACGTCGCCAATGGCATAGATGCCCGGCACATTGGTGAGCATGTTATCGTCCACCTCAATGCCTCGGCGCGAAACGGTCACACCCACTTTGTCGAGGCCGGCAGGAAACACGGGCTGGCGACCCACCGACATGAGCACCGTTTCGCATTCAATGGTTTGCCCTTTGCCCTTGCTGTCATAAGAAACGGCAAGCACATCGCCCTGCCGGGCAATCGACTTCACTGCGGCCTGCGTGATAATCTTGATGCCCTGCTTGGAGAGCACTTGTTTGAGGCGTTTGGCAATGTCTTTGTCGAAGGGCGGCAAAATCTCTTTGCAGAATTCCACCACAGTCACTTGCACGCCAAAACTGCTGAACACGCCCGCAAACTCCATGCCTATCACACCACCGCCCACGATGCAAAGGCTCTTGGGCAAAGTGGTGAGCGAGAGAATGTCGTCGCTCGTCATGGCAAGGTCGACTCCCTCGATGGGCAAGCCACGTGGCGCGCTGCCGGTGGCAATGACGATGTTTTGTGCCGTGTGCAGCTCGCCGGCCACCTCCACCGTGTGAGCGTCGGCCAGCGAAGCCTCACCCTCGATAACGGTGACACCGGCAGCTTGCATGAGTTGAGCCACGCCATCGCGCAGCTGCGTCACAACGTCGTCCTTGCGGGCCATCACTGCGGCAAAGTCCACCTCAAGGTCTTTCGGCGCGGATCGAAGCCCCCATTTTTGAGCTTCGCGCAACAGTCCCACCACCTCGGCATTGCGACACAAGGCTTTGGTGGGAATACAACCTCGATTCAGGCAGGTTCCTCCAAGTTGTCGTTTTTCGACAACTGCCACCTCCAAACCGTGCTGCGCGGCCTCTGCGGCCATTTCATAACCACCGGGGCCGGCACCTATGATAATTAAGTCGAAAGTCATGTCCTAAAATCTTTATTGAAAATGAGGAAATGAAGTCAGGCCTCAAGCAATTCCTTATAGGTAACAATGGGCTTGAGAGCGGCCTGCGTGTCGTCGAGGCGGCGCACCGGTGTGCAGTGAGGCGCGGTCTTCACCAGTTCGGGATCGTCCTTTGCCTCTTGTGCAATCTTGTGCATTACATCGATGAAGGCGTCGAGCGTTTCCTTGCTCTCGTTCTCGGTAGGCTCAATCATGAGTGCCTCATGGAAGAGCAGCGGGAAATAGATGGTGGGAGCATGGAAACCATAGTCGAGCAGGCGTTTAGCCACATCGAGCGTGGTGACACCCGTGCTCTTGTCTTTCAAGCCATCGAACACAAACTCGTGCTTGCACACACCACCAATGGGCAGTTCAAACACGTCTTTAAGCCTTTCTTTCACATAATTGGCATTGAGCGTGGCCAGCGGACCCACAATCTTCACATTCTCACGACCCAGCGTGAGGATGTAGGTGTAGGCACGCATCATCACGGCGAAATTGCCTAAGAAACCCGAAATCGAGCCAAGCGATTCATCGCAAGCCTCCACCGAGTAGTGATAGGTGTCATCGTCAATCTCGTGACGCAGCACGCGCGGCGCCGGCAAGAACTGCTCCAGCCCTTCGCGCACACCCACTGGGCCGCTGCCGGGGCCGCCACCACCATGAGGAGTGGAGAAGGTCTTGTGCAGATTGATGTGCATGATGTCGAAGCCTATGTCGCCCGGGCGCACCTTGCCCAGCATGGGGTTCAAGTTGGCTCCGTCGTAGTACATCAAGCCGCCACAATCGTGCACCAGCTTGGCAATCTCGGCAATGGAGTGCTCAAAAATGCCCAGTGTGTTGGGGTTGGTCATCATCATGCCGGCGATGGTATCGTCGAGCAGAGGACGCAGGTCGTCCACATCGACCGTGCCGTCGGGGCGGCTTTTCACCACCACCACATCGAGGCCGCACACGGCCGCACTGGCGGGATTGGTGCCATGCGCCGAGTCGGGCACAATCACTTTAGTGCGCTTCTCATCGCCACGGCTCATGTGGTAACTGCGCATGATCATCAGGCCGGTAAGCTCGCCGTGAGCACCGGCATAGGGATTGAGCGTGAACTCTTTCATGCCGGCCAGTTCGGCCAAGCTCTGCTGCAACTTGTAGTAAACCTCCAATGCGCCCTGCACCGTGCTCACATCCTGCAACGGATGCAGCCCGCTGAAGAAAGGATGGGCGGCAATCTCCTCATTGATTTTGGGGTTGTACTTCATGGTGCAAGAACCCAGAGCGTAGAAACCGGTGTCCACGCCAAAGTTGTTGTTGCTCATGTTGGTGTAGTGGCGCACCACCGTGAGCTCGTCCACCTCGGGCAATGCGGGAGCCTCGCCACGTGTGAGGGCAGCGGGCAAAGCCTCTATGCCATAGTTTTCAATCTCATTTTTAGGAAGAGAATAGCCTTTGCGTCCTTCCTTCGTCAACTCGAAAATGAGTTTTCCGTAATACACATTATTCATTGCTTATTCCTCCCTTTATTTTTGTGAGTTAATGAAATCGTTCACCGACTCGACGAGCGCGTCGATTTCCACTTTGCTTCTCATTTCGGTCACGCACAGCAAAAGGCGATTGCCTGCCAGCTTGAGGCCGGCCTGCATGCCGTCGTCGAGGCACCATGCCTGCAACTGGTCAATATCAAGGTCGGTTTCAAGCACAAACTCGTTGAGGAAAGGTTTATCGGGATAAGCCATGCGGAATTGTCCGGTTTCGACAAGTTTGTCGGCCAAATAGTGCGCGCCGGCATATCCCAGCTCGTTCACCTCACGCAAGCCCTGCTTACCCATGAGCGACATGTAAATGGTTACATAAAGTGCCATGAGGCTCTCGTTAGAGCAAATGTTGCTGGTGGCTTTCTCGCGGCGAATGTGCTGCTCGCGCGCTTGCAGCGTGAGCACAAAGGTGCGTTTGCCATCGGCATCGATGGTGGCACCCACAATGCGACCCGGCATTTTGCGAATCAGCTTCTTGCTCGTGCATAAAAAGCCCACATAAGGACCGCCAAAATTCATGGGGATGCCAAAACTCTGGCCATCGCCCACAGCCACATCGGCGCCCCACTCGGCAGGTGTCTTGATCACTCCGAGGGCACTTGCCACGCAGTTCATGATGAACAAAGCCTTGTTGTCGTGACACAGGTCGGCCCAGCCGGTGTAGTCTTCCAAGATGCCATAATAGTTTGGAGCGGCCACAATCACGCCGGCCACATCGCCGGCAGCAATTTTCTGCTCAAAGTCGGCACGGCTTGTCACACCGCCCTCTTCGGCAATGGTAACGATCTCCACTCCGTGGAACTTGGCATAGGTGTCCACCACGCGGCGCACAGCCGGATTGACGGTGGCCGACACGAGCACCTTGTTGCGCTTCTTGGCATTAGCCACAGCCATCATCATGGCCTCGGCGGTAGCCGTGCAGCCGTCGTACATTGAGGCGTTGCTCACTTCCATGCCGGTGAGGGCAGCCATCATGCTTTGGTACTCGAAGATGTATTGCAGTGTGCCTTGAGATATTTCGGCCTGATAAGGCGTGTAGCTCGTGAGGAACTCGCTGCGCTGGATGATGCTGCTCACCACCGAGGGTGAGTAGTGGTCATAGCAACCGGCACCCACAAAGCATGCCAGAGGCACGTTATAGGAGCCAAGCTCATCAAAGTAATGACGAATCTCCACCTCGCTCATGGCCTCGGGCAGTTCATAATCACGCTTGAGCACCAACTGCTCGGGCACGTCCTTATAGAGGTCGTCGAGCGTGCGCTCGCCGCATGCGTCCAGCATGGTGCGGATGTCCTCGTCGGTATGCGGGAAAAATTTGTAGTTCATGAAATGGTTATTTTTGAAAAGGGTGTGTCAAAAAAAGATTGACCGTTTTCGACACACCCCGCATAGAATATTATTTCTCGTTGCTCTCTGTTGATTACTCACCAATCATTGCCTTGTAGGCGGCGGCATCCATCAGGTCGTCGAGCTCAGCAGTGTCGCTCAGCTGCACCTTGATGATCCAGTTTTCAAAGGCATCCTTGTTGATCAGGCCCGGTTCGTCCTCGAGGGCTTCGTTCACCTCGACCACCGTGCCGCTCACGGGCGACATCAGGTCGCTGGCAGCCTTAGTACTCTCAACGGCACCAAACTCCTCGCCTGCAGTCACCTCATCGTCCACCTCGGGCATGTCAACATACACCACATTGCCCAGCTCATGCTGTGCATGGTCGGTGATGCCGATGTAACCAAACTCGCCTTCCACTCTCACGTATTCATGCGACTCGCTATAATAGAGTCCTTCGATAATTTTGCTCATTGTGTTGTGTTATTGTTGTTATGATTGTTGTCTTGTTTGTGCTGTGCAATTCCTCATTTTGCGCTGCGCGACAGGGTCGCCACGCAAAGAGAAGGGGTATCACTTCTTGTAGTTGGGTTGGTAGAAGCGTTTCTTCACCACTGTGGCAGGGAACACTTTCTTGCGGATGCGGATGCTCAGCTCATTGCCCAGCGCGCCCACCTCGCGATCCACCAGAGCAAACGCGATGCTCTTGTCCACCGAGATGCCACGATAACCTGTGGTCACATAGCCCACCACCTTGTCGCCATCAAGCACTTCATAGCCGTGACGGGGAATGGCTTTATCTTTCATCACAAGCCCCACCAGCTTCTTGGCACTGCCTTCGGCCTTTTGCTTGGCGCAGGCTTCCATACCGATAAAGCCGCCTTCTTTGTCGAACTTGCAGAACATGCTCAGTGTTGCCATCACGGGCGAAATCTCGGCCGTGAGTTCGTCGCCATAAAGAGGCAGACCTGCCTCGAAGCGCAGCGTGTCGCGGCACCCTAGTCCACAGGGCTGCACGCCATCGGCCATGAGCTTATCCCACATTTTGATGATTGTATCGTGGCTGGCATACACCTCAAAACCATCTTCACCGGTATAGCCCGTGCGGCTCACGATAATCGTTTCGCCATCGAGCTGCATCTTCTTGAATGTGTAGAAAGTGAGGTCGCTTGCATCAATGCCCAGCGATTTGAGCATCTGTGCTTCGGCAACGGGGCCTTGCACGGCGATCTGGGCGTAGTAGTCGCTCTGATTGTCCACCTTCACGTCGAACGCCGCTGCCTGCTCGTTGATCCACGCCACGTCTTTGTCGATATTGGCGGCATTAATGACGAGGAAGAGGTCGTTCTCACCCATTTTGTAGACCAGCAGGTCGTCCACGGTGCCTCCGTCGGGATAGAGCATCATGCCGTAGAACACTTTGCCCACCTCGGCGCCGGCGATGTCGTTGGTGAAAATGCGGTTGACAAACTTTTCGGCCTCGGGACCGGAAACTTCCACCTCGCCCATGTGCGACACATCGAACACACCCACGGCGTTGCGCACAGCGTTGTGCTCGGTGACGATGTCTTTGTACTGGATGGGCATGTCGAAACCGGCAAAGGGTGTCATCAAGGCTCCAAGAGCCACATGCTTGTCGTGCAGACAGGTTGTTTTAATTTCTTCTGCCATACTCTTAATTGTTATGAATTAAAAGGTTAATAAATTGATTGAGTTCTAAATTCATGATTACGCGCCCAAGCTCCACCTCCTTCAGGGCACGCGTCAAGTCATCGCGCGTGAAATTCACGCCTATGAGCTTATCGATTATCTGGTGGTCGATGTCGCCCAGCACAAAGAAGTCACCGGCAAGGTTCATGGCCTTGATGACGTTGCGGTTGAGCTCAAGGGAGACCTCAAACTCTCCCACCCCCTCGATGCGCCCCGTGCGCTTCATGTTGCAACGCGGGTTATTGCCCAAAATAAATTCGGGAGTGAGGTAGGTCTGGGCAATCTGTTCAATCTGCTCAACGGCCGAGGCATCGACCACAATCTCGCCATCGCACAGCGATTGGCGCACATGTTGCTTAAAGTCCTCTATACCCATCGTGAGGTAGCGGTTGAGCGTGGTGATGCGGCTCTTCACGCTGCTCACTCCCTTTGATTCGAGCTTTTGCTTTGAAGGAGTGATGGCGGCTGCCATGTGAGCCATGTCGGTATCATAGAGCATGGTGCCGTGCACAATGCTGCGGCCGGGCAAGTGATAGAAAGCATTGCCACTCACCTTCAGGCCATCAATCAAAATATCGTTGCGGCCATTGTCGCTGGCGTTCAGTCCTAATCCGCGCAGCATCTCCACTACCGCATGGGTGTAGTGCGAATAGGTGGTTTGCACATTGTCGCTGCGGGTGATGTAGCTAAACATCACGTTGCTCATATCGGCAAACACACATCCTCCTCCACTCTTGCGGCGATAGTATTGAATGCCGTTACGGTGACAATAGTCAAGGTTCACTTCGTTGTCGATGAGCTGGTTGCGACCAAAAATCACGGTAGGTTCCACCTGCCACATGAAAAAGATGTCGTCTTCGCCAATGATTTGCGCGGCATACTCCTCCATCGCCAGATAGAAAGGCAAAGTGCGCGTTTTATTTTCGGTGAGTGCAAGGTATTTCATTGTAACAGGAATTTAATCTACAAAAGTAGCAATAATTCTTGGATTCGCGCTATTTTTTCGAGAAAAATAGCCATACATTTTCGCAGGGCAAGATGCGGCGACGCGAGAAGCCTTGCCGGCAAGGCAAGGAGCAGCGCGTTCTCGCACAAAACAATTTGCCGCAGGGCCATAGCCCCACGGCAAATGTTATTAGTGAATAATAAATAATCAGAGTTCGTGATTACTCGCCCACGTTGATGGTGCAAACCGATACGCGGTTCCAATCGGGTTCGCTGAACATGTCGCCCACGCCCAGACCCTGAGCGTTGATGCGGTTAGCGGCAATCTTGTACTTGTTCACGAGCAGGTCTTTCACGGCTTTAGCGCGTGCATTGGCCAGACGCTCGTTGATTTCCTTGCTGCCTTCGGGCGAAGCATAACCCTTGATAACAACAGTAGAACCGGCGTTGTTTTTCAAGAAGGTAGCCACACGCTCCACATTGGGCATTTGAGCAGCTGTGACAACGCTCTTGCCTTGAGCAAAGAACACATTTGCTTCGAGCGATTTGCTGCTGTTCTCAACTACTTTCTCCACGGGTTTCTCAACCACTTTCTCCACGATCTTCTCGACCACCTTAGTTTCGGGCTTGCGAGCGCGCAGGGCGTTGATTTCGGCGTTCAGAGCGTCGATGTCGGCCTGAGTGTATTGCTTGTCGCAAAGGGTCATGTAGTGCTGGCCGTTGCTGTTGCCGAAGTGGTAGGTAAGACCTGCCTCCATCTCAACCATAGCACGGTTAGCGTTCATGGCAGTAGTGCTTTGCGAAGCACCCTGACCCATGTACCAAACCACAGCGGGCTTCAGAGCCACGGTCCAAGCCTTGCTCTCACCCAGATTGTAGTTGATGTTCAAACCGGCTTTGGTGTACCAAGAATTGTCGTCATGGGTGGGAGTTTTGTAGCCATGCCACCAACCCGAACCGAGGACACCTTCCACTTCGAGTGAGCGGGGCTCACCCTTGTAGCCGCCAAACCAGTTGGCAAAGTTAACGGTACCAAAGGCACCCACCAGCTGATGGTCGAAGATGTTGCTGCTGTGGCCGCCCCACACCGAGTACTGTTTGTTCCAGCTCGAAGTGTTCACAGTCCACTCGCCTTCAACACCGAGGCCAATAACGCTGGTCACCTGTTTGCGCAGTTCGGCACCCCAGATGCCACGTGCGCTGGGCCAGAAAGCATAGTTTTGGAAAGGAGAAACGGCGCCACCCTTAAGAGTGAGCGACCAGTTGTCGGTAAACTTGCTGCCTTTCACAGTCACCTGTGCTTGAGCGGCCACAGTAATCATGGCGATTGCCACGAACAAAAATACTAACTTTTTCATAGACATTAAATTAAATAACAACTTGGCACATAATTATGCCAAAAAAACGCCGCAAAGTTAGTATTTTCACCGAAATGGCAAACGATTGCGAGTGTTAATTACCGCTAAAATTCTCGCATCAAGGTTTTAATATTGAATTTAATAAACTGATAATCAGCAACTTTTCAGTTGCTCAAAATTAAATTAATGACTGCATTCACATCGGCCACATCCACTTGGCCATCGCCATTCACGTCGGCATTCAGTGCCGATCTGCCAAGCACGGCATTGATGACACCGTTCACATCGGCAACGTCCACTTGGCCGTCACCATTCACATCGCCCGACCGGGCATCGCGAGTCGCCGGATAGACGTATACCGAGCGCACCGAAGCATGGTCGGCCACATCGGCTTTGGGCGCACTGAAAAGAAGATAATAGTTGCCCGCCTTGGGCACCGGTAGCGTGCAGATCATGTGTTGCTCATACACATCAGCTTGGGCCGGTATCAACGTGCTGCCCACGAGAGTGCCTTGCGCATTGAGCAAATCGACCTTCAATGCCAGCTTTGCGGCCACATAGCCTAAATCGGTCACCCGATAGAAAAGATCTACTCGCAGGGAGTCGGCAGCGGTGCAATCGGCAAGAGGCGATTCGAGGGTGCATGCCTCTCCGGCCTCGGTGGTGAGCAGTGTGACGCGATAGTTTTGCAAGGCCTCACGGGAAAGCTCGCCCCCCACGCGGTGATAAGTCCAGCCGTCGGTGCTGGTGAGCGTGAGCCGCAGGAGAGGAACGTCGGAAACCGCAGCCGGCACCCGTAGCGCAGCAATACACATTATAAATAACAGAGTGATGTGACGCTTCTTCATAATCTTAAAATTGAGCATAGATAAAGGGTTGCACGTCGGCAGCGGCAAATTCTATCACGAGTTGCACAACCACCACAAAAGCCACTAATTTCACCCACCAGCGAGAGTCCACAAAACGCCGCTTGAGAGTGAGAATCACTTCTTGTGGCAAGAAATGCAGGGCAAACGTGAGCACCATGACGATGCACCATGTGTTGCGCACTTGGGCAAACACAGGCAGATAAGCCCCATCGAAACGCGAGAAAGTGCCACCAATGATGTCGCAGGCCGTGGCAAACGAGTCGGCCCTGAAGAACACCCACAGGAGCGACACGAGCACAAACGTAACCAGCCACGACAGAAAACGCACCGGCCACACATTGGGCACACGCTTGAGAACGGGCATACACGCCTTGTGCAGGCACAACGCAGCTCCATGGCCGGCACCCCAAAAAATGAACTTCCACGCCGCGCCATGCCACAGACCGCCTATGAGCATGGTGGCCATGAGGTTAAGATACTGGCGCACCTTGCCGCGACGGTTGCCGCCCAGAGAAATGTAGATGTAGTCGCGCAGCCAGAATGAGAGCGACATGTGCCAACGGCGCCAGAACTCGGTCACGTTGAGCGAGCGATAAGGCGCGTCGAAGTTCACTCCAAGGTCAAATCCCATCATAGAGCCTATGCCTATGGCCATGTCGCTATATCCCGAAAAATCGCAGTATATCTGCATGGTGTATCCCAAAATGGCCATAAGAAGCTCCACACCACTATATCCGGCAGGGTTATCGAAGACGATATTGACATATTGCGCCACATAATCGGCCACGACGGCTTTTTTGAGCACGCCAAGCAGCACCAGCCACAGGCCACCATAAATCATGGTGCGGGTGGCAGGGAGATTGGCTCGCAGCTGGGGCATGAATTCCTTCGCCCGCACGATGGGGCCTGCCACAAGACACGGGAAAAACGAGAGGAAAAACAGGTAGTTGAGCCACGAGGTTTCGGGTTCTATCTTTCCTTTATACACGTCCACCACATAACTGATGGAGCGAAAGGTGTAGAACGAAATGCCTATGGGCAGCACAATGTCGAGCGGCTGGAAGTTGGTACGAATGATGGCATCGATATTCCACAGCAAGAAATTGGTGTATTTGAAACCCACCAAGATGCCAGCCGAGCACACAATGGATGCAAGGAGCATGCGCTTGCGGCGACGCGCCTGCGTTTCGACGGCCATGCGACTTGCCAGCCACCAATCGATGAGCGAGGTGGCCACCAGCAACAAGAAGTACCAACCACTTGATTTATAGAAAAAATAGAGGCTGAAAGCCGTCACAAAGAGCATCATCTGCGTGCGGCGCGACTTCACGAGGGAATAAAGCGGCAAGAAGATGATGAAGAGCACCCAAAACAGCCCACTGGAAAACATGAGCGGCTCGCCGGCCGCATAGCCGAGCTGCGAGAGCACATTGGCCCAAACGTTTGATATGGAGAAATCCCAGTTCATGCTTGGTGTCATCGTTGGGGTTGATACACAATGGTGCGGCAATGCGCCCGCGCCTGCGTCGGCACATTGAGTTTGATGGGATGAGCCGATTTCGTCATCACCCAGCGGCACACGCGGTCGGCCCACGCCGAAGCCGAAGCCCGTGTGGGATGCGCACCATCTTTAGCGCGGTCGAAGTGCTCTCCGTTGCTCAAATAGAAACAACCGGGTTGGCAGGTAGCCTGCAGCATATCGTTGATGCCGGTGTCGGGTTTCCAATTTGGGGGACCAATCCAGACGTAAGGCAAGTTGCCAATTTGTGACAACATGTTGTTGAGATATTGTTGTCGTTTTTTGACAATATCGCGCACGAACAGCTCGTTTGCGCCCAGACAGACGAACACGTAGTCGGGGTGGAAGGTATCAATGTTTTCTTTCAAACGAGTGCTGCTCCCCCACACCTCGGTGGTGCTGCTATACCAAATCACATTGACCAGCGTGTGGCCATTTTCCTCGGCATAGGCGGCCATGCGTGGCCCCAAGCCTTCGAGCATCGAATCGCCAATGAAAAGGATGGTCTTGGCGGTGGTGTCGAGCGGCATCTGCACGGGCCGGTCGGGAGCTTTCGGGGTATCGGAAGCCGTCGATGCACCGTCCGCACCAACTTGCGCCGATGCGGAAGAAGCCGACGAAACCTCCTCGGCCGGAGCGAAAAGTGCTTCGGCAAAGGAGGCTGTCTTGATTGTCCACGGCCCCAGCTTGATGCCTTGTGGCAAGAATGAGGCTAATGCAAAGATTGCCAGCGCAATCACCAGCAGGGCCAATAGGCCTTTAAGTGGGCGATTCATGAGTGAGGCCGCTTTAAGGGTTAGTCATTAAGACTCAAGCAGGGAGGTTATTTGCCCTTGATGGGAGTGATGCCCAATCCGGGAATGTCGTGCAGCGTGATTTTGCCGTTCTCCACCGTCATGCCATTGAAACGGTCGTTGGCAATGAGCAGATTACCGTCCAAATCGGCGAAGTCGACCAGTGGCGAGAGGTTGGCGGCTGCCGTCACTGCGCATGAGGTTTCGGTCATACATCCAATCATCACCTTCATGTCGAGGGCGCGAGCGAGGGTCACCATCTTATAAGCCTCGTGCAGACCGGTGCTCTTCATGAGCTTGATATTGATGCCGTCGTACACACCTTTGAAGCGCAAAATGTCGGGCAGACGCTGGAATGCCTCATCGGCAATGAGGGGCAGCGGTGAACGCTCGCGCAGCCATGCTGTTTCGTCGATCCATTCTTTATCGAAAGGTTGCTCCACAAAAAGGCAGTTGCGCTCTTTGAGCCAATGGCACATTTCCAGCGCGTGCTCTTTATCCTTCCAGCCCTGATTGCAATCCACGCAAATGGGTATGTCGGGCATCATTTCACGAATGATCTCCACTGTTTCTTGGTCATTGTCGAGTCCCATCTTCACCTTGATGAGCTTATAAGGGCGTGCCTCTTCCACCTTTTGGCGCACGACCTCTTCCTTATCGATGCCAATGGTGAAGCTGGTGACCGGCGCGTTCTCCGGGTTGAGGCCCCAAATTTTGTACCACGGTTGCCCCATGAGCTTGCCCAACAGGTCGTGCAAGGCGATGTCGACACTGGCTTTCGCGGCACGATTATTGGGAGCCACATTGTCCACATAGGTAAGGATGTCCTCAATGCGGAAGGGGTCGGTGAATTGCTCAAGGTCGAGGCTGTTCAAGAATTTGGTCACGCTCTCAACGCTTTCGCCCAGATAGGGAGGCATTGATGCCTCGCCATAGCCAACCACACCGTCATATTCAAGTTGCACTTGAATGTCGGGGGTGGTGGTGCGGCTGTATCGGGCAAGGTTAAAAGCATGCCGCAGCTGGAGTTCATAGGGAAAGAACGACAGTTTGAGTTTGCCGCTGCGGCCAGTTGATTTTGCGGCCACACGTGCGCGGCGCGCCTTTTTCGTTACAGCGTCGATTGAGATGGGCGATGCAGCGGCCACGAGGCCCAGACCTGCACTTGCCAAGAATTTTCTACGATCCATTGTGTGATATTAGTTTGGTGATGAATATTTAGTCTATTAATGATTGGTTGCAGTGAAATACCACGGATGGTTGCGCAAATAGGTGATGCCCGTGGTACCTATCATGCCATTGATGCGGCTGATGGAGAGAGGTGAATAAAGATAGGTGGGGTCGCCGGGGTCGAGGCTATTGATTTTCACCTGTCCTGAGCAGTGAATGTATTGTCCGTCGCGCAAGTAGATGCCCACATGGGTCACGCGGCCAGTTTTAGAGTTGCCGAAGAACAGCAGGTCGCCCAGCTGCGCGTCTTGCCAAGTGGCTATTTTCTCTCCCGTGAGGGCTTGCTGCGAAGCGTCGCGCTGCAAAATGATGGCATTGGAGAGGTAGCTTACTTTAACCAGTCCCGAGCAGTCGGTCACCTTGGTGGAGGTACCGCCCCACAAGTAGCTTGAACCCATCATGCGGCGTGCCGTCTTCTCGATGAGCGCGGCATCAAAGTTTTGCTGCGCCCATTGGTCGAGGTCGGCCACTTGCGTTTTTTCGACAAATCCTTCGCGTCCATCGGGCGTGGCGAGCCGCACCCATTTTCCTTTTTCGCCTTTATACTCAAGGATGTTGCTCATGACGAGGTCGGTCACCGTTTGGTCGCCGGCAGGCTCGGTGACAAGGCGGCTGTCGTAGGTGGTGAGCACCATGCGGCGTGCCGATTGCCATTGCTGCATTTGCCGGTCGGTTTTGAGTTGAAGGGAACTCTTGGGCACATAGGAAATGTATTGGTCGGGCGTTTGCACGCGACACCAGTCGTCATCGATTTCGAGCACGCGCACCGGCATGCCCATGATGGCTTGCGTGGCTATCTCGGCGGCATGCCTCGGCTCGGTGCGCAGGGTGGCTATAGAGAGCTTCACCACGGCCCAACGTTGCCCGTCGGGCAATTCGTTTTCAACCACCACAAGATTGTTGCGCACATTCTTGCCGTTCAATGCTTCATCAAGGGCTTCGCTCATGGCTTGCGTGCCCACTTTTCCACTAAGGACAACGGCTCCCTTTTGCCTCACGGCGGTCACATCCCAAATGGCGGTGCGCTTGTCGGGGGCCAATGTGGCCTTCAGCTGGTTGATTGTTTTCTGCACCGAAGTCAATGACTGTGCGACAGCTGCAAAGGCCAGCCATATCATCAAGGAAAATAATGCGATTTTTTTCATGTTTTGTTCTGAATGTTGCTTTGGGTCTTAACGAATGAGGTTTTTCACGGGCGTGATGCCATCCACTTCGAGGTGCGAGTTCCAGTGGTCGTAATAAAGGTTGCCGCCTCGCCACTCCACCTCTCCGGGTTGGAAGTCGACCGTTTCGCTCCTGATGTAAGTTTTGGCCGGGCTTAACACGTCGCCCACGGCCTCGTTGGTGGCCATGCGATAAACGTCGATACCCGTGGCGTAGTAGTCGTTCATGGGCGTACCCACCGCACTGCGTCCGAAAGAGGGATCGGTGGGCACCCAACCAATACCTTCAAAGTAGGTTTCGGCCCAATCGTGATAGTTCACCTCGCCCGGATGCAGCATGTAGCCGCTCTCCCAGCGAGCCGGGATGCCCAGCGAGCGCACGAGCGTGATGTAGAGCTACGCCACTTGGCCGCAGTCGCAATGATTGTTGAGCAGCACATAGTCAGGGTTATTGGCCAACGTGCTATATTCTCTCGCGCCGGCCCACGGGAAATGCGAAATCCATTCATAAACTTTAGAGGCCTGAAGCACAGGGTTTTCTTCGTCGCCCACTATTTGCCGGGCAAGGTCGCGCATCTGGTCGGTGATGATGATGTGGCGTCCCTCGCTGGCGGTGTAGCGGCGGTAGAGGTCGCCATTCACGTCGTAAGGCTCAAGCATAGCGAGCAAGTCTTGCTGCGCGATGTGGCGTTCGCCCACTTCATATTCAAATGAGTATTCAAAGTGAGTGGATTTCCCGGCCTCGGCCACTGCTTCCATATAGACGGTGTGATGCTTGCTGCCCTCGCTAAAGGTGGCCTCATGGTTGCCACCGCGATAGCGAATGGCACGCTGGCGCAGGTTCTCATAGGGGAACGGCATCCATGCTCTTATGGTTTCACCGGCCGGCACGGCATCGGCCTTCACGTCGAGGGTGAATGTGATGACCACATGCCTCCAATCACGCACGCCATTGCGGTCGGCCGGGCTGTTCATGGCCTGCAAATAATATTTGCGCCGCACCTGATAGGTTTCGTCGCGTTCTTGTGCGTTCTGGGCGGCGAACTCTTCGCCGAGGAGCCAAAGGTTGCGCACACTTTTGCGGAACCACCATTCTTGGCCGTCGATATTCATTACCTCAAGGGCACGCACTTGCTTCCAATGGTCGATTTGCTCGCGGGTGGCCTCGGGCATCTTTTCGCGAATCAGGGCCTCGCCCTGTTCGGGCGTGAGGTTGAAGTCCTTGCGGATGCGCTGCATGATGGTCTGCAACGAGTCGATGCGCACGGCCTCAGCCTGCCGTGTCTTCTTGGGGAGTTTCTGCATGATTTTCTCGGCCTTCTTAAATTCGCCCTGCGCTATGCACTCATCCACCTGTTGCTGCCAATCGGCGGCCTGCCCCACCAATGGCAGAGCGGCCAACACAGCCAACGCTAATATCGTCTTTTTCATTCCTTTCTTTCTTTTACGGATTAACACACCCACAAAATTAGCATTTTTTCTGCAAAAAACAGAACTCATCGCCCATAAAATGTTTCAAGCGACAAAAAAACGCTGACAACAAGCAACAATCAATCGCCACCATTCGGCATGGATTGCGTCATCTCTTCGAAAGAGAGGGCAATCGTTGCAGGCGGCACATCGCACTGCCGATAACTCTCACATTATTAACCATCACACAAAAAAGAGAGGAACGATTACGGCTTGACTTCGGGGCATCCATCTCATTATTTTCACTCAAACATTCCCCTAACTTTGCTACACATTAAGAAAGTTGTTGTATCTTTGCATTGAGCAAGGTTTATGCAAATCGACAAACTATTATATTATGAAGACAATCTTATCATTTCCAGTTTAGAAAAACTTGGGAGTGATAAACTGAGTGACTTCACAATTAGGCAAGTCGTAGAAAAAAAGCATCGTGAAGTTATAGGCAGCTTAATTTGGAGTTTTTTATCCGCAAAAAACAAGTTGCTGAGCATCGATGATTTGAAGCCGCACATCCCTATCATTAATTCCAACAACTGCATCCTTTTAGACTTCAACACAGAAGACATACCTCAACTTTGCGAACAATTACACATCAATTTTCTCAATTCTCATTTTTCCCTTCATAAAGGCGGCATTTCGAGAAAAAAATCAAAAACGAATTTCATTGAGAATGGAGCCGTATACACCAAACCTCGTATCGCATCGGGCATAGTAACAGACACATTGCAGTTATGCCAACACATCGACAGCCAATTCTCAATACTCGATTTCGCATGTGGCACAGGACGATTTTATGAATCGATCATTACAGAGTTAGAAAAATATGGCCTCACTCCTGAAGAGAGTGTGCTTAATAATATTTACGCGATTGACATTGATGAGGTGGCCACCAATATCACCCGGCTGAAAGCATTCAGCCGCATCGGTGAGTTAAGCCTGACAAAGATATCGCGCATCTGCTCACGCATTATCGTGAGAAACGCCCTCATTAAAAACAACAGTTTTTTTAATGACAGCAATGGTGTGTGTGCTGATGATTTTGAGGGCAGGACGCTTGCAGGATTTGACGCAATCGTATCAAACCCTCCATACTTAGTTCTTAAGCCCAACAAAAAAAAGCTGGATTCCAATTCAGGAAACAGGTTGATGCAACTTGTTTCACACTTTCGCACATCTGGCATGTATCGCTATGCCATTGAGGGCATGCTCAATCTCTACCAGCTTTCCATTGAAGCCATGCTTTCGATGCTGAAAAAAAATGGCGTAATAGGGGTCATCTGCCCATCTACGCTATTCGCCGACATTTCTGCCACAAAACTTCGCAAACATCTGCTTTTTTCAAATAAAATCACAAGCATTCAGTTTTTTGGCGAAGATGCGCAATTATTTGAAAACGTTCAACAAGCAACTTGTATTTTTGGGTTAATTAAGGATAGTCACACAAAACAAATCGCCATTCAAACCGGCCATAAAAAGTTTCATGTCGACTTAGACATGGTTAAAACTTTATTCCCCAACAATTTTGAGATTCCAACCATTCAAAAACAGGAATGGAACATTTTGATCAAGCTTTCAAAATTCAAAAAATTACGGGACCTCTCGTTTGTTCGAAACAAGCGGGGAGAACTCGATTTGACATTGTTCTCACAATACATCACAAAAGAGAAAACTTCATTTCGCCTTATTCGAGG
Organism: Muribaculaceae bacterium; assembly: GCA_017478855.1. GTDB lineage: Bacteria > Bacteroidota > Bacteroidia > Bacteroidales > Muribaculaceae > Sodaliphilus. The sequence goes on along the minus strand of JAFVCX010000027.1, from coordinate 14,011 downwards.
AAATATGATTGGACTGGGCGGCTTGAAAAAAGGGAAAAACGAATATGTTCTTGAGAGTTTCATTGACACTCGGTCAGACGAATATATGGAACATGATTTTCAACAAATTCGTTTGGTTTGTCAACAAGTTTCCAATGCGAATACCGTCAAAAGGCTAAAATTTGTTTTTTGTGAGCCTAATGACATCTTGGGAAACTCGTGCAATTATCTTTCAAGCGATGAAACCACTTTGCGCAAGCTATTCTTACTGCTAAACAGCAGCATTCTCAACTGGAGATTCAAAGTTACCAGCTCGAATAATCATATCAACAACTATGAGCTTGCCGAGCTGCCCATCGTTGATTTGCCCTTGATTGACGTCGATTTTTCTTTTGGTTCTCAAGCAGAGCTTGATTACTACATAGGGCGGTTATATGGGCTTACTGACAAGGAAATTGAACTGATTACCGCATGAAACTTTATAATCACATAGCTTACAAAATGTGTGATCATGAGGCCGAAATCGCTAAGCACATCAAGCCGGGCGGAAACTGGAAAGACATTCCTCTTTCTATTGCTGACGCACGGCTCAACAGCATCAGGAAATCAGGAGGTCGCACGACCTATTATGGACGGCTCACTTGGGATGCTCCAAGTTATACCATAGCGACCTATTTTAATCGAGTGCCGAATGGGTGCAACCTGCATCCGGAACAAAACCGTGTGATGTCGGTTCGTGAGGCGGCAAGATTTCAGTCCTTCCCCGACGATTTCATCTTCAAGGGTAAACAGTCATCGATTTATAAACAAATAGGGAACGCCGTCCCTCCACTTCTCGCCCGGTATATTTCGACCTTAATAAAACCTTATTTGCAAAGTTATAATTTTGTTGATTTGTTTGCCGGATGCGGTGGTTTATCAGAGGGTTTCTTGATGAATGGTTTTAATTTGCTGGCCGCGAATGAACTTGACAAAAACATTTTCTTGACCAATCAATTCAATCATTCGAAGTATGCCGATGAGAGCAGGTTTATTCTCGGTGATGTGACGCAAGATGACACCAAGCGTCGCATTTATGACGCATGTGCAGGCCAGCAAGTGGACATCATTTTGGGTGGGCCGCCATGCCAAGGATTCTCTTATGCCGGCTGGCGTGACCCTGATGACAAGCGGAATCAGCTTTTTCGAGATTTCGTTTCTGTTGTTCTCCAACTTAAACCCTATTTTTTTGTTATGGAGAACGTTCCCGGCATGCTAACTATGCGAGGTGGAGAGGCCATCAAAGAAATCATTCAAGCTTTTGCCGATGTGGGATATTACGTTAATCAGCCTCTTCGGCTCAACTCGGCCGATTATGGCGTGCCTCAACGGCGCAGGCGTGTCTTCCTGATAGGTTGTCGCGACAATGACGTTATTGAACCACATCCTTTATTCGAGGATCCCAAATCCAAGAAAAAAGCTCCGTCGCCGCTTTGCGATGCGTCAGCTCTACCCCACTACATTATCACGCGTGAAGCGATTGGCAGCCTGCCAAAAATCGAAGATGGGGGAGGCGAAAATGAAATGAGTTGGTCGGTCATCAATCCGACTGATTACGATCTGCTTATGCAGCGCGACATCACTTTCGATGAATTTTACGACCGAAAGCTGAGAGCCAACAATGAGAAAGAGAGCATTTAATCTCTCTTTTTCATTGCCATTCAAGGTTGATGATGTGTTGCTGTAGTCGGTTTACCAAGTTTCTCAACGCGACATCGGCTTCATCAAATCGTGTTTTGTTGAGCCAAGCGACTATATTTTCTTTTTCCTTCTGAAACTCTTCGTCGTCAACGTAAAAATGGATTCGCCTGTTGTCTTTCTTGACAAATTCATCGAGTGCTTCAAATGATATGCGAACATACCGTTCTTGATTCTTTCTCTTGTTTTTGCTGTCACGAGGAGTTTTCTTAATTTGTAATTTTGATAAATCGAACGGGTCAAAGTCCTTAAACCGATAATCATACATACAACATTCAGGATGTAGATATCGCATAAGGAACTCTGCGCCACGGGCCGAGCCATGATATACATTCGCCAAAAGCTTCAAAACATTCTGGTGAGAAAGCGTCATGATGTTGCTCAAACGCTTTGCATCATCATCATTTGATATTTGAGTTTTCAGGCAATCCCAAATGTATTTGGAGTGCCAACTTATGATGTCGTGCCCATTCTTTTCAAGCTCGAGCAGCCGCTTGACATCTTTCTCATAAAAGCGGTTATTTTTAGCGCTATTGCACGAATCACACAGAGGCGCAAAATTGTAAACAGTGTGACGAAAACCTAATGAAATAGGGCCGATGTGATCTGCACTCATAAGCTTCATTTTTCCGCAACGGGGACATTTGTACAATTTTTCATCCTTTTGAAACTCTCCCATAAGACGATTGGCAAGGTTTTTATCTCCATCAGCCCATTCTTTATAGGCGCGCCGGTCTTGCGTATACGTCTTCATATTGACGGAATGACGGCCTTTGTCAGTTTTCTCCCTGCAGCACAATCCATCGGAGTGGAAACCATCAAAACGATCTGGAGCATTGCTCATAACACCGGGCGACAGCCTCTTTGTTGAGCATGGCTCAACAAATTCATGATAGATTCTATCGATCAGCGATGATTGTGTCAGTCCTTTAGGGAGCCCAAATATTTTTGCTATTTCATCAAGATTAGATGGATCGTCGCAAGATTCTATTATTTCTCTTATCGGCATCAACCTTAAGTCCTCAGCATCCACATTGAGGATTTTTGACAATTTCCTTAATGTTATTTTTCCGGGATATTCATAATATATGCTCATCTCGCGTCCGCAGCACTGACAGACGTGTTTCTTGGTTGGATGCAGCATTCGCGCAGCAATGGCATAACACCCTTTTTGGATGGGGATTCCCATCTCATTACATTTCTCGGTCCACCAAGCTTTTCTGATTTTCCCTTTTTTGGTTTTCTCTGGAGTCACCCATTTAATTCGCCCGTCTTTGACGCGCTCGCAGAGCAATCCCTTGTAATTAGGATGAGAAGCTATAAACTCTGTGTATTTTTCAAAATCAGGATGCCAATTCCTTTCAATGTCACTCATCTTCAAGAAGTTTTGATAATTTCACATTCAATGCGTCGGCTATCTTTTGGGCTATTGCCAATGATACATTGCGTTCACCACGCTCAACCTTTGGCAAATACGTGCGATCGATTTCCGCAAGATTAGCCAACGCCTCTTGTGAAAGTTTCAATGAAAGGCGATATTCCTTTACTCTTTTACCAAATAATTCGTTAATGTTCATGATGTACAAAGATACCTAAATGTAGACTACTGTACAACGGACTATTGTCTACTTTTTGCTATTAGTCAAATTTATTATCCTATCTTTGTAGATTATTTTTCATTCATTATGATAACGAGCAAACCGCACGACGAAAAAACACGCTGCCATTGGTGTTACTCAAACCCTGAGGAGCAACAATATCATGATGAAGAATGGGGTGTGCCACTATATGATGACACACGGCACTTTGAATATCTGCTCATGGAGGTGATGCAATGCGGATTAAGCTGGGGCTTAATGATGAAGAAGCGCAGCATTTTCGGCCAGTGTTTCTCCAATTTTGATTTTCATGCCGTCGCCCGCTATGACAGCAGGGATATTGAGCGAATCTTAAATACCGATGGCATGATTAAATCACTCGGCAAGATTAAAGCCATCATTGGGAACGCGAAAGTTTTCCTCAAAATCATTGATGAGTTTGGCTCATTCAGCAATTACATCTGGAGCTTCTCCAACCACAAGATTCTCGTATATAAAAAGCACCACGAGGGGCAATGGGAAACTCAAAACGAGATTTCTCAAGCTCTATCAACGGATTTGCGCAAAAGAGGTTGCAAGTATTTGGGACCCGTAGTTATCTATTCCCATCTGCAAGCGTGCGGCATCATCAACGACCACGAATATGAGTGTTTTCGGTATAAAGAGATTGAAAGCCAGCCGAACACACTATTTATCGTGTGATTCAGATGGGATTAGCGATTGGCAAAATGGGGGAAAGATGCCAATTTGCGTTTATTCTGCCTATTTATGCTTAATTAACAATTGGGGGGGTAAAATGAACATTTTTGCCTAATTTTGCCACATATTATAAGAACCAAATCAAATAAGCATTTTTAGAATGAAAAAAACATTATTTACGTTGTTGGCAATGATGATTGCGATGGGTGCGCAGGCACAAATCGACCAAGCATCAATTCGTGTAGAAGAACCCGAATTTGAGCAAGAAGCCATCTTGGTTACCAGTGAAACCGAAGGAATCCCTCTGGAAATCGAGCACTCCAAGCTCCGCGCAACGGCCAATGTGGGCATGGCTATGCTCGGGATTGCAAAAGGCAGCCAATACTACCAGCTCGAAGGTCCCGAATCGCCCGTCACGCTCGACGCATCGGCCTACGATAAAGACTTGTATATCATCATTGCTTGGGAGGACAACAAGCGTAGCCCCAAGCGCCTGTTCCAAATCATTCCGCTTGAAATTCAGAAAAACCGACGCATATATAATGCCGCAAAGCTCACCGCTTTCAAAGGGGCAGTGGCCGCCGATCAAGGATACGTCAATTTCACGGCCGAGAAATATGGTGAGCACTCCTATCTGATCAAAATCGCCGCCGAAGAGCTTCGTAAATTGCGCGATAACAATAGTGGCGAGTTAAAGAAATTCGGCAAACAGTTCGTAATTCGTCTGCTTAATGCTTCCACAGAGAAGCTATCTGACACTGAAGATTTCTTGACGTTCGGCATTGCGAAGCTCAACAAATGATCGCTCCACATTCCTCAACAGGAGAGGGTGTGTCAAAATAGGCACACCCTCTCTTGCTGATTGCCGCCTCAACGAAAACGGCGGCTTATAAGCCACAACAAGCTCATCGAACAGTCGATGAGCTTGCTTGAGTTTCACCAGCGCGAGCCGGCCGGCTAATTGTGCAGGATGAGGCCGATGAGCGTGTTCACGTCGGCCACGTCCACCCGGTCGTCGTCGTTCACCAGCGCACGCCCCTCATAGAGCTCGGCCGGATTGTGGCCCAGAATCACGCCGATGAGCGCGTTAATGTCGGCCACATCCACCCGGCCGTCGCCGTTCACGTCGCCTCTGAGCCAGTTTTTCACACTAAAGGCGCATTGCTCGTCGCTGCCGGCATATTTGTCGGTCAGCGTGGGCGTTCCAAGCCTGATGTTGCTCATGTGCAGCGTGTAGTCGCCCTCGGGCACTCCCTCCTGCGGCGCAAACGCCATCGTGAGGATGCGGCCACAGCCCGGCTCAATCGTGGCATCGGTGAGCGAATACACAAAGCACCTCACCACGCCTTTGCCCGCCGCGCGCTGCATCAGCATGAATGCGCCGGCGCGGCCCACGACCTGATATGCACCGGTGGGCGCAAACCACTGGGCGGGATATTCCACGTCAAATTGCAGGCCGTCAAGGGCATCATAGTTATCCAAGTCCACATGCACAAGCAGCTCGCTGCCGTTCTTCACGTCGTCGGCCGCGAACGACACATAGTTGGGCGCGAAGCGCGACCCCTCAATGGCCACATTGTGCAGGCGTTGGTCGGGGTCGTTGCTATATAGCTGCAAAATGGTGTGAAAAGGCAGCTCGGTCAAGCCGTCGTAGCCTATGTGCAGGTCAGTGCTGCTCCACGGCTCGATGGTGAGGGGAAACGCCTCTTGCAAGCTGAACGACAGGGTGTCGAACAGCGCGCGGCTAATCGTGAGCGGGGCGCTTCCGCCATTATACACGTTCACCACACCGCTGGCGCTCACCGTGACGGGTGTCGCGCCCAAGTCGAGGTGCTCGGCGGCATAGAGCTGAGGGCTGGAGATGTCGACATAACCCGCATATTTCGCCGAGAGCACATCCATGTCGCGGCCGCGGTAGTTGGCCGAGAGAACCACTCGCTCGGCCTCGAGCTGCGTCCCGTAGCGTCCGTTCAGGCGTACGCTGAAGGTGGCCAGCTCGCCATCTTCGCCAGAAAAGGTGTTGTCGGTCAGCGAGTAGGCCACGGCGCGCAGCCGCCCGTCGGTGTGCGTCACCACCAGCTGGTGGTCGGCCTTGCGGTCGGTCAGCGCAAACGAGCCGTCCACATATTTCAGCTGCTGCGGCAGCACAAACTCCATCGAAAAACCGCTGATGGCATCCATGTTGTTCATGCGCAGGCCTATGGTGACAATCGAGTCGGCGATGCCCGCGGCATCCTGCACATGCAGTTCATTCACGGCAAACGGGTCGGCCGTCAGCCGGATGGTGTTGGTGCCGGCGATTTGTCGCTCAGCAGGCGCACGTCTTCCACGATGGCACCGCGCTCCGTGGGCTTGTAGGTCACGTCCACCTCGCCTGTGGCACCGGCTTCCACCACCAGCGGAAATGCGGTTTCGCTACTGAACTCGGCGGCACTCGGCTCAATGCCGCGCACGGTGAGGAGCGCGTTGCCCACGTTGGTCACCACAAGGCTCCGGTGGTAGGTGTCGCGAATGGGTATGTGACCATAGTCGATGTCGCGCGAGGCAAGCTGCACCTTGGGGGTGGCAATGGTGACCGTGCCGCACGTGGCTGTGCCCTCAAGGGGCTCGCCTTGCGCGTCGGTCAGCACAAGGCGGCTCACCTCAAGGGCGGCGGTCGTGGGCTCGTTGCCCAGCCGCAGCCTGAAGCTCACCACTTCGCCCTCGGTGCCGGCAAACGGTGTGAAGTCGAGCGACCACACCATCACATTGAGCACGCCGTCTTTCACGCCCACGGTGGCTCGGTGGTCGGTGGCCCGCGCCCCCAGCTGCTCGCTGCCGGGCACCACCGTCAGCACATCGGGCAGCGGCACTTGCAGCTGCAAGGCGCTCACGGCAGCCGTTCCGGTCATGCTCACCGCCACGGTCACTTCTTCGCCCGGCCGTCCTTGCGCCGACGTGAGGCTCACCACGTTGCCGGCCGTGGCCGCCAGCACGCCCGCTATCAAGCCGATGATGAATAATATTTGTCGCATAATTGTCTGGTTGTTACTTCTTGGCTCTTTTTCAAGGGCCTCAGCGTTAACGCACCACCACTTTCTTGCCGTTCACCACATAGATGCCGCCGGCCAAGCGCGGCAGGGCAGCGGCATCAGCCGCCACCTTGCGGCCCATCAGGTCATAGACGCCTTGCTGCGCGGGGCGCGCGTCGGCACCCACCACCTCAATCACCGTGGGCACAGCCTTCACGGCCTGCACGTTGTGGCCGTCCTTGTCGCTCAGGCGCACGTCTGCAATCTCGTGGTTGCCAATGTTCAAAATGGCGTGGCGGCCGGCCGTCAGGGTGCGTCCATTCAGGTTGTAGGCAAGAAACAGATAGTCGCGCTCGCCCAGCCATGCGCCCACCTGCTCAAAGCCCCGCAGGTGGGCCGTGGCGGTGATTTCCGCGTCGCGGTCGGCGGCCAGCGTCAGCTGCACGCCCGCAAGGTCAACCGGACAGTCCACATACACCACGCCGTCCTCCACGGTGTATTCTGCCACGGCCTCCACACCGGCGGTGGCCGCGTCGTTCGGGCGGGTGATGATCTTGATGATGCCTATCACGTCCAGAATGTCAATCTCGTTGTCGGCATTCACGTCGGCGGCCTCGAAGATGAATGGCCGCGGCTCCATGCCGGCGGCATAGTTCACCGTGGTGATCACGTCGGCCACATCCACATGGCCGCTGGCGTTGGCATCGCCCAGCGTGCTCGTCAGCGGCGTGGCGGCCACCACGTTGCTGATGTCATACTCCTTCAGGTCGGTGCTCAGCACCTTGTAGTAATAGTAGTAGGTCACGCCCGGTGTCACTTCATAGTCGGTGTACTCCGTGTCCTCAAGGTCGATAATCATCTCGTTCAGGCGAGTCATGCCTATGGTGTCGCCCTCCTCGCTCAGCCGGAAGCGATACACGTTGAAGCCCATCGCGTCCTCAAAGTCGTTGTGCTCGTTGTTCCATGTGAGTTTCACGTTGCCCAGCCCGGCCTCGGCGGCAAACCCCGTCGCCATCGATCCCACTGCTTGCACCAGCACATTGAAGCGCCAATATTCATCAGGCACGTCAAAGAACTCGTCATCTTTAGCGCCGGTCACTCTGATGCGGTTCAGACCGTCGGCTTGCAGCTTGCCGGTGATGTTCAGATAAGCGGTGTAAACTGCCGCGCTATCCTCCACGCTCCATTTGCCGTCCTCGGCGATTGCCGTCTGCGTGTATGGTTCACGCAAGCCCATTGTGATGACAGGAGTTGAGGTCGTGTCCATCTGCTCGCGGTTAAAGAACACCTTAAACTCGTGGCGACCTACACCTAAAGGCGGCAACAAGTCAAATTCATCCTGCGCGTCATAGCCGTCAACTACCACTTTCCACACAATGCCATGCGCCTCCCGATAGGGCCGCTTGGGCATATTCGACAAGTCGATTTTAGTGAAAGTTTCTGGTGCATTACCGATTTCAAGTAGTCGCTTGCGAACAGCTTCTTCTTTACCACTACCTAAATATGATGGATTATCTGAATGGTCTAATTTTGCTCCAATATTTCTTCCAAGTAAATAACCTTCTAATCCATTCATATATCCCATAAAATTATTGAAATAGTTATTAAATCGTAATTGTGAATATGTACAACCATCCCCATGTCTCCACATAAAATTAACTATGTTTGAATTCCAAATATTATCAATACGACTCATACCTCTTTCATAGACAGCATCTCCTACAAAATTACATCTTGAGGCACCTTGATTTGTGAATCCATAAGTAGGTTTTACAATACAATCTACAAGAAAAGGTTGATAACTAGCCGGAGAAACAGCATTTTCGATTATGCAATAGGAAAGTGTATCAACATAACTACGATTATATTGAATCCCATCCCAGCCATGGCCACCACTATATAAATTTTCAAATCTAGTGCTATTTGCAGGTGTAAATACTATTGGTAATTCTGGTGTTCCATTTGCTATTATATGACCTTCAGATAATATACCGGTATAGTCATAGAATTCCAATCTTGTTCCTGGTAGGATTGTTAATGAAACTCCTTTTGGTATTGCAAGATCACTGGTAACAATGTAATGAACATTGGGATATAATGTCAGATCTTTTTCTATAAATCCTCCAATTTCCACACCATTCTCCACATTATAGTGAACATCTTGTATAACGTCAGAGATAAGATTGTCGCAGGTGGCTGTAATTCGCAATTTCAGTGCGTGGCCATCCTCAACCTTATCTGCCACTTTAATGATCAGTGGATTTTGACTGCGCATAGAACCTATGCTATTTAAGTGATAGCCGAAATCCACATCGTTTTGAATGATTTCGATGTTAGAGGCTGATTCATACGAAGGATTTGCCATCACAGATAATTTTATATTTTGTGCCGGTCCCCATCCACTGCGAAGGACAGGGTATAACTCAATCACCTCACCCGCGTCGAAATGCCCATCGCCGTCACCTTGTTTCGAATCGTCTATCTGAACTTCGACAATCGATAATCTGACATTCCGGTTATCTTCATTATAACAGTAGGCTTTATAAACGTCTATAATTCCTGTTCTATATTCCGTGCCATGCCGATAGTCATCAAAACTGATTGTTTGTTCCTCTGCTTTACCCTCAATGATATCGCCTATCCACACGTCACGATAAGTTTCCATTTCCTTGGTTTGGAGCAAACGTGACACCGCACCGGCAACCAGCGGAGTGGCCATTGAGGTTCCACTCATAATCTTATAAGTTCCACCGGGATAAGTGCTGAGGATATTCTGACCGGGTGCCCAAACCTCATAGTTGAACCAATCTTCCGGATATTGCATCCAATCAGGATTTACGAAGTAAGGCCCATCTGGATCATAGTTGCTGAAACTGGCTTTTTCATTTTGTTTATTTGATGCTTGAACACCAAGCACTATATCAAATGCGGCTGGATAGATGTCGCCACCACCATATAGTGAAGCATTGTTATTACCTGCAGAGGCGACTAAAATAGATGTCTGATAGGCTTTCTGAAACACTCCTTTCATACCTCCGCCAGAATAACCAAAACTCATACTCAAAATATCCGCACCATTGGCTATAGCATAATCAACACCTTGAGCCATAAGAGAAAGTGTGCCTACTCCATCGGGCTGCATCACGGTGATGGGCATGATGATTGCGTCGGGGTTGGCTCCGGTGATGCCAACTCCGTTATTGCCCACCGCGGCGGCGATGCCGGCGCAATGCGTGCCGTGACCGTTGCGGTCTTCAATCTTGTTGTTGTGCTGCACGAAGTTCCAACCGTGCACGTCATCCACGAAACCGTTGTTGTCATCGTCTTCATAGTCGGCACCGGCGGCCTCACGCTCGTTGGTCCAAATGTTGTCGGCAAGGTCGGGGTGCTCAATGTCCACACCGGTGTCGAGGATGGCGATGACAGGGCGTTTTGCTCCGTCGAGCATCGGCTGTTCCCACAGTTTGGGCAAGTTGATGGCATCCAAATACCATTGTTGCGACCGCATGGGTTCATCGTTATAGTATTTGGCATCAAACGATTGGGCATATACATAGTAGTTCGGGTAAGCGTACTCCACCTCATCGAGTTGCTTGAGCTGCTCAATGACGTGTTTCATATTATTCTCTTCAGTTTCTTCAAACGTCATAACAAAAAGACGCGATAGGTCGGGGTCGGGAATAATCTTTCCCGCCGGACCGCGGCGCGGCGCATTCGATTTATTGAGTTTCTTCGCACCTGTGAGTGGCATCAGTTGCTCTGCTGTGGTCAGACCGAGGTTGGCAAGAGCCTTGTCGAGTTGGCTGACGCTGGTAGTCTTGAGACGTTTGCCTTGTGCGGTGCGGACTGTAATGCCTTTGTCATCTCGAAATTTGACAATGACTTCGCCATGTTTATACTCGCCGCGATAGTTGGCCTTTGATGCTCCGGCCACCTCCACCGGCTGCTGCGCCCTCACCCACATGGGACAAGTCCATAACAGCATGAGCAATAATGCTTTCAATAACTGATTCTTCTTTTTCATATTAATTTTATTGGTTTGTTTTCACTATTTTAATTGATGCCCATGACTTGTATTACCTCGGTCAGCGGGTTATCGGTGACGTGCAGCAAAGGTTTGCCTACGATCAGAAAATCAATCTTCACGCGTCGTGAGAACACGTTTTTAGCCGGATGATAATTTACAAAAGCAGCTATATATCCCTTATGCCGACTCCCTCGGTGAACAGCCACATGAGCACCATAGTTATTGGCACTGCCGTGGTGCGGAATTTGGAACAAACCTAATCGCGGCCCTATCCATTTATATTGATGGTACCGCTCCAACGTTTGCTCCGTGAATATCATGATTTGCTCAAATTCCTGCTTATTACTCATGTCGGAGTCACCCGTGTACAGGCACGAACTATTCTCATTAAAGTTATAATATCTGCTCCTACAACAGTACCTAATGTTGTTCCAACAGATCATGTGATTGAAATGCAATTCTAGCGGAGAAAACGACAAGAGCAACAATGAGTTCATATTGATTGCGGTGACCGAACCACGTTTACCCACTCTACTGTAAACATTCCTTAAATCTTTTTGATTTTTCTTCAAGGTAATATCATCAATGATTTTGTCCCATTGTATGTTGGCTTTCGCCAGCTCTCTTTCAAAGTCATTTAACAAGCCTTTCCTGCTGGGCATCATCGTGGGAATATATATCCAAATAGGATTGAATACAAGCATAGTACCGCTCCCGATGCTCGTGCCGCCATGAGTAGTGTGATTGGGTAATGAATCAACCGGAATAGAAACATCGCTCCTCGTTTCCAAGTTCTCACGATTGTCAATACCTATCACCTTTATTCCGTTCTCAAAAAATCGGGTGATCAGGTTGGCAATTCCTTGATAAGCGCCGGTCATTACCGTTAACGCCGCCGGGTATCGAAACGGAACAAAAACGGTTGTGCTGGCATCAATCAACCGTTTTCTCACGATTTTTCCATATCTCACCTTGTTTTGCATCAGATAATCAATGCCACTAATATGGTCTGAATCGAAGTGTGAAATAAACAACAGGTCAATATGGTCGTCATCTTCAAAAACGGAATCAATCACTTTTTTCAGATGAGGCTGGTCTTTATTGCCACAATCATATACGGCACAAAATATCAACTTGCCACTATCGTCGCGGAATTTCTCGCTGAAAAACGCTCCCTGTCCCACTGGGTGCAAAGTTCTCTCTACGGTTATCATCGATTAGTTGTTTTTTAATTATTTATAGTTGTTGGTTTCTTGATTTTTACCTGATTGGTTATCAGTAAAAAATGATAATCAATTTGTTTTCAATTTCATTCGTTTCATATCGTCTTTATTTTATATGTTTTTGATAATCCAATCAATAAGATCTTTTTTGTTAGCCTTAGTCCAATGGTTGCATACGTAATAATTGTTTTTTCAGCAGCATTCGCAAAGTCATATTTCCATGTGGGTGACAGTTGCCAGTTTATTTGCACAATCTGGCAACCTTTCACATGGCGCAACCATGAATAGATGAGGGATTCGCCCATTTCTTGTGTCATGACGGAAGCTATTTTATCGTAAGTAAATCACCCTTCTCGCGGCAAACAAACCTATGGCGGCAAAAAGCCGCAACAGAACGCTGGGCCGCTTTCACGAAACCATTTGCCCCATCCGCCGGCCGGGCATCGGCACCGCACATGCGCATACCGCCACCATGAGCAGTGAGGGAGGCCATGAATTCATGTGGAAGAAATTGATTATATCGTAAGTAATTTTGTTAATGCACAAAATTACTGAAAATACGCCGTTTTACCCCCCCTATTTGTTAAATTACGTTAATTCGCATTTTTGTGCCGCATTTTTCATATTTTTCGCATATTTATGGCCGTTTTCGGGTCTCCATTACGCATTTTCTTGCAGAAAAAATCCGCCCTTCCTCCGCCCCCCTCTCTCCCCTTTCTCCTTTTTCCTTTTTCCTTTCTCACATCCCCCTTCCTCACATGACCTTTTCTCATACTTCCTTTCTCGCATCACCTCTTTTTTCTCGCATCTTCTATCCTTCTCACACTCCCCTTCCTCACATGGTCATTTCTCTTCCTTCATTTCTCGTCATCTTCCCTTTCTCACATGGATTTTTCTCAAGCTTCCTTTCTCTCCATCTTTTCCCCTTTCTCACATCCCCCCCTTCCGCCTCTTCTCTCTTTGTTGGCCGCCCCGTCAGGCCTCCGATGCGTGGGGTGTGCATCTCCGACGCACCATTTCTCGGCGGGGAAGGCTTTCCGTCCCCAAGCGGCGCAGGGCCACGCCCCTGCTTGCATGGAGTTTAGCATCACGCAGGCTCTCCGAGCCGGTCACTCCTCTGTGCCGGCCACTGCGCATTCTCTCCCGCCACATTCTCCTGCTCTCCCTTTCACAATCCAGCCGTTTTCTCATACTTCCTTTCTCCCCCTACTTTTTCCGCATCCTTCCCCTTTTTTCGCTCTTCTGCCACCCCCTCGCCGGGCCACACTTTTTCTGACAGGCTCGGAGCAACTGTTGCTTCACAATACCCGTGCAACCATGTCTACGAGGCTGACATAGAGAACAATGGGGAGGCAACACTCCGGATGGCAGGCTCGGAGAGCCGCCGTTTCACGCCAAGCCCCATGCAAGGCCGCGGGCCGCAGCTTGGGGTGGGAGCGGCGGAGGGAACCCGCGCTTCGGAGATGCACCGCCAGCCACGAACTTGCCCCAAAAGCTCCCTCATGAATTCGCAACCGCCATGTGGAGTGGCCGCGGGTGGCGGGGACCGGGGACGGGGGGTGTCGTGGCCCGTGTGGAGGCCGGCGGGCGGCGGGCGGGCACAGAAAAAGGGGAGGGTGACCTCCGCCTCTCCGGCGCGTCACCCTCCCCCGTAGGGGGCGGCTACCTACTCTCCCACTCTCGCAGTACCATCGGCGTGGCGGGGCTTAACTTCTCTGTTCGGGATGGGAAGAGGTG
>JAFVCX010000026.1 GCA_017478855.1 Muribaculaceae bacterium | reverse complement strand
TGAGGCTCATATTGCAACACATTAGGCTCCATAGCGGCACGCTCACTTTGTGTGACGTAAGGTGGATTGCTCACGATGATATCGAAAGTTTTTTTCATGTCACTCGGCATGGCCAGCATATCAGCCTCCACCCATTGCACATTTGCCTTCAAGCGGCTGGCGTTGCGGCGCGCCACAGCAAGTGCGGCAGCACTCACATCCACCCCCACCACTTGGACAAATTTCAAGGCTCGCGCCAGTGAGATGGCAATGCAGCCACTGCCGGTGCCCAAGTCAAGCACCCTCAAGTCGGGTCGGCCGAGGTTCTCGTCCACAACCAAGTCAACCAATTGCTCGGTTTCAGGTCTGGGGATGAGCGTGGCCGGGGTCACCTCGAAGTCATGCCCATGAAAATGAGCCGTTCCCAAGATATATTGGACGGGTTCATGACGCAACAATCGCTCAATAATCGTCTGCAATCTCGCCGGCACAAATTCGGGCAGCTCCTCTTGTTCACGAAGCACCAAATCAACTGGTGAATAATGCATTACCTCTTGCATTACGAGGCGCGTAATGGCTTCAATCTCTTGGGTGGGGAGCACCGCCTTGAGGCTTTGGCGCATCCACTCTGTGGCTTCTCGTGTGGTCATTTTTTCTGAAATATCGAAGTCCAAAATTACTCTAATTCTGCCGGTCGCACAAGGAATGGACTGATTTTCGCGTTAAAAAGGTGTAAAAAACACCATAGTATCACTTTTATATCTTAATTTGCCGCCGTCATTTGCTGCCGAAATACTAATTTTACACACTGAAATATGGGCGGTGCGCCAAATCTGTGAGGTGGGCGTACTGGCATCATCAATTTTTTTTTGTAACTTTGCCGAATATTTGTCAATAAAAACGCATGAACAAACAGTTTTACATAGCCACCTTGCTGGCAGCACTGATGCTTTTTGCCGCATCGTGCAACAAAGACGATGATGACACCACCACCATCATCTACACAAGCAGCTCCACGAGCATGCTCGTGAGCAACTTTGCTCTGCAAGCCAACTCCAACGTGCTCGACAACCTCGACTCGGTGTTCTTCTCGATTGATGCCGATGCCGGACGCATTTATAACGCCGATTCACTGCCCGTGGGCACCGACGTGTCGCACTTGCTCACCACGCTCACCTTCAAAGCCACGGTGGGCACCGTGAGATACCTTACCGCTTATGAGAAAGATGGAGCCATCGTGCGCGACACGATCGAATATTCTTCGTCGTCGACCGATAGTATCAACTTCACCGGAGCCGTTACACTCGAAGTCAGTTCTCCCGATGGTGAGTTGGTAAAGCGCTACGACGTAAAAGTGAACGTGCACCAGCTGGAACCCGACACCCTTGTGTGGCCCATGACGGCAAGACGCGATTTGCCGGGCAGTGCCGACGACAACTTGGCGCAGCGCACAGTGCAATGGGGCGAGCGAGTGGCTTGCTTGCTGCGCACACGCAACGACTATCGCCTCTCGGTGGGCAACACGCCTGAAGGCCCGTGGACGACCACCAAGGCCGACTCTTGGGGATTCACACCCAACGTGAACACGCTGGCAGCAACCAGCGAAACGCTCTACGTTCTCGATACCGAGGGCAATCTTCATTACAGCACCGATGGCAGCGCATGGACAACCGCACCCATTTCTTGGAGTGTCATCTTGGGGACCTACGACAATCGGGTGCTCGGCATCACTCCGGGCAGCAACGCCATGCTCGATGAGTGGCCCCGCCGCGAAGGGTTTGAACCGATGACCCTGCCCGCCAACTTCCCGATAAGCGGCATGTCGCCCATGGTGCAAGCCAGCAACGAGTGGGCCGTTTCACAGCAATCCATGATGGTGGGAGGAGTCCTGCAATCGGGAGCCGTGAGCAACGTCGTTTGGGGCTACGATGGCGACACTTGGGGACAGATTGACAATCACTTGAACACGCTCCCCGCCCTGCAGGGGGCCACGCTTGTGTCATATTATTCCCACAACGTGTCATCCAGCAACTTCAAGGCCACACGCCAGCTCACATGGCTCATCTTTGGAGGCACGCTCCAAGACGGCACACTCAATCGCACCACCTACGCCTCGACCAATCAAGGCATCACATGGAGTGTGGCCGGCAGCGGCATGCAGCTGCCTGAGCATGTGCCCGGCATGGTGGGCGCTCAAGCGTTGGTCTACACCACCACCTTCACAGCCGCTCAAGCGGCATCACGCAGAGTGAGCAAGCTCGTCACCGAATGGGAGTGCCCCTGCATCTATCTCTTTGGCGGCACCGATGCCACCGGCACCAAATTGCTCAACAATGTGTGGCGGGGCACCATCAACCGACTCATGTTCAAACCCATCTATTGATATCATCGGCAATGAAACGCATCATCCTCTTTGCAATCTCCTGCCTCATGGCCATGTGCCATGTCCACGCCCAAGACTATCGTTTTGAGGTGGGGCCGGCTTTGGGCTTCAGCGGCTATTTGGGTGATGTGAACAACAGCAACATGTGGAAGCACCCGGGCATTGCCGCCGGCGGCATTCTTCGTTACATTGCCAATAGCCGTTGGGCCATCAAAGGCAGCCTCACCTACGCTGGAATCAGTGGCAACAGCCGCGACATCGAGAACAAGTTTCCTGCTGCCGAGCCTTACGAGTTCAAGTCAAGCCTCTTTGATCTCGGCGCGCAAGTTGAGTTCAACTTTTTCCACTTTGGCTCAGGCCCGCGTTACAAAAAATACAAACGCATATCGCCCTACATGACCGTGGGTTTGGGTGCAGTGGTTTCGAGCACAAGTGGCGATGTCAATGCTTCGGTCAGCCTCCCTCTCGGAGTGGGACTGAAATATAAATTCAAAGAGAGGCTCAATGTGGGTTTCGAATTCACCATGCGCAAAGAATTTGGCGATAAGATTGACAATCTGAGCGACCTCTACGGTGTGAAACATTCCTTCGCCAAAAACACCGATTGGTATTCCTTTGCCACGTTCACCGTCACCTACGAGTTCAGCAAACGATGCGTAAAATGCCACTATGTGGATTAACGAGTAATTAAAGGAAATGATGACCACCCGTCATATTGACCCCAACCGCATGCCACAGCACATTGCCATCATCATGGATGGTAATGGCCGGTGGGCAAAGTCGCGCGGTCACGAGCGCAGCTACGGCCACGAGAATGGCGTGAACACCGTGAGAATAATCACCGAGGCGGCCAGCGAATTAGGCATCAAATACCTTACGCTCTACACGTTCTCAACCGAGAACTGGAACCGCCCGAAAGAAGAGGTGGACTTGCTGATGAATCTTGTGGTCAGCGCCATCGAACAGCAAACACCCGACTTGATTCGCAACAATGTGCGCCTCACGGCCATAGGCGACCTGAATCGCATGCCCGACTTCGCGCACGAAAGACTCAACCGCTGCATTCAAGACACGGCACACGGCACCGGCTTGACCCTATGCTTGGCTTTGAGCTACTCGGCGCACTGGGAGATTACAGAGGCCTGCCGCCACATCGCAGCCGAGGTCAAAGCCGGCACACTGCAGCCCGAACAGATCAGCGAGCAAACCATTGCCACTCATCTGGCCACTGCCTCAATGCCCAACCCCGACTTGCTCATCCGCACGGGTGGCGACCTGCGCATCAGCAATTACTTGCTATGGCAAATCGCTTACAGCGAGTTGGTTTTCACCGACAAATATTGGCCCGATTTCTCGAAAGAGGATTTCATAGAGGCCATCGCACAATATCAATCTCGCGAACGCCGCTACGGCCTCACGAGCGAACAAATCCAACACAATGACCAATAACATCTGCAATGATATGAGGAAAAAGATTGTTATTCTTGTCACCACGTTCTTACTTGCCGGCTGGAGTTACCTGCAAGCACAAACGGCGAACGACACCATCTACAATCCCAACATCGTCTACACCGCTTCCCCGTCGACCTATGAGATTGCCGGCATTAAAGTGGTGGGCACCGACAACTATGAGGACAATATCATCATTGGCTACTCAGGACTCTCGCTGGGACAGCGCATCCAAATACCGGGCGACGACCTCAAGGCTGTGGCAAAACGTTTTTGGCGACAAGGCTTGTTCAGCAAAGTGCAGATTGAGGTGGAAAAAATCTACCAAGACAAGGCTTGGCTCATCTTCAACCTCAGGCAGCAACCCCGCGTGAGCAAGGTGAACTATGAGGGCATGAAAGGTGGCGAGAAAAAGGACATTCAAGAGCGCTTGGGCATTGTGACCGGAAGCCAAATGACCCCCAACATCGCCAACCGCATCAAATCTCTCATTGAGAAATACTATGCCGACAAGGGTTTCAAAAATGCCAAGTGCACAGTGCGCCAAACTGAGGACTTGAGCAATCGCGATGAAGTGATTGTTGACATCATTGTCGACAAGCAAGAAAAGGTGAAAGTGCACAAAATCTATTTCACAGGCAACGAGGTTCTGAGCGACCGCGCGTTGAAGCGGGTGTTCAAAAAAACCAACGAGAAAAACGACATCCTGAAGATTTTCAACCAAAAGAAGTTTGTGCGAAGCGACTATGAGGACGACCTGCAACGACTCATCGACAAATACAACGAAAAAGGATATCGCGATGCCGTGATTGTGGCCGATAGCGTGACCAACTATAACGATAAAATGGTGGATGTGCACGTCACCGTGGACGAAGGCAAAAGATATTACATCAACAGCGTGTCGTGGGTGGGCAACACCGTCTATCCCTCCACCGTGCTCGACGAGGTGCTGGGCATCAACAAGGGCGACGTTTACAATCAGAAATTACTCAACAAGCGCACGCAAGAAGACGACGATGCCATCGCCAACCTCTATATGAACCGCGGCTACCTGTTCTATCAGCTGATTCCTGTGGAATCAAAGGTTAACGGCGACAGCATCGACCTCGAAATGCGCATGTACGAGGGCAAGCAAGCCACTATTAATAAGGTGGTGATTAATGGCAACGACCGCTTGTTTGAAAAAGTGGTGCGTCGTGAGCTGCGTGTGCGTCCGGGCGACCTCTTCAGCAAAGAAGACTTGATACGGTCGGCACGCGAGATTGCCCAAACTGGGCACTTCGACCCCGAAAAGATGGACATCCGCCCCGAACCCAATGAAGACAACGGAACGGTGGACATTATTCTCAATCTGGAATCGAAGGCCAACGACCAAGTTGAATTTTCGGCCGGTTGGGGACAGACAGGTATTTTGGGCAAATTGAGCTTCAAGTTCACCAACTTCTCCATCAAGAACCTGCTGCATCCGTCCAGCTACAAAGGCATCATTCCGCAGGGCGATGGCCAAACGCTCACAATCAGTGCGCAGACCAATGCCAAATATTATCAGGCCTACAGCCTGTCGTTCCTCGATCCGTGGTTTGGTGGCAAGCGCCCCAACTCGCTGTCGGTTTCGGCTTTTTATAGTCGCCAAACGGGCATTAACTCGTCCTTCTACAACCGCCAGTATCAGAACTACATGAACAGCTACATTCTCAACAGCTCGTCCTACTTGGGCTACAATCCCTATTATTCCTATGGCAGCTACGGTTCGAGCAACTATTATGAGAACGCCTACGACCCCAACAAATATCTGCAAATGGGCGGTATTTCAATAGGTTTTGGCAAGCGACTCAAATGGCCCGACGACTACTTTACCCTCTCGGCCGACGTGAGCTACCAGTGGTATAGCCTCAAAAACTGGGAATACCTTTATTATATGAATAATGGTGTGTCCAACTCGATTGTGTTGGGCTTCACCCTGTCGCGCAACAGCATCGACAACCCTCTATACAATCGCCGAGGAAGCACGTTCACGCTCAGTTTCCAAGCCACACCGCCGGCAGGCCTCTTTGGCAAAAAGAACTGGAAGGCTCTGAGCCAGTCGAGCCTCGAAGCCGACAAGAAGGAACTTTATCGCTGGATAGAGTATTGGAAACTCAAATTCCAAGCACGCACCTACACCCCGCTCACCGACCCTGATGGACGCTGGACGTTGGTGCTTATGACCCGTGCCGACTTCGGTCTGCTGGGCAGCTGGAACAAACATCTGAAATCGCCCTTCGAAACGTTCTATGTGGGTGGCGACGGCATGAGCGGAAGCTACACCTATGCCACCGAAACCATCGCCTTGCGTGGTTATGACAACGGCGCATTCACTCCCTACGGATATGAAGGATATGCCTACGACCGTTTCCTCATGGAGCTTCACTTCCCGTTGATGCTCAGCACAAGTGCCACCATCTATCCGCTGCTCTTCGTTGAGGCCGGCAATGCTTGGACTTCGGTGAAAAACTTCAATCCCTTCGACATGAAACGCTCGGCTGGTGTGGGTGCGCGCATCTATCTGCCCATGATTGGCATGATGGGTATCGACTGGGGTTATGGTTTCGACACAGTGATGGGCTCAAAAGGTGGCAGCAATTTCCACTTTGTGCTGGGTCAAGAATTCTAAATCCACATCGAGAAATTAACACAATGACTAAACCATTTGGGCTATTCCTCGTCTAAAAGTCAAATTTGTTCAAAAAAACGCATCAACATGAAAAAAACCGCATTACTGTTAGTCGCTGTGCTGGCAGCCATTCTGCCGGCCAAAGCGCAAAAGTTCGCTCTCGTCGACATGGAATATGTGCTTAAAAACATACCTGCCTACGAGATGGCAAACGAGCAGCTCAACCAAGTGTCGCAACGCTGGCAACGCGAAGTGGACGACCTGAAGAAGGAGGCCGACACCATGTATAAGAACTACCAGAGCGACATGGTGTTCCTCACCGACGAGCAAAAGAAAAAGAAGGAAGAAGAGATTGTGACCAAAGAAAAGGAAGCTTCGCAGCTTCAGTACAAATACTTTGGACCGCAAGGCGAATTGTTCAAAAAGCGTCAATCGCTCATCAAGCCCATTCAAGACGACATTTATAATGCCGTGAAGAAGGTGAGCGAAGAGCGTGGCTTCCAAGTGATCTTCGACCGCGCATCATCGCAGAGCATCATTTTCGCCTCACCGCGCATCGACGTGAGCAATGAGGTGCTTGCCAAGCTGGGCTATTCCAAGTGAAATCATTCAATTTTATCAAATAAATCTTTATCGAAATGTTTAAGAAATTATTGCTCGCAGTCCTCGTGGCTGCTCCCATGTGCCTCGCCGCACAGACGGCCAAATTTGGCTATGTGAACACACAAGAGATCTTCAACGTGATGCCCGAGAAGGCCACCGCCGAGAACACTCTTAAGACCGTGGGCGAAAAGTACGAAACCGAATTCAAAAACCTGCAAACGGCTTTCCAAAAGAAGATGGAAGACTATGAGAAGCAGGAGCAAGACGCTTCCACTCCCCAAGCCATCAAGGATCGCCATCAGCAAGAGCTGCAAGAAGACTATAACAAGATTCAGAACTTCCAGCAGACCGCTTCGCAGGATCTCCAGCGCCAGCAAGAAACATTGCTTGCCCCCATCAGCCAGAAGCTGCAAGATGCCATCAAGGCCGTGGGTGCCGAGGGCGGTTTCACCTTCATTTTCGACACCTCCATTCCCGCCATCATCTATCAAGGTAGCGGTGCCGAGGACATCAGTGCTAAAGTGAAAGCCAAATTGGGCATCAAATAAGCATTCTTACCTATAAGAAATAACTTCCGAGGGCCGGCTCCCCATGCCGACCCTCTTTAATAATTAAAGACAATGAAGATTCGTCACTTACTTCTCGCACTGCTCATTGCCCCGCTTAGCATGATGGCGCAAAGCAAGATAGCCGTGTTTGACTCGCAGGCCATCTTTTCGGTCATGCCCGAGAAGGCTGCCGCCGAGGCGCGCCTTAAGACCGTTAGCGAGCAACTTCAAACCGAGTATCGGCAGATGCAGGCCGAATTCGACAAGAAATATGCCGACTATCAGGCCTTAGCCACCGACCCTTCCACACCGGCCACCATTCGCGACAGGCGCATGCAAGAGGTGCAGCAAGGCGACAAGAAGATTCAGGAATTTCAGCAGTCGGCCAGCGAAGAAATCGCCATGCAGCGCGAGGCGCTCATGAAGCCTCTGGTTGATGCCATCGCCGCCGCCGTAACCGAGGTGGGCCAAGAAGGCGGCTACGACCTGATTCTCGACACCAGCCGCACAGCGGTGGCCTTCACCGGCCCCGCCGTGACCGACATCACAGCGCAAGTCAAGGCCAAATTAGGACTTTGACAGAGCCTTTTTTCCACGTCATCACAGAGAGAGGTCACCGACAATAAGCCGGTGACCTCTCTGCATTTTATGTTTCATTTTGTTTCTCCCCTCTCAGGTCTTAATGCTCCTCAAGCCAGCGAGTCACATTCTTTTCGATGCGTGCCGCGAGATTTTCATCGGCGGGTGCGGGCACAAAAGGCGCGCCCGTAATCTCACGATAAAGTTCCTGATAACGTGCCGAGATGTTTTGGCAAATTTCATCGGTCATTTCAGGCACTTGCTGGCCAACTTGCCCCATGAAACCATTTTCAATGAGCCATTGGCGCACAAACTCTTTGCTTAACTGGCGTTGTGCCTCTCCCTTCTGCTGACGCTCGGCAAAACCATTGGCATAGAAATAGCGGCTTGAATCGGGCGTGTGAATCTCGTCCATCAAAATCACTTGACCGTCGCGTTTTCCAAACTCATATTTCGTGTCAACAAGAATCAGTCCTTTTTGAGCGGCAATTTCGGTGCCGCGAGCAAAGAGCATGCGAGTGTATCGCTCCATTTGCTCATAATCCTGTTTGCTCACAATGCCCTGTGCGATGATTTCCTCGCGAGAGATGTTCTCGTCGTGACCGGCCTCGGCCTTTGTTGTGGGAGTGATAATGGGTTCGGGAAAAGCCTCATTCTCCTTCATTCCATCGGGCAGAGGCACACCACACAACACGCGGCAACCTTTTTGATATTCACGCCATGCGCTTCCTGTGAGGTAGCCACGAATAATCATTTCCACCGCAAAGGGTTGGCAGCGAAGCCCCACCGTCACCATGGGATCGGGGGTAGCCAGTTTCCAGTTAGGCACGATGTCGGCCGTGGCATCAAGGAATGTGGCGGCAATTTGGTTGAGCATCTGTCCTTTGCCGGGAATGCCTTTAGGCAAAATCACGTCGAAGGCCGAAATGCGGTCGGTGGCCACCATCACCAGCAAGTCGTCATCAATGTTATACACGTCGCGCACTTTGCCGTGATACACGCTTTTCTGACGCGGAAAGTTGAAGTTGGTTTCAGTTACGGTGTTCATATCTTTATGAATTATTCGTTGTTCTCTTCTTCCTGATAGTTCTCATAGGCTTCCACAATGCGTTGCACAAGATGGTGGCGCACAATGTCTTTTTTCTCAAACTCCACTTTGCCTATTCCTTTCACGCCTTGCAGCACTTTCAGGGCATGTATCAAGCCTGAGCGGGTGGAGCGTGGCAGGTCTATTTGCGTGGTGTCGCCCGTAATAATCATTTTTGACCCCATGCCTAAGCGCGTGAGGAACATCTTGATTTGGTGTGTGGTGGTATTCTGCGCCTCATCAAGCACTACAATGGCATCGTTGAGTGTGCGACCTCGCATAAACGCCAAAGGAGCGATCTGAATGACATGACTTTCCATATACTCTTTGAGTTTCATGTTAGGAATCATATCTTCAAGCGCATCATAGAGCGGTTGCAGATAAGGATCAATTTTGTCCTTCATGTCGCCCGGCAGAAAACCCAGCTTCTCGCCGGCCTCCACCGCCGGCCTCGACAAAATGATTTTACGCACCTCGCGGTTTTTCAATGCCCGCACCGCCAGCGCCACAGCCAAGTAGGTTTTGCCCGTTCCGGCCGGGCCGAGGGCAAAGGTGAGGTCGTTTTGCCCAAAGGTTTTCACAAGCAGTTGCTGGTTGGGGGTGCGGCCCTGAATGGGCTTCCCGTTCACGCCATAAATAATCACGTCGTCCATCTTCAGCACTTGTGGGGGCACACCCTTGATGGTGTCGATAATCACTTCTTCAGGCAACTTGTTATATTGCTCGCAATAATCGGCCAGTTCTCTTATTTTCGACTCAAACTCGGCAGTTTCACTTTCATCGCCTATCACCGTAATCACACTGCCGCGTGCGGCCATGCGCAGTTTGGGATAAAGATTACGAATGAGGGAAAGGTTGCTGTTATTCACCCCATAGAATGTCACGGGGTCAATCGAGTCGATAATAATATGGCGTTCTATCATGCTTTGACGTTATTCTTGCTAAATGCACTGCAAAATTACAAAAGTATTTCGTTCTTACCAACAAATTGCCACAAAAGGCACACCACCCCACCACGGCATTCCGCCGCATGCAACAAAACCCACAACTGCGGGTCAGAGTTTTTCGGCAAGAGATGCCCATAAATGGGATTTTTATTGTATTTTTGTGGATTCAATGCTTTTTTGTGGCGATTATCCAATAAAAACAAACACAATAATAGTATGAACGACGAGAAAACGACCATTGGGGGCAGTCAGGAAGAAATGGCCTTGCTGCCCGACAACGCGTTTCGCCCTCTGAAGGAGGGAGAAAAGTATGTGCCGGTTCTGCGACCCGACAAGAATTATCCCGAAGTGACTCCCTATTCGGTGTCGCTGGGATTGATTATGGCAGTGATTTTCAGTGCAGCCGCAGCCTATCTCGGATTGAAAGTGGGACAGGTGTTCGAAGCTGCCATTCCCATCGCCATCATTGCCGCCGGCATCGCAGGCGTGACCAAGCGCAAAAACTCGCTGGGCGAGAATGTGATTATCCAGTCGATAGGCGCTTCGAGCGGCCTTGTGGTGGCAGGTTCTATCTTCACCCTGCCGGCACTCTACATTCTGCAAGCCAAATACCCCGACATCACCGTCAACTTCCTCGAAGTGTTCTTAAGCTCGGTGCTGGGTGGTTGCCTCGGCTTGTTGTTTTTCATTCCCTTCCGCAAATATTTTGTGAGCGAGAAGCATGGCGAGTTTCCCTTCCCCGAGGCCACTGCCACCACACAGTTGCTCATCAGCGGCCAAAAGGGCAGCGACCAAGCGCGGCCACTGCTCATCGCCGGCTTGGTGGGCGGTATCTACGACTTCATCGTGAGCACCTTTGGCTGGTGGAAAGAAGTGATTTCCACCACGGCCATTCCGGCACTGCAAACCTTTGCCGACAACACCAAGATGCTCTTCAAAGTCAATACCGGAGCCGCTGTGCTGGGTTTGGGCTATATCATCGGCCTGCGCTATGCATTCATCATCTTTGCCGGTAGTGCATTCATCTGGTGGGTCATCGTGCCGTTGCTGGGATTCATGAGTCCCGACATGGCCGCATTGCCTGCCGATGACATTTTCAAGGGCACGGCACGCTACATCGGCATTGGTGGCATTGCCATGAGCGGCATCATCGGCATCATCAAGTCGTGGGGCGTGATTAAAAGCGCGGCCGGACTGGCCGGCAAGGCATTCAGCGGCACAGGCGAAGACCAAAGCCGTGTGGAGCGCCACCAGCGCGATATTCCCATGAAAGTGCTCGTCTTTGCGCTGGCAGCCGCGCTGGTTGTGACATTCTTGTTCTTCTATTTAGGTGTGATTCACAATTTGGTGCAGACCATCGTAGCCTTTGTGGTGGTGGTAGTCATCGCCTTCTTGTTCACCACAGTGGCGGCCAACGCCATCGCCATCGTGGGCAGCAACCCCGTGAGCGGCATGACCCTCATGACCCTTATTATTGCCAGCGGCATTTTTGTAGCTGTGGGGCTCAACGGCGCACGCGGCATTGTGGCCTCAATGGTGATTGGCGGTGTGGTGTGCACCGCGCTCTCAATGGCCGGCGGCATGGTCACCGACCTCAAAGTGGGTTACTGGTTGGGCACCACCCCGGCCAAGCAAGAAACTTGGAAAGCGGTGGGCACACTCTTGAGCGCGGCCACCGTGGGCGGTGTGATGATTGTGCTCAACAAGACCTATGGCTTCGTGGGTGAAAACGCCCTTGTGGCTCCGCAGGCCAACGCCATGGCCGCCGTCATCGACCCCCTCATGATGGGTGGCGACACTCCATGGATGCTCTATATCGTGGGTGCCATTCTCGCATTACTGCTTAATTGGCTCAAAGTGCCTGCCCTTCCGTTCTCGCTGGGCATGTTCATCCCCTTGCAGCTCAATGCGCCGCTGCTCATTGGCGGTTTGATAAGCTGGTTTGTGAGCACACGCAGCAAGAACGAAGAGGTCAATAAAGCACGCCAAGAACGCGGCACTCTGCTGGCCAGCGGTTTCATTGCCGGTGGGGCTCTGATGGGCGTGGTGAGTGCAGCTCTGCTCTTCTTCGGTTTCAAATATGACAATCCTTTGAGCGATGTCACCACCAGCGTGCTGGGATTGGTGATGTATCTGTTGCTCATTGCCTATTTGGCATGGAGCTGTCTTCGCGCCAAAAAGGATGCCTGACACAAGGCTTTGCTATGCCGTAGCGTAGCGCTAATGCTAAGTGAGGGTGGCCGTTGAGCCACCCTCGCTTGCGTTTCGGCACAACGCCCTTGTTCCTGAGTTTATTTTGACGCGCCTTTCTGAATCTTTGTAAATAATTCAAAAAATTAGTTATTATCATGGTTTACCTATTGAAAAACGCTGTAACTTTGTGGGTGGAAAGTGAGATCCCAATAATTTAGACTAAATCTTATGTTGACTCAAATTTACAATGGCCACGTATTGACTCCCGAAGGATGGATAAATGGGGGGTCGGTCATCATTAGCGACGGACGCATCGAAGAGGTGACCCGCAACAGCCATATCCTTGATAAAGCCGACGAAACCATCGACGCGCAAGGCATGCATGTGGTGCCGGGCGGCATCGAGCTGCACTGTCATGGTGGAGGCGGCAGCGACTTCATGGAGGGAACCGAGGAAGCATTCCGCACCGCCGTGGCGGCACACATGAGCCATGGCACCACTGCCATCTTCCCCACCCTGTCATCATCCACTCTGCCCATGATTGAGGCCGCCTGCGAAACCTGCCAGCGTCTTATGCGCGAGCCGGGCACACCCATCATGGGACTACACCTCGAAGGCCCTTACTTCAACCCCCGCAAGGCTGGAGCGCAAATGCCCGAAATCATTCGCATCCCCGACCCGGCCGAGTACACTCATGTGGTCGAGGACTACGACTGCGTGCGGCGCTGGGATGTTGCTCCGGAGTTGCCCGGCGCCGTAGAGATGGGGCGCTACATCACCAGCAAAGGCATCGTGGCCGCCATCGGACACACGGCAGCCGAATATCCCGATGTGGAAGCTGCCTATGCGGCCGGCTATTCACTGGCCACGCATTTCTACAATGCCATGCCCGGTTTTCACAATGTGCGTGAGTATAAACATGCCGGCACGGTCGAGAGTGTTTACCTGATGGAAAACATGGCCGTAGAGATGATTACCGATGGCATTCATGTGCCCATTCCCATCTTGCGGCTCATCCACAAGATTAAAGGTGTGGAACGCACCGCACTCATCACCGATGCCCTCGCCGTTTCGGCCAGCGACAGCGACAAGGCTTTCGACCCACGCGTCATTATTGAAGACGGCGTGTGCAAGCTGAGCGACCGTTCGGCTTTGGCCGGTAGCATCGCCACGATGGATCGCCTGTTGCGCACGGCGGTCTGCATGGCCGGCATCCCCTTGCAAGATGCCGTGCGCATGGCCAGCGAAACACCGGCACGCATCATGGGCATCTACGACCGCAAGGGCAGCATTCAGCGGGGCAAAGATGCCGACATCTTATTGCTTACCCCCGACATCGAATTGCATGCCGTCTATTCTATGGGGCAGCTGGTCAAGTAAGAATTTTGTGTTCAGTTAAGGCGTGACCATTCTGAGAAAAGTGCGATGCGCCTCAAAAAAATCGCGAAAAAAGCCGCATAAATTTGGCCGTATGCGAAAAAAAGCATTACCTTTGCACTCGCAAAAGAAACATGGTGAGATTAGCTCAGTTGGTTAGAGCGTCGGATTGTGGTTCCGAAGGTCGTGGGTTCGAGCCCCATATTTCACCCATCATGAGGATGCGTCACACATGTGGCGCATCCTCATTGGTTTTATCGCTTAACTACATTCTCTAACGCGCATTCAGTCCACATGGCAAATCGGGTAGAAAACATCAAGCCCTATGGCAACGAGGGCACAAAAGCCGAGCAAGTAGAGCGAATGTTCGACAGCATCGCGCCGGCCTACGACTTCATGAACCGTGCAATGACACTTGGCATCGACAAGTGGTGGCGACGTGTGGCCATCAAGCGTGTGGCGCGTCATGTGCCCACACAGAGCCGCTTGCTCGATATCGCCACCGGCACAGGCGACTTCGCTTTGCAACTCGTGAAGCAAGTTCATCCCTTGCACGTGACGGGCATCGATTTGAGCAACGGCATGCTGGCTGTGGCTCAGAAAAAAGCTGCCACGCGCACATGGGCAACCGGTCACATCAGTTTTCAACAAGGCGACTGCCTGCATTTGCCCATGAACGACAATACATTTCACGCCGTCACGGTGGCATTTGGCGTGAGGAACTTCGAGCAGCTCGATAAAGGCTATTGCGAAATGTTGCGCGTGTTGCAGCCGGGCGGCATGGTGTGCGTGCTTGAACTGTCCACGCCGCGCAATCGAGTCATCCGGTGGTTCTACGACCTCTACACATTGCACATCATTCCGTGGGCAGGTTCTATGCGCAGTGGCGACCACGATGCCTACCGCTATTTGCCTCAAAGCATTGCAGCCGTGCCGCAAGGCGACAACATGCTCGGTATCATGCGCCGAGCCGGATTTGCACAATGCGCAGCTCGGCGACTCACGTTGGGCACCTGCACCATTTACACCGGCATCAAGCCCGCATGACCCATCATCAAGTTTTTTCACATGGCCGGCAACGCACTGGTTTCTTGCGCTTTTTCAGCGGCACACTTGGATATGACGAATCTTTTCCGTATCTTTGCCCACGATGAATGCTAACGAGACTTTGCGAGGCAACAACTGGTGGCAGAAGGTGCTCTATTTCTATGTGGACGGTTTCAAGTCGATGACCGTGGGGCGAACTTTGTGGGCCATCATTATCTTAAAAATCATCATTTTTTTCTTGATTGTAAAGCTGGCTTTCTTTCCTGACTTCCTAAACAGTGTGGCCGGCAACGATGAAGAAAAAGCCGATTATGTGCGCCATGAAATGGGCGTGGATCGAAAATGAACAATGAAAACCAAAACTGATATACCATTATGAACGAATTAACAACTCTGGTCGACTGGTCGCGAGCGCAATTTGCGCTCACAGCCATCTATCACTGGCTCTTTGTGCCCCTCACACTGGGGCTGGGAGTGATTGTGGCCATCATGGAAACCCTTTATTATCGCACACGCGACGAGAAATGGCTTGCCACCACCAAATTTTGGATGACACTCTTTGGCGTGAACTTCGCCATCGGCGTGGCCACAGGCATCATTCTGGAATTTGAATTTGGCACCAACTGGAGCAATTACAGCTGGTTTGTGGGCGACATCTTCGGTGCCCCATTAGCCATCGATGGCATTTTGGCGTTTTTCATGGAGTCAACCTTCATCGCCGTCATGTTTTTCGGATGGAAAAAGGTAAGTCCCAAGTTCCATTTGGCAAGCACATGGCTCACGGCCATAGGGGCAAGCTTGAGTGCCTTATGGATTCTTGTGGCCAACGCTTGGATGCAATATCCCACGGGATGCGAGTTCAACCCGGCCACTATGCGCAACGAGATGGTGAGTTTTTGGCAAGTAGCTCTCTCCCCCATGGCTTTGAGCAAATTTTTCCACACCGTTCTAAGCGCGTGGACATTAGGAGGTGTGTTTGTGGTGGGCGTATGCGCCTGGATGCTGTTGCGCAAGCGCAACGTGGAGCATTGCCACCGCAGTCTTAAAGTGGGCGCGTGGGTAGGTGTGATAGGCATTGTGCTCACCTGCATCACCGGCGACTCCAGCGCAGTGACTGTGGCTAAATACCAGCCCATGAAGTTAGCGGCCATGGAAGGCTTGTATCAAGGTAGTGCCAAGCAAAGCATTGTGGCCGCGGGCATCATCAATCCGGCCAAGACAGCTACCAACGACGAGAAGCCCTATCTGTTCCACATTTCCATCCCTTATGGTCTTTCATTCCTCGCCACGCACAATCCAAACGCTTTGGTGCCAGGCATTCGCGACATCATTGATGGTGTGAGCTACGATGAAGATGGCAACTTCGTGAACACCGTGAGCTATGCCGAGCGCATGCAAAAGGGCAAACAACTGCAAGAGCTCTTGGCGCAATATGATGTGGCACGTCGCGCCGGCAACCAAATGGCTGTCGACACCCTGCACAAAGCCATCAACGCTGATTTCAAATATTTCGGCTATGGCTACCTTGACACACCTGAAGAAGCGGTACCCAACGTGTCTCTCACGTTTTACACTTTCCACTTCATGGTGACCATAGGTGGTTATTTAGTGGCATTTTTGCTCATTGCCCTTTTGCTGGCCTATCGTCCTGCCCTGCTCAAAGATAAGCTGTCATGCTGGTGGTACTGGCTGTGTATCATCACCATTCCGCTCACCTATCTGTGCAGCGCAAGCGGGTGGATTGTGGCCGAAGTGGGCCGCCAGCCGTGGACCATTCAAGACCTTATGCCCAACAAGGTGGCCATTAGCGATTTGAGTGCCGGCTATGTGCAGCTCACATTTTGGATTTTTGCTGTGCTGTTCACGGCACTGCTCATTGCCGATGTGAGCATCATTTGCAAGCAAATCAGCAAAAAATCGCTCACCGACTTGAATAAAGCCGAGTAATCACTCATCAAAGACATCTTCAATTCCTTCTACCTTCAACAATTCAAATAGAAATGGAAACTTACACGTTGTTGCAAAATTATTGGTGGCTCATCATGTCGGTGCTGGGAGCACTGCTGGTATTCATGCTGTTTGTGCAGGGAGGCCAGTCAATGATTGCTCACTATGGGCATGAAGAGAGCCGCGTTCTTCTCATAAAATCGTTGGGCCGCAAGTGGGAACTCACATTTACCACATTGGTCACCTTTGGCGGTGCGTTCTTCGCCTCGTTCCCATTGTTTTATTCCACCAGTTTCGGTGGTGCCTACTGGCTGTGGATGCTCATTTTGCTCAGCTTCGTGATTCAAGCCATCAGTTATGAATATCGCAGCAAGCACGGCAATGTGTATGGCAGCAAGTTCTACGACACGCTGCTGATGATCAACGGTTTTGCAGGCCCATTCTTGCTGGGCGTGGCTGTGGGAACCATGTTTTTCGGTGCTGAGTTCACCGTCACCAAGAGCAATATCCTCAACGTGCAGGCAGCCACCATCAGCACTTGGGGACCCATGCACGGACTTGAAGCATTGCTGTACTGGAAGAATGTGCTGTTTGGCCTCATGGTGCTCATGCTGGCACGCACGCTGGGTTCGCTCTACTTCATCAATAACATTGTGGACGATGAGATTCGCACCACGCAACGCAAGCATCTTTGGGTGAACGGATGCCTTTTCGTGGTGCTGTTTTTGGCTGTGGCCGCCATTCTGCTCACATCGCCGGGCGTGGCAACCGATGCCGATGGCAATGCCCAATGGGTGGACTATCGCTACCTGAACAACTACCTGACTATGTGGTGGTGGCTGGTGGTGCTGGTTATCGGCGTGGTGTTGGTGCTGGTGGGCATAGGCAAAACATTGCTTCAGACCGGCTACTACGCCGGCATTTGGCCCACTGGCATAGGAGTGGTGGCCGTGGTGCTCTCGCTATTTGCCGTGCTGGGCTATAACGACACGGCCTATTATCCCTCTCTGCTCGATGCGCAATCGTCACTCACCTTGCGCAACAGCTCATCGAGCGAGTTCACACTCATGGTGATGAGCATCGTGAGCGTGCTGGTGCCCTTTGTGCTGGCTTATATTGCCTATTGCTGGCGTGCCATGGACAAGGGAGGCATCACTCGCGGTGAAAAATAAGACCTTTTTCACATCGCTCATAAAACGGCTCCGCTCTGCATGTGCCAACTGATAACACATGCAGAACGGATTGTTTGTTTATTTGCGTTTTATCTCATTTGGCACGCTGTGCATAGGCCTGACGATCGGCCAAAATGCCGGCTATGTTGTCCACAGCCCAGCCCACAAGGGCCATGAGATGTGGCAACAGGGTGATGGCTCGCGTGGTGAGCGCATACTCAACGCGCGGAGGAATCTCGGCATAGGCTCGGCGGGCCACAAGGCCATCGGCCTCAAGGTCGCGCAGCGTGACGCTCAGCATCCTCTGCGAAATGTCGGGGATGCGTTGTTCCAGTTCCTTATAGCGGAGTGGGTCGGCAGAACTATTCAGGGTCAGCAGCACCAGCAATGACCACTTGTTGCCAATGCGGCCTATCACGTTGCGCACCGGACAATTAGGATATGAAGGGTCAACAATCTGTGTTTTCATCTTATTTTCAAAATGATTTTTCCGCCGGCACCACTTTGCTCAAGCAGCGTGTGAGCCTCCACAATCTCGTTGAGCGAAAACACTTTGGCATATAGCGGATGAATCGCGTTTTGGTTTGCCAGTCGCATAATGGCATCAATGGCCGCCTGTGTGGGGAAATTACTGAAAAATCCCGTCAAAAACACACCATTGGGAATATATTTGATGGGGTCGAATTGTGCCACGGCAAACACATTGCCCAGCACGCCTGTGTTGCACACATATCCGGGTCGGGCCACGGTGAGCAAAGAGTCCCTTAAGGTGCGTGGACCTATGAGTTCCAGCAGTTTATTGGGCCGGATGCGCAACGGCTGCCGGCTGATGCGTCCATCGTCCACCACGCATTCGTCGGCACCGATGTCGCGCAGTTTTCCGAAGGATGACTCCTTGCGGCAGGTAGCTATCACCTTTGCGCCCAAAGCCTTGCCTAATTGAATGGCCGCTTGCCCCACTGTGCTTGTAGCGCCACGCACGAGCAGGCGGTCACCGGCCGTCAGTTGCAAGCCCTCGGTGAGCGAACCATAGGCTGTGAAATAAGTTTCGGGCAAAGCCGCCAGCGACACCCAATCGAGGGTCGTTTCTACTTTGAACACGTTTTGAGCCGGCACCAGCGCATATTCGGCATAGCTCCCATTGAACGACCGCCCCATACCACCCATCAATGCTATCACTTTGTCACCGATTGACAATTTGCCGCCACCGGCGTCGGCCACCTCACCCACACACTCAATGCCGGGCACAATGGGTGTAGCTATATAATCGGCATCGGCCTCCATGGTGCGAAGCAAGGCCTCACTATGGTTAAGGCCGGCGGCAAACACCTTGATGAGCACCCATCCGGAGCGCGCTTCAGGTCGCGGAATTTCACTCACATGCAGGCTCTCGGCACTGCAACAGCCATCAATCACAATCGCTTTCATGACACATTATTTTCTATGATGTTATCCTATTCTCTCAATAGCTTGCACTGGGCAGTGTTCAAAACAGTTGCCGCAATGCAGGCAGTGCTCAGGCTGGATATGATATATCTCGCCCTCGTCAATACACCATTGCGGACAATG
>JAFVCX010000025.1 GCA_017478855.1 Muribaculaceae bacterium | reverse complement strand
ACATTGCTGCTTTCTCTTCTTCCTTCAAGATCCATATATAATATGTGTTATAGTTAATATTTCTGCCACTAATTGCTCGCATCCCGTCAAAAGCCAGTCATTATCTTGCCACAGCGGTGAGGCAGGCAACTGCATTAGGAGCATGGCGAGCCATGCTGCAAAGATACAATTTTTCGTCAAAAAACGCAATGCCACCATCCATTATTTCAAATATTCGTATCTTTGTGAGTTGATTCATCAAGCTAAAAACAAGTCATGCGACGCAAAAAACTGAAACTGATTAAAGATGACCCGTGGCTTGAGCCATTCGAGCCGGCCATCACCAGACGACATATCGAGGCACAAAAAAAGTTAGAGGAACTCACCGGAGGCACCGGTAAACTCACACATTTTGCCAATGCGCATATCTATTATGGGCTGCATCGCACCGACGATGGCGGATGGGTGCTGCGCGAATGGGCACCCAACGCCACACAAATCTATGTGGTGGGCGACTTCAACGGCTGGAAAGAATGTGCTCCCTATCGCATGCGTCACACCGACAACGGGAACTGGGAGCTGTCGCTACCGGCTCGCGGCCTTAAGCACGGTGACTTGTTCAAGCTGCGTGTGCATTGGAGCGGCGGTGAGGGTGAGCGCATTCCCGCCTATGCCACTCGTGTGGTGCAAGACCCTACCACTCATGTGTTTTCGGCACAAGTGTGGGCACCTGAAGAACCCTATCAGTTCAGAGTGAAACGCTTTAAACCCCGTCGCGACCCTCTGCTGATTTACGAATGCCACATAGGCATGGCACAAGACCGCGAAGCGGTGGGCTCCTATGAGGAATTTCGCGCCAACATCCTGCCACGCATCGTCAAGATGGGCTATAACGCCATTCAAATCATGGCCATTCAGGAACACCCCTATTATGGCTCTTTTGGTTATCATGTATCGAGTTTCTACGCCGCATCGAGCCGTTTTGGCACGCCCGATGAGTTGAAGCGCCTCATCGACGATGCTCATGCCGCAGGCATTGCTGTGATCATGGATATTGTTCACTCGCATGCCGTGAAAAACGAAGTGGAAGGTTTGGGACGTTTCGACGGCACGGGCGACCTGTATTTTTATGGCGACGGTCGCCGCGAACATCCGGCTTGGGATTCGTTGTGCTTTGACTATGGCAAAGATGCCGTGCTTAATTTTTTGCTGAGCAACTGCCGATATTGGTTGGAAGAATATCACTTTGACGGTTTCCGTTTCGACGGTGTCACGTCGATGCTCTACTATAATCACGGATTAGGACAATCCTTCACAAGCTATGCCGACTATTATAATGGTGGTGAGGACACCAATGCCATCACCTATCTCACGCTGGCCAACCTGCTTATTCACCAAGTAAACCGCAACGCCATCACCATTGCCGAAGAAATGAGTGGCATGCCCGGGCTGGCGAGGCCCTTCAAAGACGGCGGAATAGGCTTTGACTACCGCATGGCCATGGGCATTCCCGACTATTGGATCAAGACCATCAAAGAAAACAAGGATGAGGACTGGCACCCATCGAGCATTTTTTGGGAGCTTACCAATAGGCGGGTCGATGAACACACCATCAGTTATGCCGAAAGCCACGACCAAGCCCTTGTGGGCGACAAGACCATTATTTTTCGCTTGATTGACAAAGACATGTATTGGCACATGATGGTGGGCGACCACGATGCCACAGTGGAACGCGGCATGGCGTTGCATAAAATGGTCAGGCTGGTGACGGCAGCCACCATCAATGGCGGTTACCTTAATTTTATGGGAAATGAGTGGGGGCATCCCGAATGGATTGATTTTCCCCGCGAAGGCAATGGCTGGAGCCACAAGTACGCCCGCCGGCAATGGAGCCTTGTGGATCGTGATGACCTCAAATATAAATTCCTCCTGAAGTGGGACTGCGACGTGATGCACCTCATTGGAGGCACTCATGGGTTCGAAAGTCTGCCCATCGTCCCCCTATGGGAAAAGGATGACGACCAAGTGCTGGCCTTTATGCGAGGCGACTTGGTGTTTGTGTTTAATTTCAATCCCACGCAATCTTTTGAGGACTATGGCATTTTAGCCCCTGAAGGGCATTATCAAGGTGAGTTTGACAGCGACAATGCCTGTTATGGCGGTTATGGCAACATCGACGAAGGCGTGACACACTTCACTCAGCCCGACCCTCTCTATGCCGAGCAGCACAAGGGTTGGTTGCGCCTCTATTTGCCGGCTCGCACCGCGATGGTGCTGCGACGCGGCTGACGACCATACAGTAGTAATCGCGCTATTTATTATTCGGGCTGTTGGGGTTGTGTGGCTGAGCGGGGACGCCCCAGCAACTCAAAGGTATCGGCATACACTTCGGTAATCGACCGTTTGATTTGGTTGCGGTCTTCCCAAGTGCGGGTGCGCAGATGTCCCTCCACATACAGTTGGGTGCCTTTGCGAATGAATTTCTCGGCCACCTCGGCATTGCGCCCCCACACCACGATGTTGTGCCACTCGGTGCGCTCAGGCACGCGCACGCCATTAGCATTGGTGTAGGCGTGCTCGGTGGTGGCCAGCGAGAACGATGCCACAGGCTGGTTTTGCGCCACATAGCGCACTTCGGGGTCGCGGCCCACGTTACCCAAAAGGATCACTTTATTAACTGACATTTTGATTAGGCTAAATTGTGTTGGGTGAAACAAATCATTTGAGTTGCAATAGAGGACATCCGGTTAAAACCTCAACCCCACCTGCTCATGCAACCCGAAAAGCAGGTTCATCACATGCACGGCATTGCCGGCCAGTCCCTTAACGTCGCCATCGATGATGGCGCTCACCTGCACACGGCGCCCCGTGGGCTGAATGTTGATGAGGCATTTGTTTGTGTTCATCACATAGCACTGAGAAAGCTCTCCGGTTATCACATGCACGAAGCGGTGGTCGTCATAGTATTGCCGATACAGCTCGGTGAGCAAGTCGATCTGCACATTGCAGGCAAGTGTGACCGTGGCCAGCACACAGGTGGTTCCCGCTGCCTCTATCGTTGTCCAAGCCTCAAACGAGGCTTCAAAGCTCGCCTGCAAGTCTTGCAACATGCGCTCCACCTCTTGGCGAGTTTCCTTATCTTTCTCGGCATCGCTCAGTTTTAATTGTGGCATCGTGCATAAGCTTTTTGTCGCGACCACCACTTGCAGCGACGAGTTGAGCATCAGATTTTTTGCCAGCGGCAATAATGCCAACCCCGCCGCCATGGCCACAGGAGTGGGACACGTCACACGCCGGCAGTCGTGCACCATGTGCTTGCGGTTGACTTCCGACAGGCCGTAGACCCAATCCTCGCGATGCGGTGTGCTCATATCCACCACCCGAAGAGTGTCGGGCAACTCGTGGTCATTGAGCCATTGCTCCGCCTCACTGTCTGAAGCGGCTAAAAACACCACATCGGTCGCTGCCAAATCGCCGGCATTATCCGTCGTGAGCATCGTGGTGTCACCCACAAGGGTTCCGTAGAGGGCATCAAGCCGCATGCCCGCATCATGCAAGTCTTGCACCCAAAGCAGCTCCACATCGGGGTGCAAGAGAAGCAATTTTATAAGTTTTTCGGTGGCATTGCAAATGCCGCACACAATTCCGGCTCGTATCATAAGGAGGGGGTCAAATTAATGATTATTCTTTGCTGTGGGCGAAACGCTGCAACACCTGTCGCGCCTGCTCATGGCTGATGCCATCGCGCAAGATGGCAAACACTGTGTCGCTGCCGGCTATGGTGCCCAAAATTTCGGGACACTGGCTCATGTCGATGTCATAGGCCAATCCCGACGCATAACCGTTGCGTGTTTTGAGTACGGCCAAATTGCCGGAAAACTCTGCCGATTGGAATCCGGCAGCGCGGCGATCCACGTCAAGGTGATTATGACGCAACATGGTGTAGCGCAGAGCGTCGGCATCATGCGTCACATAAATGTATCCGCCGTGGTCGGCCGCTACTTTTGATACGCGCAACGCTTTCAAGTCGCGCGACAAAGTGGCCTGGGTCACCACCACGCCATGCTCTTCGAGTTTCTCAGCCAATTCGTTTTGGCTACCGATGCTTTCGTTTTTAATGAGCTCCAAAATGAGTTGAAGCCTATGTTTCTTGTTCTTCACAATAAAAAGTTTTTAATTCACTTGATATGGTTATTAGTTTTTGTATCAACATCACAAAGTTACTAAAAAAAATTACATAAAGCGTCATATTAAGTATTTTTATACTTCTTGAAGTGCAATTAATATTCA
This sequence comes from Muribaculaceae bacterium, assembly GCA_017478855.1. Taxonomy (GTDB): domain Bacteria; phylum Bacteroidota; class Bacteroidia; order Bacteroidales; family Muribaculaceae; genus Sodaliphilus. The sequence goes on along the minus strand of JAFVCX010000025.1, from coordinate 2,558 downwards.
TGCACTATTCATTTTGGTAACAAAATGGCTTTTTTACCATCAAATATAGACATTTGGCATATTTTTTGCTATCTTTGTAAACGTAACTAATTCTGAACAAATATGACTTACTACATTGCCGAAAACGGGACTCCTCAAGGTCCTTTTGAAATTAACGAACTGTTGGCTCGCGGCCTTAACGCCGAATCACAAGTGTGGAACGAAAGCATGGCAGGTTGGGTTAAGGCCAGCCAAGTGCCCGAATTGGCCGCCGCCATCAATGTGAGTGTTGCTCCACCAACCATGCCCGCGCAGCAACCCTACGCACAACCGCAATATGTGACCACCACCGCGCCCAATGGCCCCATGCCCAAAACATGGCTGGTCGAGTCCATTCTTGTGACACTGTTTTGCTGTCTGCCTTTTGGCATTGTGGGCATCATCAACGCATCAAAGGTGAGCTCGCTGTGGTCGCAAGGCAATGAAGCCGGCTATGCCGCCTCGCGGCAGGCATCGAAAGACGCAGGAAAATGGACGAAAATAGGATTTTTCATTGGTCTGATAGGCATCGTTCTGTATTTATTGATTCTCGGTCTTGGCATAGGCGCGGCAGGATTGAGCTGACACATTTTACGCCACATAGATTCCAACAACATAGCATATAAAATGAGAGGGAGATGGAACCCAACAGGCCATCTCCCTCTGTTTTGTTTATGGTTGCGCATCAGCGATGCGCCGCAAGCTGATTAATCGCTGCACTTGGCGCAAATGAATTCGCGGTTAAGACGAGCGATGTTGCTGAGCTTGATATTCTTGGGGCACTCGGCAGCGCAGGCGCCAGTATTGGTGCAGTTGCCAAATCCCAGTTCATCCATCTTGCTGAGCATGGCTTTCACGCGCTTCTTGGCCTCGGCGCGGCCTTGCGGAAGCAAAGCAAACTGGCTCACCTTAGCGCTCACGAAGAGCATGGCCGAGCCGTTTTTGCAAGCGGCCACACAAGCGCCACAGCCAATGCACGACGCGCTATCCATAGCCTCGTCGGCCGCCACCTTGCTGATGGGGATCGCGTTGGCATCTTGCGCGCCACCGGTATTGAAGCTCACATAGCCGCCGGCCTGCTGAATTTGGTCGAACGCATTGCGGTTCACCATAAGGTCTTTCAGCACGGGGAAGGCTGCGCTGCGCCACGGCTCGACGGTGATGGTCTCACCATCGTGGAAGCGACGCATATACAACTGGCAGGTCGTTGCACCTGTGGCGGGTCCATGGGGATGACCGTTGATGTAGAGCGAGCACATGCCGCAAATGCCCTCGCGGCAGTCGTGGTCGAAGTGAATGGGTTCTTCGCCTTTCTCAACGAGTTGTTCGTTAAGAATATCGAGCATCTCCAAGAAAGAGGTGTCGGTGGGGATGTCCTGCATCTCGTAGGTCACAAAGCGTCCTTGCTCTTTGGGACCGGCCTGACGCCACACTTTCAATTTGAAACTAATTGCATTTTCCATAATTTTATTGGTTGTGTTACGAGTTACGGTTTACGATTTATAGTTACGGGTTTGAACCTTGATAGCCTCATATTCGAGCGGCTCTTTGAGCAAGGTGGGAGCGGTTTCGTCGTCGCCCTCATACTTCCAGCATTGCACATAGAAGTAGTTGGCGTCGTCGCGCTTAGCCTCGCCCTCCTCAGTCTGGTATTCCTCGCGGAAGTGGCCGCCGCAACTTTCGTTGCGCGTGAGAGCGTCATGAGCGATCAGCTCGCCCATCGTGATGAAGTCGCGCAGGCGGAAAGCTTTGTCAAGCTCGTTGTTCATGCCCTCTTGCGTGCCGGGCACAAAGAGGTTGGTTTCAAATTCCTTGCGAAGCTCTTTGAGCTTGGTGAGAGCCGTTTCAAGACCTTCTTTGGTGCGGCCCATACCCACATATTCCCACATGACGTGACCCAGTTCCTTGTGGATGCTGTCCACCGAGCGTTTGCCCTGAATGTTCATGATGTGGTCGAGGTTGGCCTGCACAGCCTTCTCGGCAGCCTCAAACTCAGGTGCGTCGGTCGAGAAGCGCGGCACGGTGATTTGGTCGCTCAAATAGTTTTGGATGGTGTAAGGCAGCACAAAGTAGCCGTCGGCCAGACCCTGCATCAGTGCCGAAGCGCCAAGGCGGTTTGCACCGTGGTCGCTGAAGTTGCACTCACCGATGGCAAACAAACCTTTCACCGAAGTTTGCAGCTCGTAGTCAACCCAGATACCGCCCATCGTGTAGTGGATGGCGGGATAGATCATCATGGGGTTATAGTATTTCTCGCCATTGATTTCGTTGGCCAGCTCACCGGGGTTCACATCGGTGATTTCCTCATACATGTCGAAGAGGTTGCCATAGCGCTGGCGAATCACATCAATGCCCAAGCGGTTGATCGCCTCACTAAAATCGAGGAACACAGCCTTGCCCGTGTTGTTCACGCCGAAGCCCTTGTCGCAACGCTCTTTGGCGGCGCGGCTGGCCACGTCGCGTGGCACGAGGTTACCAAATGCCGGATAGCGACGCTCCAGATAATAGTCGCGGTTTTCTTCGGGGATGTCGCTGCCATT
>JAFVCX010000024.1 GCA_017478855.1 Muribaculaceae bacterium | reverse complement strand
TGCAAAGGTCGCTTATGACCTCGGCCTGCGCAAGGTCAAGGCATATGTGAAGGGACCGGGCAATGGTCGTGAATCGGCAATCCGCACCATCCACGGTGCAGGTATCAGCGTGGTTGAAATCATCGATGTCACTCCGCTTCCCCACAATGGTTGCCGTCCTCCAAAGAGAAGAAGAGTTTAATTCTCCGTTATTTGGAACTACTAACAGGATTTTCAAATTAATCACAAAACGAATCGCTCCACAGTGAATAAGATTGCATTTTCACGACCTCTCTGCAATCGCGGCTGCACTGTAGTGATTCACTAAAAAACACAACTTTAATAATTTTAGAAAAATGGCTAGATATACCGGTCCAAAAACTAAAATCGCCCGCAAATTAGGAGAACCCATCTTTGGCGAGGACAAAGTGCTTGCAAAGAAGAATTATCCTCCTGGCCAGCATGGGCAAAACAGAAGAAGAAAACAATCGGAGTATGGCATCCAGCTTCGTGAGAAGCAAAAAGCCAAATACACCTATGGTGTGCTGGAGCGTCAGTTCCGCAACATGTTCAAGAAGGCTTCGGCCATGAAGGGTGTCACCGGTGAGGTGCTCCTGCAACTGCTTGAGCAGCGTCTTGACAATGTGGTCTATCGTTTGGGTATTGCCCCCACCCGCGCAGCTGCCCGCCAGCTTGTGCTGCACCGTCACATCACTGTGAACGGAGCTGTGGTCAACATCCCGTCTTACAAAGTGGTTCCCGGTGAGGTGGTCGCAGTGCGCGAGAAATCTAAATCGCTCGAAGTGATTCAAGACGCACTTGCCTCGTTCAACCACAGCAAGTATCCTTGGATTGAGTGGGACGAAAGCATCAAGGGCGGCAAACTTCTGCACCTGCCCCAGCGCGAAGATATTCCCGAAAATATCAAGGAGCAGTTAATCGTCGAGTTGTATTCAAAACAGTAAATCATAACATCCATGGCTATTTTAGCATTTCAGAAACCCGACAAAGTGTTGATGCTCGAAGCCGACAACACTTTCGGCAAATTCGAGTTCCGGCCTCTCGAGCCGGGCTATGGCGTGACCATTGGCAACGCTTTGCGGCGAATCCTTCTATCAGGTCTCGAGGGTTACGCGATTTGCAGCATCCGCATCGATGGCGTGCAGCATGAGTTTGCCACCATCCCGGGGGTGAAGGAAGACGTGACCAACCTGATTCTGAATTTGAAGAAGGTGCGCCTCAAACGCATCGTCGATGAAACCGACACTGAAACAGCTGTCGTGAAGGTTTCGGGCCAGGATGTGTTTAAGGCTGGAGATATCAATAAAGTGCTTAGCGGATTCGAGGTGCTTAACCCCGACTTGGTGATTTGCAACGTTGACCCGAGCACAGGTTTCCAAATTGAGCTTTCCATTAACAAAGGCCGTGGCTATGTGCCGGCCGAGGAGAATCAAGGTCCCAACGATGCCATCGATGTGATTGCCATCGACTCGATCTACACTCCCATCATTAATGTGAAGACCGCTGTGGAAAACTTCCGTGTGGAGCAAAAGACCGACTATGAGAAGCTGGTGATTGAAATCACGACCGATGGCTCGATTCATCCCAAAGAGGCTCTGAAGGAAGCCGCCAAGATCTTGATTCAGCACTTCATGCTTTTCAGCGACGAGAAGATTGCTCTTGATGTGGCCGAAACTGAATCGAACGAAGAGTTCGACGAAGAGGTGCTGCACATGCGTCAACAACTCAAGACCAAGTTGGTCGATATGGATCTTTCTGTTCGCGCTCTGAACTGCCTCAAGAGTGCTGAGGTGGAAACTTTAGGACAACTTGTGGTGTTTAACAAAACCGATTTGCTTAAATTCCGCAATTTTGGAAAGAAGTCGCTCAGCGAGCTTGAAGAACTCCTCTCGAACCTTGGACTTTCGTTCGGCATGGATATCAGTAAATATAAATTAGATAAAGACTAAGATTAACAATGAGACACAATAAGAAATTCAACCACTTAAGCCGCAAGAAAGCTCATCGTGACGCGTTGCTCGCCAACATGACCATCTCGCTGATTGAGCACAAACGCATCGTCACCACTTTGGCCAAGGCTAAAGCATTGCGTGGCTACGCCGAGCACTTAATTAATGTGGCACAACGAGGCCTTGTGGCCGATGCCAAGTTGGCAGAGGGCTGGACTAACGCCGATAAGCCCGCACCCAAAGATCAGTCGTCGCGTCGTCTGGTTTTCAAATATTTGAACAACAAGCATGCTGTTACCGAGCTGTTTGGTGTGGTAGCACCCAAAGTGGGCGACCGCCCCGGTGGCTACACCCGCATCTTGAAACTCGGCAACCGCTTGGGTGACAACGCCAAGACCTGTTTCATTGAGTTGGTAGACTTCAATGAGGCAATGCTCGAAGCTAAGGCACAAGAAACCGGAGCTAAGAAGAAAACTACTCGTCGCAGCCGTCGCTCGACCAAAAAAGTTGAAGCTCCCGCTGCCGAGGCTCCCGCACAGGCCGAAGAGTAAGACGCAGCACAACTGCAAACAAACAATTAGCCATTGTCTATGCCAGAGAGCCAATCTGGCTGCGAGGATGGCTAATTTTTTTATAACTAACTCCACAGCACAAGCTGTGGAGTTATAATTTTATAGAGTGATGTGAAGGGCATTGATTTGGCCTCGGCACTCAATTTGAGCGTGCAAATGCAAGCTCATGCAGGATAAGCGTTGTTGCATGGAAAGGTTCTTCCATGCACTATGTCGTGGCAAATTTCTTCATTTGTCAAATTTTGACAAATATGCACAAAACAATAGTTGTCAATAATAGATAAAACAGGCCTCTCTATCTGTGGCCGTGATATGTTTATGGAGGCGATGGGGCAGACGAGGACTTAATGGCAGCGATATGAAGGAAGAACCGTGCGGTTAGTCGAAGTGCTTGCGGCGGAAGATGAAGTTGGTTCCGAGATATTTCTCTCGCACTACAGGATTTTCAGCCAGCTCCTCACTGGAGCCTTCGAATAGAATTTTTCCTTCGAAAAGCAGGTAGGCACGGTCGGTGATGCTCAGAGTTTCTGGTGCGTTATGGTCGGTGATGAGAATGCCTATATTCTTGGATTTCAGCTTATAGACGATACTTTGGATGTCTTCAACGGCAATGGGGTCGACCCCGGCAAACGGCTCGTCGAGCATGATGAAGCGCGGATTGATGGCAAGGCACCGCGCAATTTCGCAACGCCTGCGTTCACCGCCCGACAGGCGATTACCGAGATTGGTTCTCACACGCTGCAAATGAAACTCGGCAATAAGCTCTTCGAGGCGCTCACGCTGATAATCGGGCGTGGTGTCGGTCATCTCAAGGATGGTGCGAATATTGTCCTCCACAGTGAGAGTCCTGAACACTGAGGCCTCTTGCGGCAAATATCCTATGCCAAGTTGCGCGCGCTTGTAAACGGGCAACTCCGTGATGTCGATGTCGTTGAGAAACACGCGGCCGTCGTTGGGCTGCACGAGGCCGGTGGTCATGTAGAACGTGGTGGTTTTCCCTGCGCCATTGGGGCCGAGCAACCCCACAATTTCTCCTTGATGAACTTCAATCGAAACTTGGTTGGCCACGATGCGCTGCCTGTATTTTTTCACAAGGCGGTCGGTGCTGAGAACCAGCGTTCCCTCTTCTCCTGCCTGATGAAGAGAGTTGGCCACTTCTTTGCTGCCGGGCTTCAAGGCGCTTGAAGCTTTGTTGGCGCCCGATTTGGGCAGATGAATGTTCCACGTCAATTTCATGGGCATCAAATCATTTTTTGAGTCTACCTTTGATGTAGTCGGTGATCAGATTAATGGCCACCTCGTTATGCCCGCCTTCAGGGACGATGATATTGGCATATCGCTTGGCCGGCTCAATGTGGAGCAGGTGCATGGGCTTGAGTACTCGCTGGTAACGCTCAATCACGGCTTCGGGTGTGCGTCCGCGCTCAATGCAGTCGCGCGAAATGACGCGGATGAGGCGGTCGTCGCCGTCGGCATCAACAAAAACCTTGATGTCCATCATGTTGCGCAGTCGAGCATCGCTCAAAACGAGGATGCCCTCGATGAGCACCACATCATGTGGCCCCATGGGCACGGTTTCTTTTTGGCGCGAGCAAGTGAGGTAGTCATAGGTGGGCATCTCTATGGGCTGTCCCTGTTTGAGCATCTTCAGGTGCTTGAGCAGCAAATCCCAGTCGAATGCGGCCGGCTCGTCAAAGTTTATTTTCTGCCTGTCTTCTACCGGCACATGACTTGAATCTTTGTAGTAGGAATCTTGTGAAATGATGCCAACTTCGCCTTTGGGAAGGCGCTCCATGATTTTACGCACCACTGTGGTCTTGCCGGAGCCTGTTCCTCCGGCGATGCCAATGATTAACATGACGTTGAAGGTATTGTTTAGAGTGATAAAATTGTATTTGTCTACAAAGGTAGCACTTTTAAGCCGATGTGTGAAATTATTGATGAAAAAGTTTCTAAATTGAAAGGGTGCATGATTTTTTTGTGTGCTGATGCGGCACATTTGGGCAGAAATGGGTAAATTTGCCGATTAACACCAATAATTTGTATCAGAATGAATACCGACCTGATAGGCAGCTCAACCAAAATGAGCGTGATGATCACCGAGCATCCCGAACTGGTGATGCTGTTGCAGCGCATGGATATAGCCTTGGGCTTTGGTGAGAGATCGGTGCGCGATGTGTGCGCGCGTCATGGCGTGGACACTGATTTCTTCATTTTGCTGTGCAACGTGTATTCTGATGCCAGCTATGCCCCCCGCGAGGAGGATGTTTTGCGCATATCGATGGATGGACTGATTCCCTACCTGCGGCGTTCGCACGAATACTATGTGAGCAAACGCCTTACTCACATCCAAAGTCATTTAGGGCACATAGCCGAGCAGCTGCCGCAGCGTGTGGCTCAGGTGTTTATGCGCTTCTTTGATGACTATCGCCGCGAGGTGACTGCACATTTCTCGTTTGAAGAAAATGTGGTTTTTCCCCACATCACATCATTGCAAGAAGGCCAGCTCGACACAACTTACCATATCGACACCTTCTTGCAATCGCATGAAAACCTTGAAGACAAGCTGGGCGACTTGTTGCAGATTGTGTTCAAGTATCTGCCCGAGCAGGCCACTGGCGACGACGCCGTGGATGTGGTGTATGACATACTTCAACTTTCGATGGACTTGAATCGCCACAGCCTCATTGAAGAAAAAGTGATGGTGCCTTATGTGCGCCATTTGGAAAGGAGCTTGCGATGACGCGTATCAAGGTGATGATAGTGGAGCCATCGGTGGTGATTACCGAAGGGTTGGCAAAAGTGCTGAGCGAGGCCTCGCGCATCAAGGTGCTTGAACCCGTGCACGATGCGACTGTGGCAAGCGAGCGCGCGACGGCCTTGCGCCCCGATGTGGTGATTTTGAATCCCACGCTGGCCGAGTCGCCGTCGGCTTTGCTGGGCGACTACTCCGGCCCTGTGCTCGCTTTAGTTTACCAATATGTGGAACAGTTGCGACTTAAGCGCTACGATGCGGTGATTGACATCCGTGAAAGCAGTGGAACGATGATTGATACCCTCATCAGGGTGGCAAAAACCGTTGAGCAGGGCGACCGCGAGGCCACCGTGAGCTATGAGTTGTCGAAGCGTGAAACCGACGTGCTGATTCAAGTGGCTAAGGGTCTGACCAACAAAGAAATTGCTGATAAGCTCAATGTGTCGCCCCACACGGTGATTTCGCATCGCAAAAACATTATGCACAAAACCGGCATCAAAAGTGTGGCAGGCCTCACAGTGTATGCCATTCTCAACAACCTCATCGATGAGAGTTTCTTGATATAAAATTCACACGACAAATCATGATATTGACCAAATCTTTTGATTCCTTCGGACGTTACTGCATGTTTTTATGGCGCAGTTTCGCTGTGCCCGAGAAGTGGAAGGTGTTTTTCCGCCGCTATATGGATGAAATGTCGAAATTGGGCATCGATTCCATTCCACTCATTCTGATTGTGTCGCTCTTCATAGGGTCGCTGTGCACAATCTTGATTAAGATAAACATCTCCAACCCGTTGCTGCCGCGCTACACGGTGGGCTTGACCACGCGCGAAATTATTTTGCTTGAGTTTTCGTCGTCAATCCTGTGCCTGATTCTATCGGGCAAGATCGGTTCCAACATAGCCAGTGAGATAGGCACCATGCGTGTGACTGAGCAGATTGACGCTCTCGACATCATGGGCATCAATTCGGCCAATTTCTTGGTGATGCCCAAAATCTTGGGACTGGTGACCATCATGCCTTTCCTTGTGATCATCTGCATGGCTACGAGCCTATTTGGCGGTTTCTTGATATGCGTGCTTACGGGCATTGTGGACACCGGAACTTACATTTATGGCATCCAGACAATGTTTATCGAGTGGTATGTGTGGTTTGCCCTGATTAAATCGCTGTTTTTCGCGTTTATCATTTCGAGCATATCGGCCTACTATGGTTACACCGTTGACGGCGGCAGCATTGAGGTGGGTAAGGCCAGCACTAATGCCGTGGTGATGAGCAATATCATGATTCTGGTGGTGGATGTGGTTCTCACCAAACTCATGCTTCAGTAAACCCTCTAAACTCGCAAGCAATGATTGAAGTAAAGAATGTTGAGAAATCATTTGTGGAGCCGGCTGGCGTGCGCCAAGTGCTTTATGGCATCAATGCCACGTTCTACGACGGCAAGACCAATCTGATTATAGGCCAAAGCGGCTCGGGTAAGACGGTGCTGGTGAAGAACATTGTGGGGTTATTTCGTCCTGATTCGGGCGAAATCCTGTATGACGGCCGCGATATCACTCAAATGGATCGCCATCAGCTGAAGGAGTTGCGCAAGGAGATAGGAATGCTATTTCAGGGGTCGGCTCTTTTTGACAGCGAAACGGTGCTGGGCAATGTGATGTTTCCGCTCATGATGTTTTCTGACATGAGTGCCCAGCAGCAGCGCGACCGTGCCCAGTTCTGCATCGACCGCGTGAATCTTACCGGCAGCGAAGACAAATATCCCAGCGAGCTATCGGGTGGTATGCAAAAACGTGCAGCCATTGCCCGCGCCATTGCGTTGAACCCCAAATATCTGTTTTGCGATGAGCCAAACTCCGGCCTTGATCCCAAGACGAGCATTGTGATTGATGAGTTGCTGAGCGACATCACCCATGAATTTGGCATCACCACGATTATCAATACTCACGACATGAACTCGGTGATGGGTATAGGTGAAAACATCGTTTTTATCAACAAGGGACATGTGGGCTGGATAGGCAATAAAGATGAAATCTACAGTCAGGACAACGATGATCTGAACAACTTCGTTTATGCCACCGATCTTTTTAGAGATGTGCGCAAATATCGTCTTGTGCACGGTTATCAAAAGTCAGCTCCCGGTCAGCATTAACGTCCCCAAAAAACATTAGCGTTGACGCAACAAAAAGCAATTCAGATATGATTGACATTAATCATGGCATTATCAAAACGGTGAAGTCGCTGGGCAACAAAAAAGACCGTGACGAGCAAGGCTTGTTTGTGGCCGAAGGCGTGAAATGTGTGCGCGACACATGGGACGCTTTCACTTGCCGGTGGCTCATTGGCACCCGTCAGTGGTACGAGCGATTTGGCACAGCGGCTCATTTTGATTGCATGGTGATTGCCTCGCGGCAACAGATGGAGCGCATGAGCCAATTCAGCACGGCAAGCGATGTGATAGCCGTGTATGAGAAACCTGTGCGAGAACCAGACCCGCAAGTTGTGAAGAGCGGCCTGAATGTGGTGCTCGATAACGTTCAGGATCCCGGTAATTTGGGTACAATCATCAGGCTGGCCGACTGGTTCGGCATCAGCAATATCTTCGCCGGAGCCGGCACCGTGGATGTGTATAACCACAAAGTGGTGCAGGCCACTATGGGTGCCATTGCGCGTGTGGCGGTTCATTATGTGGACTTGGACGACTTGCTTGACCAATATGCAGACTTGCCGGTGTATGGCACTTTCTTGAATGGCGATAATATCTATAAACAATCGCTTGAGCCGCATGGGTTTGTGGTGTTTGGCAACGAGGGACAAGGCATCAGCAGCGATATGGCCAAACGCGTCACGCAGCGTCTGTTCATTCCCTCGGCGGCTCATGCCGGCAGCGAATCGCTCAACGTGGGCGTGGCCGCGGCTGTCACCATCAGTGAATTTATGCGAACCACCCTCAAATGATTATCATGGCAAAGAACACGACCAGAACAGCCTATTTCTGCAAAAATTGCGGTAATGAGTCGCCCAAATGGGTGGGGCGTTGCCCGGCTTGTGGCGAGTGGAACACGCTCATCGAAGAGCCTATCGCCCCTAAAACGGCCTCGCATAGTGTGAAATATGGAGCGCACGACGGAAAACGCGATGTGCCAGTGGTACCTGTGAAGATTTCTCAAATCAAGGCTGAAGAACTGTCGCGCATCAAACTGCCCAGCGCGGAGCTGAACCGCGTGCTGGGTGGTGGGCTGGTGCCGGGAAGCCTCATTCTCATAGGCGGCGAGCCGGGGGTGGGGAAGAGCACGCTGGTGCTGCAAAACGTGCTGCGCATACGCTCGCGCCGAGTGCTGTATGTGAGCGGGGAGGAAAGCCAGCAACAGCTGCGCATGCGTGCCAACCGCATTGCCGGCAGTGAGATGGACTGCGAATGTTACCTGCTGTGTGAGACCTCGCTTGAAAATATTTTTGCCAGCCTGCGTGCCGATAAGCCCGATCTTGTGATAGTGGATTCCATTCAGACGATAGCCAGCGATGATTTGGACAGCGCGCCGGGCCGCGTGAGCCAAGTGCGCGAGTGCGCCGCGGCGTTCTTGCGTTTTGCTAAAGAAACCAATACGCCCGTCATTCTCATTGGCCACATCAACAAAGAGGGCAGCATTGCCGGCCCGAAAGTGCTGGAACACATTGTGGATGCTGTGGTGCAGTTTGAAGGTGACCGCAACTACATGTATCGCATTCTTCGCTCGATTAAGAATCGCTTTGGCAACACAAATGAGATAGGCATCTATGAGATGAAAGAAGATGGCTTGCGCGAGGTGGCTAATCCCAGCGAGATGCTGCTTTCACAAAGCGACGAGTCGTTGTCGGGGGCGGCCATAGGCGTGACGGTGGATGGAGCGCGCCCTTTCCTCATCGAAGTGCAGGCTCTGGTGAGCACGGCGGCTTATGGCACAGCTCAACGCTCGGTGACGGGCTTTGACCCGCGGCGCATGAACATGCTGCTGGCTGTGCTTGAAAAGCGGATAGGCTTTAAGTTGGCGCAAAAAGATGTGTTCCTTAATATTGCTGGCGGCCTCAAAGTGAATGACCCGGCTTTGGACTTGGCGGTGGTGTGTGCCATCTTATCGAGCAATGTGGACATGCCCATCAATCATGGCGTGTGTTTTAGCGGCGAAGTGGGGCTTTCGGGCGAGATTCGCCAAGTCACACGCATTGAGCAACGCATAGGTGAGGCTCAGAAATTGGGTTTTGACACCATCGTCATTCCACGCAACAACCTGAAAGGGGTGCGTCGCGAAGGGCTTAAAATCAAGCTCGTGGAAGTGGCGCGTGTGGAGGAGGCCTTTAGCCACTTGTTTGGCTGATGTTAATTAATGTGAAATTGAATATGGCGGTTAAACCATTAGAGTGACATGAGGTCAAAAGGATGTAACAAACATCAACGAATGGCTTCAAACATTTCGTATAACTGACTTTTTTGATAATAAAACATCTTTTTGATGGCTCTGCTGCTGACAGCACCGCCGCAGCATAAAAGGCTCTCCGATGAAGAGAGCTTTTTTTGCGCTTTGCAGCGTGCCGCAAGGCCATGCGTGGAGAGCCGAGAAAAAGTGGTAACTTTGCACTGTAAAAGAAATCATCAAGACTATGGCAAGTTTTCTTCAAGTTGAGAATCTCACGAAATCATTTGGCGCCGATGTCCTTTTTGAAGGTATCACGTTTAGTGTGGACGAGGGCGACAAGATAGGCCTTATTGCCAAGAATGGAACGGGAAAAAGCACGCTGCTCTCCATTTTGGCCGGCGATGACACTCCCGATAGTGGGAGCATTGTGTATCGCAATGATTTGCGGGTGGGTTATTTGCCACAGATGCCCACCTTTGAGGGTAGCCGCACGGTGATTGACACCTGTCTGCAAGGTGATGACGCGCAGTCGCGAGCAGTGCGGGCCTATGAAGAAGCGCTTGCCGCAGGCGATGGAGAGTCAGTCACCAATGCGGCCATGCAGATGGACAATGCTCATGCGTGGGATTATGAGGAACGGTTCAAGCAGATTCTCACGATGCTGAAAATTGATGATATCAAACAGCCGGTGGCGCAATTAAGTGGAGGACAAGTGAAGCGCGTGGCACTGGCCAAGCTACTGGTGGGAGAGCCGCAGATGCTGATACTGGATGAGCCCACAAACCACCTTGACATAGATATGATAGAATGGCTGGAGGCTTATCTCAAGCGCAGCCATGTGACGTTGCTCATGGTGACGCACGACCGCTATTCCCTCGACACTATCTGCACACGCATCTTGGAACTTGATCGTCAGTCGATGTACGCTTATCACGGCAACTATAATTATTATTTGGAAAAACGCGCCGAGCGCATCGAGGCCGAAACGGCACAAGTGGAGCGCGCGCGAAACCTGCTGCGCACCGAGCTTGACTGGATGCGCCGCCAGCCGCAGGCCCGCGCGCATAAGGCGCAATATCGCATAGACGCTTTTTATGACCTGAAAGAACGTGCCCGCGGCCATCGAGAAGATGGCGACGTGAACCTGAATGTGGCCTCGACCTACATCGGGAAGAAAATTTTCACGGCTCATGACGTGTCGAAACGGTTTGGCGACAAAGTGATTCTCAACCAGCTTAACTACACCTTTGCTCGCTATGAAAAATTGGGCATTGTGGGCAATAACGGAGTGGGAAAGACCACTTTCATCAAGTTGCTGCTGGGCTTGCTGCGGCCCGATGGCGGTCATTTTGAGCTGGGAGAAACATTGCGGTTTGGCTATTATAGCCAAGAGGGAGGTGATTTCGACCCTACCAAGAAAGTGATTGACGCGGCACGCGACATTGCCGAAGTGGTCTATTTTGACGAGAAAAACCACTATACTGCCTCGCAGTTTCTTAATCTTTTTCTCTTTAATGCCCGCGACCAGCAGAAATACATCGGCAAACTGAGCGGTGGTGAGCGCAGGCGGCTCTATTTGGCTACCGTGCTGATGCGAAAACCTAATTTTCTGATATTGGATGAGCCCACCAATGACCTTGACATTCAGACGCTGGCCGTGCTCGAGGATTATTTGGCTTCTTTCGGCGGCTGCGTGATTGTCGTGAGCCACGACCGTTATTTTATGGATCGCACGGTGGATCATACATGGGTTTTTCAGGGAAATGGTGTCATCAAAGATTTTCCGGGCAACTACAGCGAATATAGGGCTTGGAAAGAATTTCATGCCGACGAGATGAGCCGGCAGGGCAATGCGTCACGCCTCGCCCCGCAGCCCCAAAGAAACCGTGCGCGTGACCAAAAACCGCGTTTGACCTATAAAGAAAAACGAGAATTAGAAGCACTTACTGAAGAGATAGCCGCGCTCACGAGCGAGAAAGAAGCTCTCGACGCTCTTTTTGCCAGCGGCGAAACCCTTAGCGACGTGGCTGTGCAGGCAGCCCGATACGAGCAAGTCAAGACACTGCTCGACGAAAAAGAGATTCGGTGGTTGGAACTCTACTCAGTGGAGAATTAAGATAACTTGAACTCGGTGCGGTTGAGAATTGAGCGGCCCAACGTCAGCTCATCGGTATATTCAATCTCATTGCCTACGCTCACGCCTCGTGCCAGCATGGTGATTTTCACGTGAGGATAGGGAGCCAGCCGGCGATAGATGTAGAAGTTGGTGGTGTCGCCTTCCATAGTGGCACTCAAGGCCAAGATGACTTCACCCACAGTGCCGCCGGCCACCCGCTCAACCAAACTGTCAATCTCAATGTCTTGTGGCCCCACACCATCCATGGGCGATATGAGTCCTCCTAACACATGATATAGCCCATGATGCTGCTGGGTGTTCTCGATGCTCATCACGTCTTTCACGTTTTCAACCACGCAAATGGTGGATGCGTCGCGATTGGGATTGGCGCAGATGGGGCACACCTCAGTTTCGCTGATATTATGGCACATGCGGCAATAGCGTATCTCTTTGCGCAGCTTGATGATTGCTTCACCAAAGTCGGTTACCGACTGCTCGTTTTGCTTGAGCATGTGCAGCACCAGCCGCAATGCGGTTTTGCGGCCTATGCCGGGCAGGCTGGCAAATTGAGCTACGGCGCGCTCGAGTAGGGTTGACGCAAATTCTTGTTCCATACAATCAAGCTTATCGGGCTGCAAAATTACGAAAAAACGAGAGAAAAGCCAAGCTCGCCGCATGTTTTCAAGGAATGAAACCACCGGATGGGCATGCTTGCCATTGTTTGAAGATAAAAAACCGCAGGGAACATTGCTGTCCCTGCGGCTTCGTTAGGATGATGGTGGTGAAATTTAATTTATTTCACCACAACTTTTTGGTTGCCCATGATGTAGATGCCTTGCGGCAGGCCGGTGGTGCCGGTGGCGTTGCGGCGCACGAGGCGGCCATCCACGGTGTAGATGTTGGCGGGTTTGCCATCTTGGCTCAACTGCACATCGGCGATGCCTGTTGCGGCATCGTCTTTCACCTGAATGTTATCGAAGTAGAACGAACCGGCTTCGTCGAAGTAACCCGTGAGCAAGAATCGCACGTGGTGCAAATCAGCATATTGGCTCAGGTCTACACTTATGTTTTCGTATTCAGAACCGGGAACTCCCAGCACGACGTCGGTGCCAAAGGTGCCGTCGGGTTTAAGGATGCGCACCACCAAGGGGTTGACCGTGCTGCTGCTCTTCACGTCGAATGTGAGGATGGGCTTGCTCGCGGCCACGATGGGAGCGTTTTGCTTGCCCAAAGTGACAGTGGGATTGAGGTCGGTGCCCATGAGAATCTTGCCGGAGCTTAACGAGCCAATCTCACCGGCCGTGAGGCCGCGCAGCTCAAAAGCATATCCGTCGCCATCGCTGGCCTGATCGCTGTAGTAGAGGCGCGTTTGACCCAGCATGGTGTCATAAATCCAGTAGTAATGCGTTTGCTGGCCATCCAAGTGCTCCTCGATGGGCATAGGATAGCTCTCACCCACCATCAGTTCAAGGGCATAAGCACTGCCGGTGCCAATGTCGTTCTTGGTTTGCACAGCCCAACGCTCAAGATGCTGGTCGCCTTCCTCGGTGAAATAATCGAAAGTGGATTGGGTGATGCCACGCACCGAGTCAACTTTCTCGTTGAGATAGATTTGATTGTTGACAACGCGAGTGTCCCACACGATATAGTCGGTGGTTTCGGGATCAACGTAGCCACCATTCTGGCCTTGCTCGCTCACAGGATTCCAGCTGAGCGTGATGGTGCTCTGTTTGTCGTCGGCACGCAGACCGGTCACCATGCCGGGAATGTCGTTGCCAATGAACACGCTCACCTCGGCACCTTCGCGGCCGGCACCGTTGTCGTTATAGGCAATGGCCGAGTAGGTGTGAACACCGCGAGTGAGGCCATTGTTATCGATAAACTCAAGTTCAGTGCCCGGAGTCACATCGTTGACGCTGAGCACGGCTTTGCCATCGCGCAGCACCTCCACTTTGGTGAGTCGGCTCACGAGAGCGTCGCCGGCAAAGTCTTTTTCGGGAGCATTGAGCTTGATGTTGGCTTTAAGCGCACCTTTCTCACCCGGAGTCACAACGAGATTGGTCACCGAGTCGGGGGCGTTGAGGTCGGGGCCTTGCTCAAGCGAAATGCGATAGGTATTGAAAGCTCCCTGATTGGCAGCGTCGGCATAGAGGTGGTAGCCCAAATTGTAAGCACCGTCTTTCTCCACGGTGATATTGTCGGTCACAAACTCATTGGTGCGTCCTGTCACGGTCACGGCAGTACCTTGCATGATAGTTTGGGTCATGTCGTCCACCGTGCGGCCTTGTCCCAAACGCGCCTCGATGTAGTTCAGGCGGTTGCTGGTTGCGTTGCCGGCCACAATGGTCAAAATGTAAGTCTTGCCCGCTTTGAGGTTGATGGGTGGTGTGATGAGCCATTCATCGGGAATCTCGGTGGTGCTGTTGTTGTAGTAGAGATATCCTCCGTTGAGAGAACTACGAGTGAATTTGCGCACGTCGTTGTTGACATTGATAACCGTGTATTTGCCAAACAGGGTGGCATTGCTAAACGTTTCGTTGTAAGGAATGTCGAAGGCCGCGCCCAGCACTTGCACTGCCGAAACAGTGGGAGCTGAAGCATATTTGCCGTTCTTGATGACCAGCTGATATTTGTAAAGACCCATGGGCAGCTTGTCGAGCTTGTCGACGTACGAAATCTGGTTGCCTTCACCCTCATACACATAGTCTTGGCACACTTGTGTGGTGTCGGTATTGAAAATGCGATAAAGGTCATAGGTGAGCGTTCCCAGATAGCCGCCATGTGTGCCCAGCACAGGTGATATCCAGCTCACGGTGTTGGTCAAGTTCCCCTCATCGGCATTAAATGTGAGGCCGAACGGCGCGCCCGGTGTGTCGTTGCCCACGTAGGTAGTGAGTTCGGCTTTGGGTGAGTTGCCGGCGGCATTGGTTGTGATGACGGTGAATGTGTGCTGCCCTTCGGCCACAGTGAGGTTGATGGTGGCTGTGTCGCCCGCTTCCACATTGCCTGTGGCCAGCGTGGTGCCATTTTCGCTCACGGTATAGATGAGCGTGCCGGTGAGCTCGCCACCTGTGTAGGTGCTTGTGGGAGCGACGAAGGTGAAGGTGCCGGTGAGCGCGTCGTCAATAAAGCTGGCGGCCAAGTCGGTGGCTTTAGCCGGAGCGTCGTTGGCGGCTGCAGGAGGCGGCACTACCAAACTGGAGAAGCTTTCACCGCCGGTGAAGGTGTAGAGCACCTCGGTCTTGGCCGTGAGCAGATTCACGGTGCGCAGCGTGGTCACGCCCAGCGTGTCGCTGGCAATCCAGTAGAAAGTGTTGTCGCGGGTGTCGATGCCGCCGGCTTGGTTGTTAAAGCTCATGTTGGATTGTTTCAAGATGGGCACCTCGGTGTCGCCAATCTCGGTTTCAATGCCCGTTTCGGTATCAATCTTGTAGAGCTTGCTGTCCCACACGGTGATGCCATAGACGGAGCCGTCGCTGGCATAGCCCATCACGGCCATTTGCTTGTATTGGTCGGTTTCGCGAATGGTGGTGCGCGTCATGTCGGCAAAATTGGCCCAGCCATAGACGAGCACTGCGCTGGTCGCATCCACGGGACTCCAATACTGACCAAAGGTGCGCCCGTCGGGCGTAGAGGTAGAAGCTGTGGCCATGAAGGGATTGGTCTGCATTTGCGTGCGTCCCAAGTTGGTCCACTTCTCGGTGTCGATGGTGGTCAGGTAGTTATAATACACTCCATAGAGCCTATCGCCTTGCAATGAAATCTTATAGTTGAAGTTCATGGTGTTGGCATAGATGAGCGGAGTCTGTGTGCCCGGGTCGTTGGTGTTAAGAGAATAGATGCCCATTCTTGATGTCAGGACACCTGTGGCTGCAACACGGTTGGCCCACAGCTCGGTGCCACCGGCAATCACTTTGCGCGGTGTCTTGGCAGCGGCTTTCTTGGCCGCCTTGATGGCTTCGGCCGTTTGAGGACTGCCGGGTTCTCCGGGTTGAATGAGTGTGAACTTGGGTTGCCATGTGGCGGTCACCGGTTGATTGTGGAATGACCGTGGCGCGTCGATGAGCTTCTGTGCAAACACCGACGAAGGAATGGCGATGGCCACAGCCAAAGCAATTCCACTTGAGAATTTAGTCAATTTTCGCATACAAATAGTGTTTTTAGTAAGCCTTAAACAAAATAATTAATGCACCACAAAGTTACATTTTTTGCAAGAAAAAAGGAAGTCTTTATAGACAAAGCCTCCTTTTGCGCCGATAAAAACCGATATTGTGTGTGCAAACCGACTTTTCGGGCAATTCTGCTTATCAATAGCGGCTGTGCTTAATTGTTCATTCGCTTCAGTATGTTGTAGCTGGGCATCCTGCCCAGCTCTCCGGCTTTACTCAAATCGGCCACTCCCATGGCCTTGTTTCCCAGCTGCAAATAGATGAGGCCACGATTGTAGTAGGCTTCACCCAAATCGGGTTTAATCTCAATGGCTTTCCCATAGCAGCTGATGGCGGCCGTGTAATCGCTGGAAAGGGCGCAGATGAAACCACGGTCAAAGAGAGCATAGACGTTTTTGGGCGATCGCTTGAGCACTTGGTCAAGGTCGGCGATGGTTTCGGCGAGCAGACCCGCATTTTCATGCTGGTGCAGCATAGCCTCCGTCTTTGCGTCGCTTGGCGCGGCATCAGAAGAGGTGGGGTGCATGCGGTATTTCAGATAATGTGCGTTGGCACGTAAAAAATAGGCAAGCGTAAATTCAGGACTGACGGCAATGGCGCGGTCGGCATCGGCGATGGCAGCATCGGGGTCTTTCAAAAGCAAATAGTCCATGCCTCGCGCAAAGAAGTCCACGGCACGCGGTTTGGCTCCGGCAAGCAGGCTGTTATAATAGTCGATGCTTGAGAAGTGGTGGGCAATTTCGTCCTCGGTGAGATGGCTGTCGCCCGGCACCAGCACGAGTGTGGCCGGCAGCAGGCGGCTGTCGTTCACTTCAGTGATTTCTTTAATGTAGTGTGTGTTGCCGTTCAGTTTGTTGTCGAGGTTATAGTAGGAGAGCAAGAACATGGGCTCCGGCTCCACTTCCACATTGCTGTTTTGTATGCGTCCACGCTGTTTGTTGGCATATTCCGGCTTGATGGGATT
>JAFVCX010000023.1 GCA_017478855.1 Muribaculaceae bacterium | reverse complement strand
GCCAGCAGCCAGCGCACCAACCAGCGGCCACGCGCCGGCGAAGCCGGACGCAGCAGCACCCACACGGCCAGCACCACCACCCACGGCGCAAAAGGCAGCACATAGCGGCTCACGGTGCCCACCACCATATAGGCGATGCCCGAGAAGCACACGGCCGGGAACAAAGCCCACAAGGCGAAAGCGCGCGCAGGCTTGCGCCAACATTCCACCAAATAGAACCACGCCACAAGACCGCTCACGGCATACCATCCCCACCTGAGGCGGGGCGCGCACGTCAGTATGGAAGCCGCGTCGCCTTGCGGCAGCCACGGGAAGGGTATCATCCATTGCACGCCGCAAGTGATGGGTATCGAAAGCACTTTTTGCCACAGAGGCATGGTGTAGTAGGCCACCGAAAATTCCCAAAACGCATCATTGCCCACGAAGATGGTTTCCATGCCGCCGCTGCCCGTCACATTATTCACCTGCTGAATGACCGTGTAATGCGTCGTCATGGCCATGCCCAACCACCAGCACATCGCCGTTATTATAAATAAGGTGGCAATGAAACGCCAGTTGCGCCGCCAGCGCACCGGTGCGAGCAGTAGCACGCCTATGGCCATGAAATTAACATACTTGGCCCGCACGGCGGCCAGCACAAAGCAACCTATTGCGTAGAGAGCCACATCCATCCAGCGGTGGCGGCGAGAAGGAGGGGCCACGCTCACCACACCGGCTATCGCATAGCCCATCAGTGTTATCGACAGATAAATCCACGGCTCTTTAAGCATCTGTGCTCCCTGCGATATGAAGAAGCCTTGCACTGCCAGCAAACCCATGCACCATGCGCCCACTTGCGCTTGCGACTTGGCCACACGCCCATGCAGCACGCGCACGCCCATGCAGGCCGTCACCACAAGGGTGAGCAGCGTGGCCATCACATTCATGGCCACCGGCCAAACCACATTCACGCCCGTGAGCCGCCAAAGCATCATGATGCCCCACGAATAGCCCCAAAAAGTTACTTTGGGTTCCTCCACAGTGGGGTCAAAACGATGCAGCGCCCACTGGTAGTAGTCGGCCATGTCGCCGTCGAGGCACGGCCTTTCGAGCGTGCAAAAACTGCCCACCGAGCAGTCCCACAAAAACGCCACAGCAATCACCACAAGCCACAAAGCGGCCACAAAGAGAATCCATCGGCCTACGGGATGGTTGTCATGCCAGCGGCTATAGGCCACGCGCGGCACTACATAGGCCAGCGTGAGAGCTGCCGTGATGCGCAACGCGTCGGTCACGCCAAACAGATAGTCAGACACGCCCCACAGCACCAATAGTGCTGCGGCCTCGGCCAACATCAGCACTTGCGTGGATTTTATCGGGCAATAATCTTTCATGTTCGGCAAAAATTCGTCGGTAAAATTACTGCAAAAAGGCCGTTGCCACAAATTTTTCAATTCATAGCCCTTAAAATGCCTGTTATTTTGCCGAGTTGGCTGCGCCCAAGTTACTCGCACTTGGAAAAGCACAAATAAATTTGGCTCTTCGCTCGTTTATTTCCCGTAACGTTGGCTGCGCCCAAGTTACTCGCACTCGGAAAAGCACAAATAAATTTGGCTCTTCGCTCGTTTATTTCCCGTAACGTTGGCTGCGCCCAAGTTACTCGCACTCGGAAAAGCACAAATAAATTTGGCTCTTCGCTCGTTTATTCGTAACTTTGCTCTCGTTATGCTCCAGTTAGCATGAGCAAAGTGATTCAAATCGATATTAGCCAAGTGCTGCGCGAGCGACTGCCGCGCCACGCCCGTTTTGTGCCACGATTTGTGGTGCGCTGGCTCGAACGCCTAATTTGTCAAGACGAAATCAACAGTCTGCTGCGCAAAATAGACGACCGGCGCGATGTGGAGGCAGCCCGGTGTGTCCTTGACGAATTGGGCATCAAACTGGACGTGCATGGCATCGGCAACCTGCCCACCGAGGAGCATCGCTGCATTTTTGTGAGCAACCACCCTTTAGGGGGGCTCGACGGGCTGGCCCTCATCGCCCTAATTGGGCAAAAATACAATGGACGCATCCGGTTCATGGTCAACGATTTGCTCATGGCCATCACCCCTCTGCAAGGCATTTTCTTGCCCGTGAACAAATATGGGCGACAATCGAGAGCCGCCGCCACCGAGATTGAGCAGCAATATGGTAGCGACAACCAGATGCTCACGTTCCCGGCAGGGCTGTGCTCACGCAGAATGCCCGACGGGACCATCGCCGACCTGAAATGGCAAAAATTCTTCGTCACTCATGCCATAGAGTATCAGCGCGATGTGGTTCCCATTTATTTTGATGCCCGCAACTCGTCATCGTTCTATCGCATTGCACATTGGCGCAAGCGGCTCGGCATCAAGTTCAATTTCGAAATGATACTTTTGCCGCGCGAGCTATTCAAGAAAAAAGAAGCCACGCTCTCGCTGCACATAGGGCAGCCGCTGCCATATAGCTCGCTCGACGGTTCTCGTGCCGTTCAGCAAGCCGCCATTGTGCGGCAGGCGGTCTATCAGCTCGCCTCCCAGCACCCACAACCTTCACATTGACATAACCGCCTATGGAAACCATCATTCCCGCAATCGACCCTCAACTCATTGAACGCGAGCTTACCTCCAAGCGTTTTCTGCGCACGACCAATCGTGCCGGCAACCACATCTATGTGGTGGATGCGCACCATGCGCCCATGACCATGCGCGAGATAGGCCGGTTGCGCGAAATTTCTTTCCGAGCCGGTGGTGGCGGCACCGGCAAAGCCTGCGACATCGATGAGTTCGACACCATGACACCACCTTGCCGTCAGCTCTTGGTATGGAATCCCGAAGCACATGAGATTGTGGGTGCCTATCGGTACTTAGCTGGCAGCGACATCAGATTCACCCCCGACGGGCGGCCGCGTATTGCCACGGCGCACATGTTTAACTTTTCCGATGAGTTTTTGCGCCATTATTTGTCCCACACCATAGAGTTGGGTCGCTCATGGGTGCAGCCCAAATACCAATCGACCCTTGCCGGAAGCCGAGCCATTTATGCGCTTGATAATCTGTGGGATGGTCTGGGTGCACTCACCGTGGAGCACCCCGAAGTGGAATATCTGTTTGGAAAAATGACGATGTATCCCACCTATGACCGTGATTGCCGCAACCTGCTGCTGCATTTCTTGCATCTTTATTTCCCCGACCCTGACCGGCTGGTCACTCCCATCGCTCCTCTGCCCAACACCCATAGCGCATTGGGCGAGGCCAACTACTTTAAGGGCAACGACTTCAAAGAAGATTACCGCCGGCTCAACACGTTCGTTCGCGAACATGGCATCAACATTCCGCCGCTGGTCAACGCCTATATGAGCCTTTCGCCCTCGATGCGCATCTTGGGCACCGCTATCAACCATGAGTTTGGCGATGTGGAGGAAACCGGGCTGCTCATTCGCATTGCCGACATTCTCGACCAAAAGAAAGCGCGGCACATCGACACCTATTCTCCCCAGCCCAAATCTGACCTTGCCTGATTCGTGCCCTTACCACGAATGATTGCTAAAAAAACCTAATTTAACGCATTTTTTAGGCACAGAAGCGGTCAAATCAACGATTTTTAATAATTTTGTACGATTTTATACCCCCTGAAAGCCAGTGAATGGGTACACTCATCGGGTATTTTTCCCAAGTTGGCAGCACCAACTTGCATAACTGTTTGCTTTGCAGTAACTTACGAATACAGCAAAGAGGGGAGTTTTGTGCCGAGGCCATTAATCGCAACATTTTTTCGGTATTCTTTCAACCATTACACACAGGCATTCAACAAAGCAGCTATGTGGTACGCATTAAGAATACACGGACGGTTAACCGACTCGCAGCAAGCGTTTGAAATGGCCGAGGAGCGATTGGGATTTCACGTCAATCTATTCATGCCCACCATATTGCGACAAAGCTCCATCAATGGAAAAACGGTGATTCGTCGCCACCGACTGTTGGGACACTATCTGTTTCTCAACCACAGCGTTGAGCAGATAGAAGCACTACGCACCCTTGTGCCGGGCATGGACTGGCTGCGCGCTCCTGATGGAACGAGTCGGCAAGTGGTGCCCGATGAAGAAATGCACATGTTCATGGCCGTGGCCAAAGCCTATGGCAACCAGTTGCCATGCTTTCCCATTGAGGCCGTTGACCTTGAGGAAGGAGATCTGGTGGAAATCATCGGAGGCGAATTTGATGGCGTGAAAGGGGTGCTTCAGTCACAGCAAGGCCGCGAGGGCGGACGAGTGGTACTCAATGTGGGCAACTTGTTTTTAGTGGCCACACCCAGCATCATGGCACGCCACATCCGCATCATCAAGTTCGGACGCGGAAACCGGCACCCATATCGTCTATTCGACGCGCACATGACACGGGCACTGCAAGCACTGCGACACAAGTTGGGTGGCGAAGGGCTGACGCTCGACGACACAGCCGCGCTCCTCACCTTCACCCGGCGATTTGCACAGCTCCATGTGGCCACCGTCAGTCAGGCCAGCACGCACGCCACGCTCATGCTGGTGAGCTATCGTGCGCTGGGCGACGATAAAGGCTATCTTGACTATCTGCAACGATGCCGCGACCTCTTGCCAAGCGTTACCGGCGAGGTTCAGCGGGCACAACACCTTGCCATGCTCTATGCCGCCACCGGTTATCCCGACTATCGCGACAAGGCGGCACGCATCGTGGCCGGCTGGCAACTCATTGCCGCCAACGACCGAAAAAAACGCATGGTGACCGAGTGGCTGCATCTGCCAAAGAGTGCCATGAACTGAGAGGGCTAAGCTTGCCAATTGGGAATGAAACGAATCTTTATCCACATGCACTATATGGAGATGGGTGGAGCCGAACGGGCTTTGCTGGGGCTGCTCAACGCCCTCGATACCACCCGCGTGCAAGTGGATTTGTTTCTCAATCAGCACACAGGCGATTTCATGCCGCTCATTCCCGACAAAGTGAATCTATTGCCCGAACAGCGCGGCTACAACGCCATTGAGCGACCTCTCAAAACCATCATCGGCGAGGGGCAGTGGTCTATCGCATGGGCGCGGCTCAAAGCTCGATGGCGGCATCGCAAATACAGCCGCACGCTCACCCAAGAGCAGCGCGCCAACGATGCCAGCATCTTCCAATATGTGGCCGAGGCCGTGGTTCCACACCTGCCCGCCATCAACAACCTGCCCGACGTGCCTTACGATTTGGCCATCAGCTTCATTACACCTCACAACATCGTACTCAACCAAGTGAAGGCACGCAAAAAAATAGCGTGGATTCACACCGATTATAGCACTGTGCATGTGAATGCCGAACGCGAGTTGCCCATCTGGGGCGGCTATGACCGCATCGTGAGCATTTCGCCCGACTGTACGCGTGCTTTTTTGCGCACATTCCCGTCGCTCGCGCCTAAAATAATGGAGATGGAAAACATTCTCTCGTCCACCCTCATCAGGCAACAAGCCGAGGCCTTTGACGTGAGCCAAGAGATGCCACGAAACGGGCAGCAAGGCGTTGATTCGCGCCAAAAATCATCTGACGACCAGTCAGCGGGCGGTTCAACACCCATCAATCTGCTCTCCGTGGGGCGATTCTGCCACGCCAAAAACTACGACAATGTGCCTCACATCACACGACGCATCGTGGAGCGCGGCGTGGACGTGCGATGGTATCTCATCGGGATGGGCGACGACAGCCTCATTCGTCAGCGCATTGCCGAAACCGGCATGCAAGAGCACGTCATCATCATGGGGCCACGTGCCAATCCCTATCCCTACATCAAGGCATGCGACATCTATGTGCAGCCCAGCCGCTACGAGGGAAAAAGCGTCACCGTGCGCGAGGCGCAAATCTTGGGCAAGCCCGTGATCGTAACAGCCTATCCCACAGCCGCAAGCCAAATCAAGCATGGTGAAGACGGCCTTATCGTGCCTCTCGACAATGAGGGCTGCGCACAAGGCATTGCCCAAGCCATCGCCCAGCCTGAACAACTGCGGCAACTGATCCGGAATGTGGGCGCCAGCGACTTTGGCAACGAGTCAGAGGTGCAGAAAATCTATTCGCTTCTATAAAAACATGGCCGCCACTCGACGCATCCCACACATCGACGCACTGCGAGGTTTCACCATGCTCCTCGTGGTATTTCATCATGTCATCTACTTGTCGTTTGGCGTGGAAACCTACACCCTTGTAGGTTCCATTTTCGTCAAGTTCAGGATGCCCATGTTCTTCTTCATCAGTGGTTTCATAGGCTACAAAGCCGTTGAGCGTTGGACCGCTGCCTTCTATCTCCAGAACCTGAAGAAAAAAGCCGTGGTGCAGCTGGTGCCAGCCTCCATATTCTTCGTCATCTTCTCGGTGGCCTTTGGTTATCCGCTATCCGATTTCCTCGTTTATGGCTATCGGTGGTATTGGTTCACCATCGTGCTTTTCGAGATGTTCGTCATCTACTTCACGCTGTCGCTCATCGGGCGGCGCACCAGCGGCAAAGTCACCGATTGGGGCCTGCTCATCGTGGCAGTGCTGCTGTTTGTGCTCAAAAGCCAGTGTGAAGACGATGTGCAATCGGCCGCATGGCAAATCCTTGCCCTCGACCGGCTAATGCTCTTCTTCCAATTTTTCGCGTTGGGCATCTTCGCACGTAAATATCACGCCCAATTCACACGCATCGTCGACAACGACCTCTGGCGTGCCGCATTCATTGTGGCGTTTTGGGGCTGTGTGCTTCTGATACAGGCCTGCGACTTGGAGCAAGGCAAACTGTGGTTGCTGCTCACCCACACGGCTCGCTATGCCGGCGTGCTCATGGTGTTCACCCTGTTTCGCAGCGCAGGCCCATTCTTTGAGCGTGGCGGCATCGTGGCACGCACGATGACCTTTATTGGCCGCCGCACCCTCGACATCTACCTGCTGCACTACTTCTTCCTGCCCGACCTGAGTAGCTGGAGCCACCTCATCGGCCAACCGCATGGTGCCCTCATCGAACTCACCGTGGGCCTCACCATCGCGGCCCTCGTCACCGCCTGCAGCCTGCTCATCAGCCGCCTCATCCGCTGCAGCGCCCCCCTCGCCCACCTCCTCCTCGGCACCCCCCATCTCACCAAATAACACCACAATTTCTTTTTGACATCAAATCACATGCTAAAGATGCACCAAAAGGATTGGACAATTGTCATCAGCCCACAAAGAAGATGGTTCGACATAGACTTAAAAAATTTATGGCGATACCGCGACCTTTTCTTAATGTACATCAAACGCGACATAATTGTCGTGTACAAACAAACCATACTTGGCCCTTTATGGTATATCATTCAGCCTGCCCTCACCACCATCATGTACATGTTTATTTTTGGTGGATTAGCGGGAATCTCAACCGATGGCGTGCCCCAGCCTCTCTTTTACCTTGCCGGCATCACCCTGTGGAATTATTATAGTGCCGCATTCACCGCATCTTCGAATGTGTTCACCGAAAATGCCAACATTTTCGGAAAAGTCTATTTTCCACGATTAATTGTCCCCTTATCAGCCATCACATCCAATTTGGTCAAGATGCTCATTCAGCTCATGCTGTTCATTGCTGTATATGTCTATTATTTATTGATTGGTACTCATGCCACCATCAATTGGAGCATTTTGTTATTTCCTTTCTATATTGTGCTCTTGGCGTTCCATGCCATGGGATGTGGACTCATCATCTCCGCATTAACAACAAAGTATCGCGATCTGACTTTTTTGGTGAGTTTTGGCATTCAGCTTTTTATGTATGCCACTCCCGTCATCTACCCTATGAGTACAACGAGCGGAAAGATAAAGACCATCCTTGAACTCAACCCCTTGACACCTATCTTTGAAGGATTTAAGCATGGCTGTTTGGGCTGCGGTTCCCTTTCTTGGGGAGGACTTCTTTACAGCTCCATCTTTATGCTGATTTTACTCTGCATTGCCGTGGTCACCTTCACCAGAGTGGAGCGCAATTTTATGGACACTGTTTAACTCCATTTTTCAGATGAGCAATATTGCAATACAATTTGAGAACATAGGCAAGCTCTACCATTTGGGAGTGGTGGGCACCGGCACACTGTCACACGACCTGAACCGCTGGTGGCAGACACGCATCCTGCACCACGAGGACCCCTACCTGAAGATTGGCGAAACCAACGACCGCTCTACTAAGGGCAGTTCCGATTTTGTTTGGGCCTTAAAAGACATCTCTTTCAACGTTATGGAGGGCGACGTGGTGGGCATCATCGGCAAAAACGGTGCCGGCAAATCAACATTGCTCAAACTGCTCTCGCGCGTAACCGCTCCCACCACAGGAATCATACGCGCAAAAGGACGCATTGCCTCTTTGCTCGAAGTAGGCACAGGGTTTCATCCCGAAATGACCGGCCGCGAAAACATTTACATGAATGGATCCATCATGGGAATGACGCGGCAAGAAATAACAAAGAAACTCGATAGCATAGTAGATTTTGCCGGCGTAGAGCGCTATCTTGACACACCCGTCAAGCGCTATTCCAGCGGCATGACGGTGCGGTTAGGTTTCGCCGTTGCCGCTTTTCTCGAGCCAGAAATCCTTGTGGTCGATGAGGTCCTTGCCGTGGGTGATGCTGAGTTTCAAAAAAAGGCCATTGGCAAGATGCAGGACGTTTCAAAGGGCGAAGGTCGCACGGTGCTGTTTGTGAGTCATAACATGGCGGCCATCAAAAGCCTCTGCACCCGTGGCGTGGTACTGCAAAACGGCATGGTTGTCCATCAAGGTTCAGCCGATCAAGCTGTGGACTTCTATCTCAACCATGCCGCCATTTCGCAAGAAGGCAACATTAAAGACGCCATCACCGATAAAAAAACATTCATCACCATCGATGAGATTGCTATCAATGGCTCTATCAGCAACCAAGTAACCATCAAGAGCAACGAAGAATTCCTTGATTTGTGCATCACGGGCCACACCAGTGAACCCATCAGTGCAGAGATTAAGCTTTTCATCAAGAACATGAGCGGAGTCAGCATGGCAGGATTGGTCGAGGGGCGTTACAAGGGCATCTCCACAAAATTTCCCGCCGGCAAATTTCAGATTTCAAAAAAAATCAAAATTCCACATTTTGTGAGCAACGGCGATTATTATATAGATCTGTATCTGCATCAACCGTTGATTCAAGATTTTTTTTATGCGCCTCATTGCGCCGATTTGCATTTCGAAGGAAATTTCGAAGGTTTTGGCAAACCACTGATTGGGCGCACTGATGGCTTTTTTGGACTTGAAACCCAAAGCGATGAAAACTAAAATCGTCTACGTCTTGGTCAGCAATGAAGAGGACTATTTTCTTGAGCAAGCCCTAATGAGCATCTACTCATTGCGCATGCACAACCCTGACGTTACAGTTGAACTTGTCACTGACGCACGCACTGAGACCACACTTACCGGCAAGCGAGGCACTATTCGCAGCTATATAAACAACGTCCTTATTGCCGATGTCCCCACTGAATATGACAACTTGCGGCGATCGCGCCATCTAAAAGTAAACTTGCGGCGAATTGTTTCCGGTGATTATCTATTCATTGACTGTGACACGGTAATCTGCAAGCCTTTGGATCCTGTTGACTTGATTTCTTCTGATCTTGGCATGGTAGCAGACCTGAATGGGCCGCTCAACCTCACGGAACCGTTTGTAATTGAAAAAGGGCTCAAAGCCGGTTTTTCAAGTTTTGAGGGCGAACCATATTTTAACAGTGGTGTCATCTATGCCAAAGACACCGCAACGTGCCATGACTTCTACAGCTTGTGGCACGAGAACTGGCTCAAGAGTACCGAGAATGGTGATCCCAACGACCAGCCCGCATTGTGCGAGACCAATCGCATCTTGGCAAATATAATCGCTGAACTCTCAGGCCAATGGAATTGTCAGATAAAATTTCACGGAATCCATCATGTGAAAGATGCCCGCATCATCCATTATTATTCGGGAAAAGAACAGAATATTCCATCGGCCGAAAATTTGATCTACTACAACGTCAAACAGAGCGGATGCATCGATGCAGCTTTGCAACGCGCACTCGCTAGTCCGGAAATGATCAGCACACTCATGACCATCAGGCCCGACAAAACATACCAATATCTCAGCTCGCCATTGCTAAATGTTTTTTTTAATCAAAAACGGTTCTTCAAGCACTCTGAACGTCTCACTCTCGCCGCCGCCCGACTGAACAAGCGGCTACATAAAATGCTCAGCAAATGATTAAAAAAGAGATTCTCGGATTTGATTTGGCCAAAATCTTGATGGCCATTCTGATTGTTGCCGCCCACACACAGTTCCTGATTGAATGGCCCAGCGCTCGCAAGATATTGTCATTCATTGGCGCCGCCGGGGTCCCGATGTTTTTTGCCATATCGGCCTATCTGTTTGTCAGTAAATTAGATAACACTACCGAAATAGGGGGGGATAAACAAATTTTGTTCCACTCACTGAAGCGGTTAGCCATCTTGTTCGCCATCTGGTATGTCTTGATGTTGCCCATGACCTACGAGCGCTTTTTCACCAAAGTGACAATGAAAGAAACCCTATATGCTATCCTATTCACCTG
>JAFVCX010000022.1 GCA_017478855.1 Muribaculaceae bacterium | reverse complement strand
CGCCGCGCTCACATAGGCCGCTTGGTTGGTGGCCACCGAGGTGAGGCGTGGATAGAGATTGGCGGTAAACGTCCAAGTGTCGGCCGAGAAGCCTTCGAGTTTAGGAGCCGTGCCGGTCATCTCACTGGTTTTAAGTGCTCCATTCTTGCTTGTGATGAGAGGAAGCATCTGCTCATCATAGTAGCAGTCAGTGAGCACAGGAGGCAGACCCGCACCCTGCGTGTCGAACTGGCCTACATAGGGGTTGTAATCGGCCTTGAGTGTGCAGTTCACCATGCCGGTGACGTAGCAGCGCGTGAGGTTGATGTGGTCGGGGAAACCGGTGTAGATCACATTGAGCGTGTAGCCCACAATGGCACCTGAACGCGAAGTGCTTAAACGATTCTCGCCGGCAAAATAGCAGTCGGTGAAGTCGGTGGCAATGGCTCCGCCCACGATGCCGCCAGCCACAGCTGTGCCCACGGTGTTGCCCAGCATGCCTATCTGTGCCAACGAGAAGCAACGGTCGATGGTGTTGCGCGAAGTGGTGCCCACAATGCCGCCGGCAAACTGGGTGGTGCGGGTGAGGTAGACGTTGCCACTGAAATAGCTGTCGCTGATGGAGCCGCCAAAATCACCGCTCATCTGGCCGAGCAGGCCGCCCACGGGCGACTGGCTGGTGGTGCCGGTGATCATGACGTTGGTATTGGTGGCATTGATGAACGAGAGGGGATAGCGACTCACGCCAAACACGCCACCACACTGTGCCTCGGCCACGATGGTGCCTGTGGTGACAGAGCATTGGGTGGCGGGACCCACCTTGCCCGCCAAGCCACCCACGGTGTATTGACCTGTGACTTTGGGGGTTGTGGCTTTGCAATTAATCATGGTACCATTGCAGTTGCCCGCCACCGCACCGGCGAAATAATAGGAGCATTCAATCACCGGGGAAGTGATGCTGATGTTTTTCAAGACACCGCAGGTGTCGACCGAGCCAAACAATCCGGCATAGCCATTGGTTACGGTGTTGATGGTCAGGTTGCTGATGGCCTTGTTGTCGCCATCGTAGGTGCCTGCAAAGCGATAGAGGTCGTCGTTGCCGCCAATGGGCGGGAAGTTGTAGCCCTTAGCATTGATGACCTTGGTTTGCTTGAAGAATTTGCCTTCAAACATCTTCACATACTTGCCGGTGGGGTCGGTGGTCGTGCCATAGTTCACGCTGTCGCTCAAGGCGAGCAGGTCGGCCATCGTTTCGATGAGCCACGGGTCGTCCTCGGTTCCGCTGCCCTTGAAGCCCGCTTGCGTTTGCGCGGCAGGATATTGCAGGTCGAAGGAGAGCTGAATTTCGCAGCTGCGATAACGTGCATAGAAGTATTTCCCGTTGCTAGTGTGAATGGCGCTGCCACCCCAAGCCAACTTGTTGCCCTCGGTGGTGCCACGCAGAGTGCCGCCGATGGTGGTTACGCCCGTGGCTTCGTCGAAGGGATAGAAGAAAAATACGCCGTAATCGTTGTTGCGGAACAGTTGCTGGGGCGCGATGGCCAGCGTTTTATCGCTCTTGATGCCGATGAGGTGGCGATAGCCCATGCCGAGGAAGTTGAGCACTTCTACCTCGTTGGTGGCCGTCTGCGTGGCTATCACCGGATAGGTGGCCGGTGTGCTGCCTGTGAGGTTGCCCTCGTCATCATAATTGAGCTGAACCACATTCATGGTGGCATTGGCTGCCCTGAAAACGCTTTTGTCGCGCACGGTGCCCAAAATGTAGCCGGCATAATCGCCCTGTGTGATGAGCATGGTCCAATGCCCGAGGGTGAGTATGCCGTCGGCAAGAGTGCCGGTGACTGAGGCCAGCGTGTCGATGGACGCGAGTCCGTCGTTCACGCTCACCAAGTCGCAATTACCATAGGTGGCGTTGTCCTGCACTTGCTGGCGAGGGAATGCCACCACGCCCGTTTCAAGGTTGACGGTGCCGGTGATGGTTTTTCCGTAGCCTGCAAAGTTGGAGATAGAAATGGTGTTGCCCTCCAGCGTAAAGGTTACGGCCGAGGCGGTGATATAGCTGTCGCCCGACGCGTAATCGATTTGCAGAGGATTGGTGGGCAGATCGGCCGCGCTCACAGCGCGTCGCGGTGCCCGAGAGAGCTGACCGCCTGCTGAGGGCGGTGTTTCTTGCTTGAGGCTCGTTGTGGTGGCCGGGTCGATGTCGGCCTGTACGGGTCGTGCCTCTTTCACTTGATGAATAGCGGCCATAGGCTTGCTGGCCGCATAGTCGTGAAACGATGATGCCGCCGCGCTCACACCTATTGTGAACAAGAGGCCCGTTGCCACGAATAGACGATAGATTTTTTTCATAGTGAAATGGTTTTATTGATTACACTCAAGTGCAAAGTTATGCAACATTTTGCATATTCGCAAAATGTTTGGAAGAAAAAATATGTACCGAAAAAGGAGGCTGAAATGCCCGGTGGCGGGGGCCGACGCTTTATTTGTCTGTGGAAGAACCTTTGTGGTTAAAGGTGATGAAACGGTTGTAGACGTAATTGGCAAGCGTGTAGACAACCATTGCCAAAACCATGACGATGTTTTGTCCCGCTTTTTCCATGGGGAAGAAAGGAATGATGTCGGCCGGCAAGTTCTTCCAATTAAGCCCTTCGAGCAACAAAAGACTCACGGCACCTTGCAGTCCCCAGCAGAGAAGAAATCCGCAGCCAAAGAGCAGGGCCTCGCGCTTGAAATTGGCATTGGTTTTGAACACCCAGTTGCGGTTCCAGAGAAAACTGTTGATTACACCTAAAATATAGGCCACGGGGTTTGAGATGCCATAGGGGATATCGAGCAAGGTGTTAAGCAGATAGAAGGCGACCAGCGTGATGAGCGTGTTGAGCACGCCTATCACTCCATATTTGAGCAACTGAATGCCTGTTTTTTTTACTTCTTCTTTGCTAAGTTTCATGGAAAGCCAATTAGTAGTCGCGTTGCAAAATTACTATTTTCAGTTGGATTGTGCAAACCGGTCGGGCGACAACAGCTTGACAAACTCTGTGAAAGAATCGACGGCAAAGTCGCTGTCGTGACAGGAACCGAATCCATAACGCGCAAAAGCGAATGTGAAACCGGCTTGGTGGGTGGCATCGCAGTCGGCTTGCGTGTCGCCCATGTAGACGGGTGCCGTGAACCGATGCTTTTGTGCCAAGAAAAGCAGGTTCTCGCTTTTGGGTACGGGGCGCTCGCCATGAGTGAGCGCATCGGAGAAAAGATGGTGGGTGCCGGTGAAATGCATGAAGTTTCGCAGCCCGCTGGCGCTACAATTGCTCAACAAAAGGAGTGGATAATCCTTTGCCAGCGTTTCGAGGCCGGAACGCACGCCGTCGTAGAGTGTGCCTCCCAGCCGGGGCATGAGGCGAGCCTCGTTGAGCGTGAGCCGCCGCAAGAACTCATTTAGGTCGATGTGAATGCCTTGCGCTGTAATGACTTGGTGAATAATCTCATCGAGCGACGAACCCATGTGGATGTGCAGCTCTTGACCTGAGAGGCGCGACGGAATGCCCATTTGCGCAAAGGTTTCGTTCCAGATTTGCGCATAGCTTTGGGTTGCATCCCAAAGCGTGCCGTCCATATCGAATATGATGGCGTCGGGGCGTGTCATGGTGTGTGTGATTTTACCGGTGATGCAATGATGCCCACATCGTCGATTCCCACGATGGAATCGCGGCCTTCCAGTGTGGGCCAAATCACGACGTTGTGCAGCTGCCTTGCCGAGAGGCCGCTGCGAACGTGCACAGCCGTTTGATAAGAGTCGCCCATGCCGCTGCCCAGCCATTGGCCTTGCTCATCGGCAAGAGGAATGATGACGCTTTGCGAGGCGATGCCAAATGTGTCGTCGATAAAATCGATGGCTACGGGTAGGGAAGAATAGGGGAAACTGCGATTGTGGCGAATGGCCACCATGAGGTCGTAGGTGGTGGAGGAATCGGATAGGGCAGGGGAAAAGCGCAGCGGCAGGTCGCCATACCACACGCTGCGGTCGATGTGGCAAAAATGGCTGTAAGTGGCAGGCTCGAGTGCGCATGCACCTAAGCCTGCCGCTATGACGGCCAATGACAGCGTTTTAAGAATTTTGTTCTTGATGGCGCTGTTGTTGGGGGATATTTTTGCCTTGCCGGCTATCATCGCTATGCTGTTTTTGGCGTTTTGAGCGATTGCGTGCCCGTGCGTTGCCCTGCGCATTAGGGTTAGGGTGTGGGCGTTCTCCCTGTTGTTGCTTGTTCTTTTCTTTGCGTTTGGGCTGGTCGGCGGGCCGCTGGTCTTTTGCGGATTGCTGCTTGCCTTTTGCCTTGTCGGCTCAGGATTTTTTCTTTTTCTTTTTCCTGTCAAATCGTGTGATGGCATCTTGTCCCAAGATATCGCCAAAGGCTTTCTTCTCGAGATCGCGCTCGTTGCCGTCGGCAGCCAGCTTGTCGGGCTTAATGCCATTTTTGTTGAGGGCCATGACCTCGAAGACGCGTTCCCGTGTCAAGGTCACCAAGTTGGCCGGCACATGTTTATCGGTAGAATAAGTGATTTCTCCTTTAAGCACGTCGGACTTGAACTGGAAATAGACGGCATCTTTGGTTTCGAGCGTCTGGTCACGTCGGGGCATTTGGCGGCTGGCCTCCACATAGGTGTCGATTTCGAAATTGAGGCAACATTTAAGCTTCGCGCATTGGCCGGCGAGCTTCTGCGGATTGAGCGAGATGTCTTGAAAACGTGCGGCGTTGGTCGACACGGAGGTGAAGTTGGCCATCCAGCTCGCGCAGCACAAGGGGCGACCGCAAGGACCTATGCCGCCTATGCGTCCGGCTTCCTGCCTTGCTCCGATTTGTTTCATTTCCACACGGATTTTGAACACGTCGGCCAGCACCTTGATGAGCTGTCGGAAGTCGACCCTCTCGTCGGCAATGTAGTAGAAAATGGCTTTGTTGCCGTCGCCTTGATACTCCACGTCGCCAATCTTCATTTTTAGACCGAGGTCAACGGCGATTTTACGAGAGCGAATCATGGTGTCGGCCTCGCGGGCTTTCGCCTGCTCAAATCGTTCGATGTCGGCGGGCTTGGCCTTGCGGAAGACTCGCAGAATCTCGGTGTCGGGCCGCAGATGGGTGCGCTTCATTTGCAACTTGGCCAAAGGCCCGGTGAGGGCCACTTGACCAATGTCGTGCCCGGGAGCGGCTTCGACTGCCACCACATCGCCGGCTTTGAGGTCGAGATGGGCGGTGTTGCGATAGAAACCGCGCCGGGTGTTTTTGAAGTGCACCTCCACTATGTCGCAGTCACCGGCCACGCCGGGCAAGTCACCCAGCCAGTTGTGGCTTTCGAGGTTGCTCCTGCCGCGGCACGAGCAACCGCCGCAACACTCTTTGCCGCACGTGAGGCACGCCTCGGTGAGCGGTGCAGAGGTGTCTTGTTTCTTGTCAGTTTTCATGAATTTCCCGTGGTTGATTACTTGGCATAACTCACGGCACGGGTTTCGCGAATGACGGTGATGCGCACCTGTCCGGGATAAGTTAACTCATCTTGAATCTTCTGTGCGATTTCAGTGCTCAATCGCTCGGTTTCGGCATCGCTAATCTTATCGGCACCCACGATAACGCGCAAGTCGCGGCCGGCTTGGATGGCGTAAGTCTTCACCACGCCCGGATATGACATGGCCAGTCGTTCAAGGTCGTTGAGTCGCTTGATGTAGGCTTCGACCACTTCGCGGCGAGCACCGGGTCGTGCACCCGAAATGGCATCGCACACTTGCACGATGGGCGCATAGAGGCTGGTGGCCTCTTCTTCCTCGTGGTGGGCACCGATGGCGTTGCAAATGTCGGCTTTTTCCTTGTATTTTTCGGCCAGTTTCATGCCCAGCTGAGCGTGCGGCAATTCAGGCTCATCGTCGGGCACTTTGCCAATGTCGTGCAGCAGTCCGGCGCGGCGTGCTTTTTTGGGATTCAGTCCCAACTCGCTTGCCATGATGGCACAAAGATTGGCGGTTTCTCGTGAGTGTTGCAGCAGGTTTTGTCCGTAGCTGGAACGATATTTCATCTTGCCGATGAGGCGAATCAATTCGGGGTGCAGACCGTGGATGCCGAGGTCGATGGCCGTGCGCTTGCCGGTTTCGATGATTTCTTCCTCGACTTGCTTTCTCACTTTAGCCACCACTTCCTCGATGCGTGCCGGGTGGATGCGCCCGTCGCTCACCAGTTGGTGCAGTGCCAAGCGAGCAATCTCACGGCGCACAGGGTCGAAGCCTGAAAGGACAATGGACTCTGGGGTGTCGTCGACGATAATTTCAATGCCGGTGGCAGCTTCGAGAGCCCGGATGTTTCGCCCCTCGCGGCCAATGATGCGCCCTTTCAGCTCATCGTTGTCGATATGGAACACGGTGACGGCGTTTTCGATGGCCGTTTCGGTGGCCACACGCTGAATGGTTTCTACGATGATGCGCTTGGCTTCTTTGTTGGCGGTGAGCTT
>JAFVCX010000021.1 GCA_017478855.1 Muribaculaceae bacterium | reverse complement strand
GTGTTGTTTGCCTGGCAATG
The DNA here is from genome assembly GCA_017478855.1 of Muribaculaceae bacterium. Lineage (GTDB taxonomy): Bacteria > Bacteroidota > Bacteroidia > Bacteroidales > Muribaculaceae > Sodaliphilus. The sequence goes on along the minus strand of JAFVCX010000021.1, from coordinate 4,745 downwards.
CTCGTCAAGAATGCGCTGCACGGCGGCCTGCACGGCCCCATCGTCGGTCTCGACAGCACTGCCGTCGACCACTGCCTCGTAGCGGTTCAGATTCACTTCATGGTCGTGATGATGCTCGTGGTCACAGCCGCACGAGCAGTGTTCATGATGATGTTCTTGTTGTCCCATAGTGTTGTTTTTATTTTGATTTGGGGGTTAATTTTTCATTCTCAAGATGACGGTGGGCATCGCGTGCCGTTTTTTTCGTGAAATTACTCTCCAGCGCCTCGGTCAAGTCCACCCCGGTCTGGTTGGCGATGCAAATGAGCACCCACAGCACATCGGCAAGCTCGTCGGCAAGCACCTTGTCGCGGTCCGACGGCTTTTCCGACTGCTCGCCGTAACGGCGGGCCATGATGCGGGCCACCTCGCCCACTTCCTCGGTGAGGATGGCCATGTTGGTCAACTCGCTGAAATAGCGCACTCCGTAGGTCTTGATCCAGCGGTCCACCCGCTCCTGTGCCTCCTGTATTGTCATCTGACGCAAATTTACTATTTTTTTCCGATGCGGGCAAACAATTATTCACGCAAGCGCGAATCGATGATAATGGTCACCGGCCCGTCGTTCACCAGCGACACGCGCATGTGGGCGCCGAAAACGCCTCGCTGCACCGGGCGTGCCAACAGCTGCCCCACCCGTTCACAATAGGCCTCGTAGAGGGGGACTGCCAAGTCGTGACCGGCCGCACGGATATAGCTGGGGCGATTTCCCTTGCGAGTGCCGGCGGTGAGGGTAAACTGGCTGACGGCCAGCATTTCGCCACCCACGTCGGCCACGCTGCGATTCATCACGCCCTCATCATCGTCGAAGATGCGCAAGGCGGCCGTCTTGGCGGCCAGCCATTCCACATCGGCGAGGGTGTCGGCTTGTTCCACACCCACGAGCACCATCAGGCCCGGCCCGATGGCCGACACCTGCCTGTCGCCGACGCTTACGGCAGCCTCGGCAACCCGTTGAATCACAATTCTCATATCTTATTCGTTGGATTTCAAATAATTAAAAACCATCTCACCTTTCTTCTCCCCTATCACAGCCGCCAAATCCTCGACCGATGCCTCACGTATGCGTTTAAGGCTTTTGAAATGCTTGAGTAACAGTTGTTTAGTGGCAGGACCCACGCCCTTGATGTCATCGAGGATGGAGTGCGTCTGCCCCTTGCCGCGCTGCTGGCGATGGTGAGCGATGGCAAAGCGATGAGCCTCGTCGCGCATGCGCTGCACCACGCGCAGGGTCTCACTGTTCTTGTCGATGTAAAGCGGAACACTGTCGCCCGGAAAAAAAATCTCGTCGAGCCGCTTGGCAATACCCACCACAGCAATTTTTCCACGCAGGCCGATGCCGTCGAGCGCCTCAACGGCCGAGCTGAGCTGGCCCTTGCCTCCATCGAGAACAATGAGCTGGGGCAGCTCGGCACCCTCGGCCACAAGGCGGCTGTAACGCCGCGTGATGACCTCGCGCATCGACGCAAAATCATCGGGACCCTCCACTGTCTTGATATTGAAATGACGGTAATCTTTCTTGGCCGGTTTGGCATTGCGGAACACCACGCACGACGCCACAGGATGGGTGCCTGAGATGTTACTGTTGTCGAAGCACTCCATGTGGCGCGGCAACGAGGTGAGGTGGAAATCGCGTTGGATGGCCGTGAGTGTGCGAGTGGTGCGCTGCTCGGGGTTGAGTTTCTCCATGCGTTTGTATTTCTCGGTCTTGTATTGCTCGGCATTCTTCAGCGAAATCTCAAGCAACCGCCGCTTGTCGCCACGCTGCGGAATCACGAATTCCATCCCTTCGAACTCCACATCGGGAATGATATTGACCAATGTTTCGCGCACCCGCTCACGCTTATAAGTGTCGGCAAAACGGCGGTGCATCTCATTCACAGCCATCGACATCAATTCGTCGTCGGGGGTGTCCTCGGCCGGCAACCTGTACTCGAGGGTGAGCGCCTGCACCACCGAGCCGCCACGCATGTGCATATAGTTGAAATAGGCCGACTGGTCGTCGCGAATCAGAGTCAGCACATCAATGTTATGAATGTTGGGGTTGACGATGACCGACCGGGCGCGCACTCGCTCAATCAGGCGGTACTTGCGCTTGAGCACCTCGGCCTCTTCAAACCGCAATTCACTGGCAAGCCGGTTCATTTCGGTCACCAGATATTCCGAGAGCTGAGCCACATCGCCATTCAAAATCTGCTTGATTTCTTCGATATAACGGCTATACTGCTCGACTGTCACCAGCCCGCGGCAGCACCCTTCGCAGCGCTTGATGTGATACTGCAGGCACAGGCGGTGCTTGAGTTGCTCGATTGTTTCACGTGAAACATTGTGGGTGCATGTGCGCAGCGGATAAATTTGCCGTATCACGTCGAGCAAGGTGTGTGCCACCTCGGCATGGGGATACGGGCCGTAGTATTTCGCACCGCGTTTCAGCGCATCGCGGGTGACAAACACGCGGGGGTAAAGTTCCTTGGTCACGCAAATCCAGGGATAGGATTTGTCATCCTTCAGAAGCACATTGTAGTGGGGTTGAAACTCCTTGATGAGGCTATTCTCCAGGTCAAGGGCCTCCTCCTCGGTGTTGACCACGGTATACTCCATGTCCCAGATGTTGCGCACCAGCATATTGGTGCGCAACACCGAGTGCTCACGATTAAAATACGAATTGACGCGGCGCTTCAAGTTCTTGGCCTTGCCAACATAGATAATCACCCCGTCGCGATTCTTGTAACGATACACGCCGGGGGAGTCAGGCAAAAGACTGATTTTTAATTTAAGTTCGTCGCGCATGATGGTTGCAACCATTCAAGGGTTGCGACCGACCGCACCCTTGTACCCATAAAACAGATTGCCGCCCTACCCTTGCGGGGCTCAGAAGTCGAACAACGTCGACACCTCCACTTCTTTGGGGAACACTGAGCGCCCGTTCAGGAAACTCAGCCCGCAGATGCAGTTGATATAAATTTTGTCGGGATTCATCGACTTCACCAGGTCGTAAGCGGCCATCATCGTGCCACCCGTCGCCAGCAAATCGTCGTGAATAACCACCACATCGCCGGGAACAATGGCGTCGCGGTGAATCTCAATCGTATCGGTCCCGTACTCTTTGGCATAGGTTTTCTGGATGACTTCGGCCGGCAATTTGCCCGGCTTGCGCAGAGGAACAAAACCGGCACCCAAGCGCGATGCCAAAATGGCACCGCCGATGAATCCGCGAGCCTCGATACCCACCACCTTGGTCACGCCGCGGTCCTTGTACAGGTCGACGAGCGCGTCACTGATGATGGTGAAGGCCTCAGGGTCTTTGAAAGCTGTGGTCAGGTCCTTGAATTGAACCCCCTTGACAGGGAAATCAGGCACATTGCGCACAACGCTTTTCACTTTCTCTAATTCTTCTTTTTTCATTTTTATTGGATTTGTTTCACGTGAAACATTTAATGTTTATCTACCTAATAACAACAATAATATGTTGATGTCACTGGGCGAAATGCCCGGTATTCGCGATGCCTGCCCCACAGTGGCGGGGTCAATGCGCTGCAACTTCTGGCGGGCCTCGGTGGAGAGCTGGTGCAGCGTGCTGTAATCAAACTTCCCGCGCAGCGTGACCCGGTCGAGCCGGGAAAGGCGGTCGGCCATTTGCGACTCGCGCTCGATGTAGCCGCTATACTTGATTTGAATTTCAGCCGCTTCAACAATTTCTTCCTTCCGTGCCGGCTCAAGGACATCGATTTGCTGCCGCAGCAAGGGGAGCATTTCAGCCATGAGGGTCATGCTCAACTGGGGCCGGAGCAGCAGGTCGTAAAGTTTGGCACCTTGCTTGAGCGGCTGGAGGCCCATCTGTTCAAAACCGCCATTCACGTCGGCAACGCGCACCGTGGTCGTGCGGGCATAATCCACAAGCGCTTCCACCTGCTTGCGCTTACTTTCCATCAACTCATAACGGGAAGCGGTGGCCAGCCCCTGCGCCCGCCCGAGCGGCGTGAGTCGCATGTCGGCATCGTCCTGACGCAGCAAGATGCGATGCTCGGCTCGCGATGTGAACATTCTATATGGCTCGTCAACCCCTTTGGTCACGAGGTCGTCAATGAGAACACCGATGTAGGCCTCGTCGCGCTGCAGCACGAATGGCTCGCCACCCCACACGGCATGGTGGGCGTTGATTCCTGCCACCAGGCCCTGCCCCGCAGCTTCCTCGTAACCGGTCGTTCCGTTGACTTGACCGGCAAAAAATAGCCCTTTGACGAGTTTGGTTTCAAGAGTGTGATGCAACTGCGTGGGATCGAAGAAGTCGTATTCAATCGCATACCCGGGCCTATAAAGTTGCACGTCGGCAAGGGCGGGAATTTGCTTCAACGCGTCCATCTGCACTCGCCAAGGCAAGGATGAGGAGAAGCCGTTGAGATACATTTCCTGGGTCGTTTCTCCCTCAGGCTCAATAAAAAGCAGGTGCGACTCCTTGTCGGCAAATGTCACTATTTTTGTCTCGATGCTGGGGCAGTAACGCGGTCCGATGCTTGTGATTTGGCCATTATAAAGCGGTGATTCGGGCAGTGCCTGGCGCAGAATGTCGTGCACGGCGGAGTTGGTATAAACCATCCAGCACGGACGCTGGGTGAGCGTGCTCCGCTCCCCGGGAAGGAAAGAAAAGTGGTGAAAGTCGTTCTCACCATCCTGCCGGGTAGCCTTGTCGAAATGAATGGTGCGGG
>JAFVCX010000020.1 GCA_017478855.1 Muribaculaceae bacterium | reverse complement strand
TGGGCCGAAAAATTTGAACGCCCACTCGATCCGGCTGTCATCACTAAATTAGGAGCCCTTTTCCTCGCCAACACATCGTTTAAGCAGGATACGACCATCGTCATGTCGGTGCACAAAGTGGGCGACGATGGCTTCCCCGGCGAAATGCTGGCTTCGGCTTCAAAGGTGCTTTCGGGTTGCAAAGTATCCGGCAAAGACAATGTGACCGAGCAAAGCCTCACTGAATTTGTGCTCCCACAGCAAGTGGCAGTGGATGAACCTTTCTTTGTGGTCATCAGCGGCATTCCAGCCTATGAGATGAACCATGCCGGCGTGGTGAATCAGGTGATTTTGGGTTGCTCACCGCTGGGCGATGCCTCAAAGGGCGACAAAAATACCGCCTATCTTTATCTTGATTCGTTGAAAACGGTAAACAACACGGTGTATTTTATCAACAAGTTTCATTGGGAAGAAAATAGCAGCAGCCCCATCAGCATAGCGTTATGCCCATATCTGAAATTTAACACGGTGTCAACACCCCCGCCCGCATCGGCCATCACTGAGGTACAAACAGAAGAAGGTGTGGAAGCGCATGGTGAAGAAATGTATTATGACCTGAATGGACGACGCATCGTCGGTGTACCCGAGAAAGGCTTCTACATCGTGCGCCGCGGCGATGGCAGCTCCTTCAAATTAATAGAAAAATAAATATCAACCATTCATATATCAGACTATGAAAAGAATTGCAATACTTTTATTGGGAATCGCCCCTTGGGTGATGCAAGCGCAAAGCCCCCAAGCCGATTTCACGGCCGAAGAGGCCACGCAGTCCTATTACACTTATCAGTTCGACAACAACCTTGCCGAGTGGCAAAAGGACACCACAAACACGAGATACACTTGGCGTGTGCTCCTAAACAGCACGGCCAAGTCAACCTATCTGCTCATTGATCCCACGGCCACCACCGCACTGTATATTCAAGGTAATGGCGAGCAAGACGAAACCATCACCTCGCCGGCCTTGACGGTGCTTCAATCGTCGGCTGTGTCGTGGTACGCGTTTTTCCCCACTACTAAACTCGATGCATTCACCTTCACTTTCAGCGTGATTGAGGGCAACGACACGACGACACTCTTCGACGCTCGCGAATGGCATGCTCAGAATCCGTCCTATTCAGGAGCTGACTGGGCAAAGCTCACATTTGACTTAACGCCTTTCACAGGAAAGAGTGTAAAATTCTCCTATAACTACAAAGGAACAGGGGGCTCTGCCATCAATATCGCCGGTTTCAATCTCTATCAGAGCGGCTTACCTAATCTCAAGGCGAAAGCGACACTTGGAAATCCTGTTCATTTTGTCAATCGCTCCATAGGGGAGGGGCTGTCCTACGCATGGGAGTTCGATGGAGGAACACCCTCCGTGTCAACCGAAGAGAATCCTGTGGTCACCTATGATGCCATCGGCAGCTATAATGTGAAACTCACGGTGACAAATGCCAATGGAACCGACGTGCTGACGAAATATGATTTTGTTGAGGTGGGCTACAGAACACCCCTTGCCAACGCCGATGTCGTTCCCGTCGGTTACTACACGGCTACTGCCTGCGTACCCTTTGTTTCTGGAGGAACCAAAGTGACGTTAAAAGACATGTCAACCAACAATCCACAATATTGGTCGTGGACTTTGATGGATAAAAGTGGCAATGTGGTGGGTTCCAGTTCAGAGCAGAATCCTACCTTTGTATTGAACGATCTCACCGGCACAACGTCCACATCATGGTATCGCTACTCGCTGATTGCCGGAAACGATGCCGGAGAAACGTCCTACACTTCGGGCACCCAATCGATAGGTGTGGGAGGGTCGCAGTATGTATGGAACTTCGAACCGGCCGTGAAACCCGCAAGTGGCATTAGCCTGCCTCCGTTGGATGGCGATAAGGCCAATGGCTATTATGGGGCCAATACGAAGGGCATCACACGTTGGGCCGAGTATTTCGAGGCTCCGCTCGACAGCATGGCCCTCACCCAAGTGGCTCTCTACATGGGTGTGATTTCTCCCTGCAAACCTTATACGCAGCTCAATGTCTATATCGCGGCTGCCGATAAAGATGGCAAGCCCGGCCCATACTTGGGTCCGGTGACAAAATCGAGTGGCGATTTCACAAAATGTTCGCGCTACACGGCCACTCAGTCGGTCAAGTTCGATTTTTCTTCGGCACCCATTTTGCTTAACCATCCGTTCTTCATCATTTTTGATGGTATCGCCGAATATGCGGCAGGAAGCAACGAAGTGGCTTTTTCGGCTGTGGAACGCGCCACTGGTGAGAAAAACACTTTGTGGGTCTATCAAAATGGAGAATGGAAACAAAATTCCACTCCGGCTTCTCTGGCATTGATGGCCAATGTGAGCTATGCGCCCTCCAACATCAGCAAAGCTATTCCCATTCCCGGCGCATACATTCCTTCTCCCTTTGAAACAGGTGATGTGAATGGCGACGGCACCGTGGACGTGAGTGATGTGAATGCCGTCATTAGCGTGGTGCTCGGCAAAGCCCAAGCAAGCGATTTGAAAGGAAATGCCGATGTGAATGGCGACGGCTCAGTGGACGTGAGCGACGTGAACGCCATCATTGGCATCGTGCTGGGTAAATAATTAGCACTCCTGAGGAGTTTATGCTGCCGGTAGCCGCTCATGATGCTATCGGCAGCATCATTTTGTTAACCACAACGAGTGCAATGCTTGGTGCGGACGATGATTATTTTTTCCTGATTCAGAATTTGGTTGTACCTTTGCCGTAATGAAACAAAACAAACGAATATTATTGTTGGCATGGCTCCTGATGACATCTGCCATGATCATGATGGCGCAGGAAGGAATGAGCGATGCCACTGAACCCTCTGCGGTAGGCGGCTTTACCCGTGAGTTATACTTTTGGTTTAAGGCTCACATGAATTATTCCACCCTCGTTTTGCTCATGGCCATCGAGAGCAGCATCGTGCCGTTACCCAGCGAGGTGGTGGTGCCACCGGCAGCCTATTTCTCACTGCAATCGGGAAGTGACTTGAACTTCTGGATGGTGATTTTGGCAGCCACAGTGGGTGCCTACATCGGTTCCATTATCAATTATGGTTTGTCGGTCATCTTAGGACGCCCCATTATCTATGCTTTCGCTGAGAGCCGCATGGGGCATGCGCTGCGTTTAAGTAGCAAGAAACTGCAATATGCCGAAACCTTTTTTCAGCAAAGAGGCTCCACATCCATTTTTGTGGCGCGCTTGTTGCCTGTGGTGCGCCATCTCATTTCTATTCCCGCAGGCCTTGCGAGAATGAACTTTATGTCATTCAGCCTGTTCACCGTTCTTGGTGCCGGGCTGTGGAATGTAGTGCTGGCCGCTTTGGGTTATCTGTTATTCCTTGTTGTGCCCGACGACGCTTTGCTTTTTGACCAGCTGGAGCATTATAGCCACTATCTGAAAATGGCCGGTTTTGCCTTGTTGCTGGCAGTCGCTTTGTACATTTTTGTCAAATATCGAAAGAAAAAATCACTCGCAAACTTATAACTTATGCAAGTTTCTCCCTCTCTACTCAGTGCCGATTTTGGCAACTTGGCTTGCGATATTCGCATGATTAATGACAGTGACGCCAGCATGCTGCATCTCGATGTGATGGATGGCGTGTTTGTGCCCAACATTTCTTTCGGCTTCCCTGTGATGCAACACGTGAAAGAATTGTGCGACAAACCCCTTGATGTGCATTTGATGATTGTGGATCCTCAAAAGTTCATCCATGAGGTGAAAGATTGCGGTGCCGCTTTCATGACGGTGCACTACGAGGCGTGCACGCATCTGCATCGTGTAGTGCAGCAAATTAAAGCTGCCGGCATGAGAGCCGGGGTGGCACTGAACCCGGCAACTCCCGTCGGCCTGTTGCGCGACATAATTGCTGACCTCGACATGGTGCTTCTCATGAGTGTGAACCCCGGTTTCGGAGGGCAACAATTCATCACGCAAACGCTCAATAAAGTGCGGGAGTTGCGCTCACTCATAGCAGTCAGCCAATCTCACGCGCTCATTGAAGTGGATGGCGGCGTTAATATGCAGACAGGTAGTCTTCTCGCTGAAGCCGGAGCCGATGTGTTGGTAGCCGGAAACTACGTGTTCAAGTCGGCCAATCCTCATGAAACCATAGCTGCTTTGAGCAGACTGTGAAAGTTTTTTTTCGACAAATGGAGCGAAAAATTTTGTGGGATTAAGATTTTGTCGTAATTTTGCAGCACATTTTTGAAGGAAAGATGCCGGAGTGGTCGATCGGGGCGGTCTCGAAAACCGTTGTACGCTCTGCGTACCGTGGGTTCGAATCCCTCTCTTTCCGCAAAAGTTAAGGTCTGATTGAGTTTTCAACCAGACCTTTTTCATTGTGCAACGTCATCGCCTCATCACAATAGGCTGACCGAGCGCTGCAAAAACTTGTCGAGTGATTCTCCCGTTAGCAGGCCATTGCCCAGCAAAGCGATGTCAACCAACTGCTTCACTTTGTCTTGACCGGAGGCGTATTCGGTGATGATGGCCGTCTTCTTCTCATGAAGTTCTTGCTCTTTTTTCTCGTTGTCGGCCAAATCTTGTTTTTTGTCTTCAGGCACGCCTTTTCCGTCTTTGTCAAGGTTACGAATTGCGCTGATTATGTTTTGAGTGGAAGCAAGTTCCTCATCCAAAGGTTTAAGTTCGTTTTGAGTGGCGACTACGGCCTCATCAATCAGTTTTTTCACCAGTGGATGAGCTGTGTTGAGCATAAGCGACATCATGGATGGCATCTCACCGTAGAAACTCATGCCTGGCTGGAATTGAGCCATTTCGCGCATGCGTCGCATGTATTCACTTTGCGTGATGACAATCGGCTGATCGGTTTCGGCAAGCTGGGCAAAGTCAACCATGAATTCAGTTTTCTCAATGGGCGGAATCTGCGACTTGAATAGGGTAGTGGCTAACTCGCGTTCTGCCTCAGTGAGCTGCACAGCCTCAGTTTCTTTTTTGACGATAAGCCGGTCGATCACGTCGCTGTCAACACGCACAAAACGTGTCTTCTCCTGTTTTTGTTCAAGCATTCCCACAAATGGCACATCCAGCTGGCCATTCATGAGCAGCACGTCATAGCCTTTATCGGTGGCGGCGCGGATATAGGAATATTGCGCATTGCGGTCGGTTGCATACAAATAGATGAGATTTCCGTCTTTATCAGTCTGTTCTCCCTCTATGACTTTTTTGTAGTCATCGAGTTTGAAGAACTTGCCATCCACATTCTCAAGCAGGGCAAACCTCATGGCGTCGGTGCAGAAACTTTCGTCACTCAGCATACCATACTCTATAAAGATTTTGATGTCGTCCCACTTTTTCTCATATTCTTCAGGCGAGTTCTTGGCAATCTCGGCCAATCGCGCGGCGACTTTCTTGGTGATGTAGGTGGAAATCTTTTTCACATTGCGGTCGGCCTGCAAATAGGAGCGGGACACATTCAAAGGAATGTCGGGCGAGTCAATCACGCCCTGCAAAAGCATCATGAAATCAGGCACCACGCCCTCCACACTATCTGTCACAAACACTTGATTGCAATAGAGTTGAATGCGATCCTTGCGAATGTCAAGGTTGTTTTTAATTTTGGGGAAGTAGAGAATGCCTGTGAGCGTGAACGGAAAGTCCACATTCAAATGAATCCAAAATAGTGGGTCTTCCTGCCCGGGCTGAATGGCACGATAAAACTTCAGGTAATCGTCATCGGTGAGTTCGCTGGGCTTGCGTGCCCATAGAGGCTCAATGTCATTAACGACCTTATCCTCATCGGTGTCAACATACTTGCCATCTTTCCATTCTTGTTTTTTGCCGAATACCACAGGTACAGGCAAAAAGCGACAATATTTATTCAGCAGAGCCTCAATGCGGCCTTTCTCCAAAAATTCTTTCTCTTCGTCATCAACGTAAAGAATGATGTCGGTGCCTCGTTGAGCCTTATCACATTCGGCCATTTCAAATTCGGGAGAACCGTCGCATGTCCACATCATGGCCTTTGCGCCATCTTGATAAGAGAGCGTGCGAATTTCAACCTTTTTGGCCACCATGAATGCGGAATAAAAGCCTAAACCAAAGTGTCCAATGATAGCTGCCGCATTATCTTTATATTTGGCCAAAAACTCTTCAGCACCCGAAAAGGCGATCTGATTGATATATTTGTCGATTTCCTCGGCAGTCATGCCAATGCCACGGTCACTCACCGTGAGTGTTCCGGCCTCCTTGTCAAGACTGACGGTCACTTTCAGGTCATCGGTTGTGCCGTTAAAGTCGCCGGCCAAAGCCAGCGTTTTAAGTTTTTGTGAAGCGTCCACTGCGTTCGATACCAGTTCGCGCAAGAAAATTTCGTGGTCGCTGTAAAGAAATTTCTTAATGACGGGGAAAATGTTAGTTGTCGTTACCCCGATAGTTCCTTTTGCCATAGTTGTTATTCGTTTGTTGTTGATTTTCTGATTTGAGTTGTTATCTGTTTTTGCTCGTTAACGTTCATGATGATTTCATCGCCCTCTTGAGCCTCTTCGCGCAGCAGCAGGTCGCTCAACGGGTCTTCCACAAGAGATTGAATGGCTCGCTTGAGGGGACGTGCGCCAAACTGCACATCAAATCCTTCTTGGGCAATAGCGGCTTTCGCGTCATCGGTAATGAGCAGCGACAGGCCGGCCTCTTCAACCCGGCGATAGAACGATGCCAGTTCAATGTCAATAATCTTCAGGATATAATCTTTCGACAGTGAGCCTAAGGTGATCACATCGTCCACACGGTTAAGAAATTCAGGAGAGAAGTGGCGGTTCAGTGCCTTGCGAATCACTGCATCGCTACGCTATTTGGTCAGAATATCGGTATTGAAACCCACTCCCGATCCAAAATCCTTCAGTTCACGTGTGCCTATGTTGGAGGTCATTATGATGATGGTGTTTTTGAAATCAATTTTTCTGCCCAAGCTGTCGGTCAGGCAGCCCTCGTCAAGCACCTGCAACATCATGTTGAACACATCAGGATGCGCTTTCT
>JAFVCX010000019.1 GCA_017478855.1 Muribaculaceae bacterium | reverse complement strand
GTATTTCGCCGTGAGGGAGTCATTGCGCGGCAAGGGGTATGGCCAGCACATATTGACCATGCTCATTGAGCGTTACCGTGGGCAAACTTGTGTGCTGGATATGGAAAGCCCCGACCAGGTTTGCGACAATCGGCAGCAACGCCAGCGCCGCCATGCGTTTTACCTGCGCAACGGATTCCGCGACACGCACATTTATCGCACCTATAGCGACATCACCATGACCGTGATGATGATGGGCGAGGGCACGTTCACCATGCAGGACTGGGACACCATCACACAAGAACTGCAACAACACTGGTGGCCCACCCAGCTGTCCACGCCATAACGCATTGGTCGATAAGAATGACGACAAAAAATGATAATTAAGATAACGAAAAATGACCATACAAGAATTTAGAGATTATATGGCATCGGGCAAACCCGTGGTTGGCGGCTCAGATGTCCACATGATGTTTCATCGGCTGTCGCAAGAAGCCCTGAAGATAACGGCTGAGATAAACGGCAAGTACCACACTCCTGAGCAGTTACATGCTTTGTTGGAGCAGCTTTGGGGGCGCGAAGTGCCAAAAATGGTGGGCATGTTTCCGCCATTTCACACCGATTGTGGCAAAAATACGGTGGTGGGTGAGCGCGTGTTCATCAACATGGGCTGCAAGTTCCAGGATCAGGGCGGCATCACCATCGACGAGGGAGCGCTCATAGGCCACAACGCCGTGCTGGCCACCATCAATCACGACCTTGACCCTGCCAAGCGTCAGAGCATGAGTTATGCGCCCATCCACATCGGCAAGAACGTGTGGATAGGGGCCAATGCTACTGTGCTGGCAGGAGTGACCATCGGCGATGGAGCCGTAGTCGCCGCAGGTGCCGTGGTGGCAAAAGACGTGGCGCCCAACACCATCGTTGGCGGAGTACCGGCCAAAGTCATCAAAAAGATAGAGGTGCACGAATAGTAAATCTCATTTTTTGGGTTTTGGGGGATTTCGATTGTTGTTTAGGAGGCTTTTTGTGTTCCCGTGAAGTGATTCAATACAAGGTGGGTCACATGCAGTTTTGATTCGCTCTGCCGGTTAGCTGATTCAAGAGGCAGACGAATAAAGTAGGCTGAGGCGAAGGCCTGAATGCCGTTAAAACTGAACTTTTATATTTAACTAAAACGATACATTTATGAGAAGAATAGCATCGGCAATAATTCTTACATGCCTCGCACTGACTGTGGTGGCTCAGAAAGGAGTTAAAGTGAACTTTAAGGGCTCCAAGCCCACCGTCACCGATTTTGCATGGGCTGCATTTCCGTCGCTGAACTATGAAGATGAGGACGAAAGTGGCGACCGCCCGTGGAGGATGTTACAGAATGCGATGACCCGCCACAGCAAAGGCCTACCGCAAGAGCAAGACGAGAAGTTGACTATCGATACAAAAAACGGTTATATCGTTTTTGAACGTAGCAATGAGGATTATGACCACATCTTCAGGTTGGAAGTCTGTTACTGGAACGAGGCCGACGGAAAACACAAACTCATCGCCTTCAACGATATGGCAAGTTTTACCGAAGGCCGTCCATGTGTGACCGAAACGACCAACATGTGTTTCTATCGTTACGACAATGCCACGAAACGCATGGTGGCTTGCGATCCTCCTGGGTTTGAAATTGATTACAGTTGCACATACGAGCTGCCACGCACAGGCAAGGATATCGTTGTCACTCAATGGAATGTGGACGGTTCCTCCCAGCGTAAGGTGCTTAAATGGAATGGAAGACGATTCAGTTCATCATGCCCAGTCGGGGAGATTTTATAGAAAACAACTACGTTGTCGCAGACAAGATAGATGTTGGGCATGGCAGCAAGATTCCTCTTTGGCTCTTCGGAATGCTTTATTAGTAATTTGCGTAGGAAAGACAATCAGATAACTCGGAATTTATATGGAACCAACAATGTCATGGGCAAAAGAGAATTTTGATTTAATATGCCTGCTTGTAGGTGTGTTAGGCGTGCTTATTTCTATTGTTAGTGTCATCTATGAGATAAAAGTGAAAAGGCGCAACAAAAAGAAGTAGATTTCAATTTACAAACAACAAATAGTATGAAAAAAGTAATAGTGATTTCAACGAGCCTGCGTCGTGGCTCTAACAGCGACATGCTCGCCGATCAATTTGTGGAAGGTGCTATGGCTGCCGGAAACGAGGTGGAAAAAATTTCACTTGCCGGCAAGAATATCCAGTTCTGCAAGGGCTGCCTGGCTTGCCAGAAACTGGGGCACTGCGTCATTAATGACGACGTGAACGCCATCATGGCACAGGTGCTGAAGGCCGACGTGGTGGTGTGGGCAACACCCATCTATTATTATGAGATGAGCGGGCAGATGAAGACGCTCATCGACCGCATGAATGCCATGTACGAGAAGGACTATCAGTTCCGCGACGTGTATCTGCTCAGTACAGCTGCCGAGGACGAGGAATACACGCCCAAGCGGGCCGAAATGGGCCTCACAGGATGGATTGACTGCTACCCCAAGAGTCGGCTGGCAGGGACGCTGTTCTGTGGTGGCGTGAACGACCCCGGCGACATCAGTGGCAACCCCAAGTTGCAAGCGGCCTTAGCGCTGGGCAAAAGCATCGGCTGAGGTCAACCCCGCGTGCAACATGATACCCTCACTCAATGAGTAAGCAAACGGGATGATCATCTGGAACCCCTGGCATGGTTGCCACAAGGTGAGCGAGGGCTGCGCGCACTGCTACATGTATTTTTTGGATAGCAAGCGTGGCCTTGACACTTCGCACGTTTTCCGTACGGAGAACTTCGACCTGCCCGTCCAGCGCAAGCGAAACGGGCAATTCAAATTGCCATCGGGCATGACGCTCTATGTGGGGCTTTCTACCGACTTCTTTGTAGAGGAAGCCGACCCGTGGCGCGATGAGGCATGGCACATCATCCGTCAGCGCCCCGACATCTTCTTCCGTTTGCTCACCAAGAGGCCCCAGCGCTTTGCCACCTGTCTGCCGAAGGACTGGGGTGAGGGTTACGACAACGTGATGCTCAACGTGACCACCGAGAATCAGGCAAGAGCCGATGAGCGACTGCCCATATTGATCAGCACTCCTGCTAAGCATCGTGGATTCATGGCTGCGCCCTACATAGGTCCGGTGGATGCCGATGCCTATTTGCAGACGGGACTGATTGAAGAAGTGCTTTGCGGAGGAGAAAATTACGATGGAGCTCGTCCATGCCACTACGAATGGGTGAAACAACTGAGCGACCAGTGCCGTCGCCATGACGTGACCTTCGACTTTATCGAAACCGGAACCGTCTTTGTGAAAGACGGCAAGACCTACCACATACCCAACAAACGCATACAGAGTCAACAGGCATTGTTCTCCGGTCTTAGTTACCAGGGTCGAAAAGTGCCGCGTGAGCTGAGGATGCCGGTCGGCACGCTGTTTGGCGATGATGTGGTTGCGCAGGAACCGTTCTTTCGCGCTCACTGTGGCACCTGCGGCAGTAGGCTCACCTGCAACGGATGCAGTAATTGCGGCGCATGCGATGAAGTGCGATAAATGGCAACGCCGCTCTTTCTAGTTTAAGGCGAGGTGATAAATTGCTGCCTGGCGATCGATTCTGAATGCTGTTGAAGCGAAGAATCGCATGGCCAGGCAGCAAAGTAGTGTCATCACACCAGCCAGCAATAGCATGAAAATGCCGAAACGTCTTCTCATATCACACAAAGATTTTTGCCCGCAAAGTTACAAATAATACTCCACATAGCAAACTGCGCGTATTCACAGCTCATCCCCCCAATGACCAGAATGAACATCAGTGCTTGAAGACAATGCTCATAGACAGATCACCTTCAATCGAGAGTGGGGATACAGAAATGTTCAATGTCGTTTGAGCTTTTCGTGGAATATTAGGACAATATTGGCCTGACCATTAAAAAACGTTGTTGCTGTCCCCATGGTTGAGCAGCGCATAATCTCAATAGCCGCGGTCTGCAACGACAATCGAGTGCGGGGAGACGGGTATGTCGAAAGCGGACTTGTTATCAGCGCCCTTGTCGTATGTAATGTTCACAAATTCAGGCAACATGCAGTCGTGGTCCAACAGTGTGTGCACCTTTACCTCCCCTTTCTTGGTCGTGTAATGCGCCCATTCGTAGTCCGACAAGGTAAATGATACCATCGTGGAGTTCAGCAACTTCACAGGCATCTTGAAACGGAATTTCTTGCGCGCCCATTGTCTCTGCTGTCCAAAATGGGAACACAGGGCAAAGAAGATGTCGCGGTACACACCGCTGTCACGGTGATCGTTCTGGTAGGCAACCGTGAATTTGCCCGGCGCACGGCTGATGCCCAAGTGGTTCAGGTTGCCCGTGGCTGATCTCAGACCGTTCAATATGACATGCTCCGAATCGCATTGCGAGAACTGGCAAAACACCATGCTCACGAACTGACTCCATGTGTCATAGCCCTTGCTGTGCTTGTCAGTGCTTGCTGTCCTGATTATTTTTCTGATGCTTTCTTTCGGCAATTTGCCGATTACTTGAGAAAAAAGTGTTATCTTTGCCATGTCAAAG
>JAFVCX010000018.1 GCA_017478855.1 Muribaculaceae bacterium | reverse complement strand
TTTTTCTCTGCGTTGAATGTAGCCGCGGTTCATCATTACCTTGAGCTGCTTCTTTACTGCGGTTGTGCTGATGCCGGCTTCGATACCCAACGCTTCGATGGTGATGTGGGGATTGCGCTGCATGGCTTGCAACAACAGATTTGAGGCGATGCTGCGAAAAACGATGCGTTCGCCATCGTACCACCACACTTTGGGCGATTGCTCTTTAACGAAATCAATGTTATAGGTCAGCTGGGCGGCTACGACCGACTTGAAATATTTGAGGAAAGGCTGAATTTGACCAATAGTGGCATGTGCTCCAAGCGAAGGCGACGGCCCTGTGAGAACATCGGTTTGATGTAGAGCTTCAAGATAGTCGTTTTTCCTGCTGCTTCTCACCACTATCATGGGCCACCCGTGCCGAGCTAACATGTAATTGACCAGCAAGCGGGCCATGCGGCCGTTGCCGTCTTCAAAGGGGTGAATGCGAATAAAACGATAGTGAAACAACGCGGCAAGTTCCACCGGATGGAGCTTTTTTGAAAGATAGGCTTGATTGTACCAGTCAATTAAATCGCCCATTAAAGCCGGAGTTTCTTCGGGTGACGCATAGTCGAAACGGTCGCCATAGCGGGTGATGACACTATTGGGGCGTGTTTTATACTGGCCTGCATGGATCACATAGCTTGTGGGTACACCGCCGGGCAAGGTGTGATGAACAGTGTAGTCTTGGCGTAGCAACGTGTTGTGCAACTGGCGTATGAAATTTTGAGTGAGTGGTGTCGCACTTGTGGTGGCTTCCTCAATGACCATTTGCAGTCCCACTTGACTGGCTTTCATCTCGGCAAAGTCATTCAAGTTCCCCTCGCCGCTCACTTTGTCGAACAGCAAAAGCATTTCAGTTTGACCATAGGTCAGCGTGTTGCCTTCCATGTGGTTGCTGTTGTAGTTATATTCCACAAGGAAACGCTGGTTAAGCAAGAATTGCTTTCGCTCACCGATGGGCTGCAAGGCCGTCCAACGCTGAAATAATGTTTCAAGTTTGTCCATTTTTTCAGAGTTCTTATAAAAGATTTTCGCAGCAAAGTTACGAAAATATTGTGAAAAAGGTTGCCTGTGGTAACCTTTTTATGAAAAACTACCTGTTTTGCTGAGGGCGTGACGAGAGAAAATAGCGGATGAGGGATTAGTGGGCATCGAGCCAGTTGGCGGCGGTGCCGTGGGTGGCTTCGAGGCGCACACCGCCGTGGTAAGCGGCTTCCATCTCGGCAATGACGATGGCCTCTACACGCGGCAGCTCGGCCGGGACGACATCGAAGTTCAACTCGTCGTGTACTTGCAAAATCATTTTTGACTGGAGGCGCTCGGCCTCAAAACGGCGGTCGATGGCAATCATGGCTCGCTTGATGACATCGGCAGCTGTGCCCTGAATGGGGGCGTTGACGGCATTGCGCTCGCTGAAGCTGCGTACCACAGCGTTGCGCGAATTGATGTCGGGGAGCATGCGCCGGCGGCCATCGAGGGTGGTGACGTAGCCTTGCTGCCGGGCTTGCTCCACGCTGCGGTCGATGTAGGCTCTCACGCCGGGGAAGGTGGCGAAGTAGCCGTCGATGAGCATCTTGGCCTCGCTGCGCGGGATGGCCAGTCGCTCGGCCAGCCCGAAGGCTGAAATGCCATAGAGGATGCCGAAGTTGGCCGTCTTGGCTTTGCGCCGCTGGTCGGGGGTGACCCGTTCCAGTGGCTCATGATAGATGCGGGCTGCGGTGATGGCGTGGATGTCGTGCCCATGTGCAAAGGCATCGAGCATGGTGGCATCGTGGCTCAGGTCGGCCACAAGGCGCAGCTCAATCTGTGAATAGTCGGCACTGAAGAAGAGATTGCCGTCAGCCGGAATGAACGCCCGTCGGATTTCGCGTCCCTCGTCGTTGCGCACCGGAATGTTTTGCAGGTTGGGATTGGTTCTCGACAGGCGGCCTGTGGCGGTGACGGTTTGGTTGTAGGTGGTGTGGATGCGTCCCGTGCGGGGGTTGATGAGCGCGGGCAAAGCGTTGACGTAGGTGCTGAGCAGTTTGCGTATGCCCCTCAGCTCCAAAATCTTGCCCACCAGCGGATGGCGGTCGCGCAGCTTGAGCAGAATCTCCTCGGTGGTGCTATATTGGCCACTCTTGGTTTTCTTGGCTTTAGGGTCGAGCTGTAAGCGCGCGAACAGCACCTCGCCCACCTGTGCCGGCGAGGCGGTGTTGAAAGGCACACCGGCCAGCGCTTGGCACTCTTCTTCGAGCTGGTTCATTTGGCGTGTGAGCACGGCCGAGTAGTCGTTGAGGGCTTTCACGTCGATGCGTGCGCCGGCCACCTCCATACGCGCGAGCACGCGCACAAGCGGTTGTTCTATGTGGGTGAGCAAGTGGGTCATGCCTTCGGTCTCAAGGCGGGCATTGAGGGCTTCGGGCAGCAGGCGAGTGAGGTGGGCGGCCTCACAGGCCCAGCGGCAGATTTTATCGACGGGCACCTGTGAGGGTCGCAGCTGGCTACGGCCTTTTGCTCCGAAAACGGTGACGGGGTCGATGGCAGTATGGCCCAATAGCTCGGTTGCTATTTGGGCGGTGGAGTGCCCTCGCTCGGGCTGTAGCAGGTAGTGGGCCACAGCGGTGTCGTAGTAGGGTGCCGTACATTGCACCCCGGCCACATGCAGCATGACCATGAGGCGCTTCACGTCGTTGCACACGATGTGGGCTTGTCCTGAAAAGAGCGGTGCCACGGTTTGTAGCATCCAGCCCATGCCGTCGAAAGGCAGGTAATGCACGGTGCCGGCTTCGCCACACAAGGCCAGCCCTACGAGGGTGGCGCGCATGGCTTCCTCGCCCTCGCTCACTTCATGCACGGCCACTTGCGGCAGTGTGAGCAGCCGCGTGATGAGTTGCTCGGCCTCGAAGGTGTCGGCAACGACCGATGACTGGAACTTGGCGGCCGCGGGTGCGGTGACGGCTTCGGCTTGCGTGGGTGCGACGAGGGGCATCGTGTCGAAGAGCGACAGCTGGCCATCGGGGGCCACCGAAGGCTCTGCTTTTGCCGCGGGAGCGGTAGTGGTGACCGGCACTGACTGCTCGGTGCCGGCGGTGTCGTTATCCAAGCCCACATTGGCTTCGCCGTGGTCGATGATGCGTGTGGTGAGGGTGCGGAACTCCAGCTCGCCAAACACTTGGCGCAACGCCTGCATATTGGCCGGCTGGCGGCGCATGCTCTCTTCGTCCCAAGCGATAGGCACGTCGGTCTTGATGGTGGCAAGAAATTTTGAAAACCTGATTTGCTCGGCGTTGCTCTCCACTTTAGTTTTAAGTGCCCCTTTGAGTTGGTGGGTGTGAGTGAGCAGATTTTCTACCGAGCCATATTCTTGGATGAGTTTTTCGGCCGTTTTTGGGCCCACGCCCGGGCATCCGGGAATGTTGTCGGCCGTGTCGCCCATGAGCGCAAGAATGTCGATGACTTGCAGGGGCGATTGAAGCCCATATTTCGCGTTGACCTCTTCCACTCCCATGATTTCGGCTTTGGCGGGATTGAGAATTTTCACTTGGTCGGTCACCAGTTGGCCAAAGTCTTTGTCGCCGGTCACCATATAGGTGAAGAAACCGTGTTGCTGCGCCGTGTGGGCCAGCGTGCCAATCACGTCGTCGGCCTCGTAGCCTTCGATTTGCACAACGGGGATGTGATAGGCCTCGAGAATCCGCTTGATGTAGGGCACGGCCTGCAAAATGCCTTCGGGTGTCTTTTCGCGGTTGGCCTTATAGGCCTCATAGGCCTCGTGCCTAAAAGTTTTTCCTGCGGGGTCGAAGCACACGGCCATGTGCGTGGGCCGCTCGCGCTTGAGTAGGTCTTGCAGGGTGTTGACAAAGCCGAACACCGCCGAGGCGTCAATGCCTGTGGTGGTAACACGGGGGTTGCGAATCATGGCATAAAATGCCCTGAAGATGAGCGCATAGGCATCGAGCAGCAGAAGTTTTTTCATATCAATTGAAGTGATGTGCCGGTTTTTGAGTGTGGCCGCGCGGCGCAAAGGCGGATGCTTTTGCCGCTCGACCGATGGTGCAAAGATAGCTTTTTTGCCGCACATGGGCAAATACCTGTTGCGCAAGCGTCACGGCGGCTAAAATGGAGAAAAATGAAGTTATAGAAACCGATTAAAAGTTAAAAAATGTAATTTTTGCTGATTTTTAATTTCAATATTTAAGAAAACGATAATGGCTTAAACGCTTTGTTTGTGGGAATTTAGGCCTGTGCCTCGCCGAGCTGCGGTAATAAATCGTAAGTGTCAAGAAGTGTTTCGATTGCTTGCGTGGAAGGTTGATATTCAGTAACTTTGTGACATGAATTTTATGTACAAGCATTTACAGACCATTTTCAGCAATAAAAAATCAACCTTATACACCCTCGTGGTGATGGCTGCCTTTGCGCTGTGCGGCCTCACTGCCCAAGCTCAAGAACTGAACGCCCGCAAGCACGGTAGCGTGATGGAGCAAATGGAGCAGTCGGCCTTGCATCAGCGTCAGGCACGTGCCGATAGGGTGCAGGACATCCTTGACTATGCGTTTAAGTTTCGCGGTGTTCCCTATCGTCGCGGCGCGTCGTCGCCTCGCGGCTTTGATTGCTCCGGATTCACCAGCTATGTGTTTAAGCGTTTCGGCATCAGCCTCGACCGCTCGTCGCATGGCCAGATTTATGATGGCCGCCGTGTGAACCGCAGTGAGCTTCAGCCGGGCGACTTGGTGTTCTTTAACGGTCGCGCCGTGGGCAGCCGCATAGGTCATGTGGGCATTGTGACTGAGGTGGATAAGACCGGCAACGGCAGCTTCAAATTCATTCACGCCGCCAGCCGCGGCATCACCGAGAGTCATTCAAGTGAAGCCTATTATGCCCGCCGCTACATGGGTGCCTGCCGTGTGGTGGAGTGACGAAAAAACGATTCTTTAGTAAAACCGACCGCATAAAAACGATGATGGGCGAACCGTGCAGGCTCGTCCATCAGTTTTTTTGTGTGAGAATGCTGCTTACTTGCCGTTGCGGTTGGCTTCGAGGATGGGCAGGCCTGCCTCGGTGGGGATATAGACAACGGTTTTCTCTCCGAGGTCGGCTTGCTGCCTGACCCACAAGTAGCGAATGTAGTTTTCGGTGAGGTTGCCGTTTTCGATCTTGATGGCCTCGGCGGCACCTTTGGCGCGCTCAATTTCAGCTTGAGCGTTGAGCTTCTCGGCCTCGAGATTGGCTTTTGCCTCCTCGATTTTGATTTTACGGTTTTGTTCGGCCTTAGCAAACTCGGCTTTACCCGACATTTCTTGTGACCACACGTTGTAGTAAGGAACACCGATGAAGAGAGCCACGATGAGCAACAATGCCACGAAGCACGCTGTGAACAGTTGTTTGAAGTTGAGTTTCATAATTATTTCGTTGTTTTATTTTGTTGTTTGATGTTTTATATTTAATTTTGCGAAGTTAAGCGATGATAGACACCTTAATATGTGTGAAACAAGAGGCTCGCTTCGGCGGTGAATGAGTGGTTTGACCCCACCGTCATCGCTTAATTTTTTTAGAGAGAGGTTGATATTGTGGATTATCAAACTCTGAGTGATCTAATACTCTTGAAGCACTTATATGATTAGCGACTATTTTTCGTTGTTTGGTTGTGTGATTTGCGTTTCATGATGCTTTGCTGCCGTTTTGTGCGCCGGCGTTGCCTTGCTGGGTGAGGCCGAAACATTGCTTGATGGCGTTGCGAATCTGGCGGGCAAAACGTCCGTCGGTCTTGAGAATATTCAGGATGCACTTGAGGTAGTCGTCTTTGCGGTTGAAACCGCACAGTGCGGCCACGTTGCTGTCGTTCAAAATCTGCTTCTGGTTAAAGACTTTGAGCACGGCGTTGTAGTCGGCCTGCTGCTCATAGACGCGAAACTCGCGGCAGAATGTTTCATAGAGGCCACGTGGATTAATTTCGTTCACGAGGTCGATCATGTGTTCTTCGAGGGCACCGATGTTGCGAAACTTCATATCGATGCGCACCTCTACCTGATGCTTGACGCGATGGCGCACGTGTTGCAAGGCCTGTGCCTTAAGCTCATGCGAAAACATGGTGAGCACCGACCTCTTCACTTTGCGCACCACCTCATCGGCATCGCGGTGGCGATAGGCCGCCACGGCCTTGATGACGCCTTCGAGCAGTAGCATGTTTTCGATTTCGGCCACATTGGGCACGAGAATGTTTTTCTTGCGCAGATAGACCACCTCTTCGTCGCTGCGCCGGTCGCGGTCGACGATGCCCATGCTGTCGAGGTGGTGGAAGGCGCGCAGGTCGTTGAATGAGCGCACGCTCTCAATCACCTTGTTGCAGCTGCCCAGCGGCTTCACGGTGTATTCGGGGAAGATGAGCGGATAGAGCCGCGAATCGATGCTATGGGTGTCGTCGCCCTCGACGAAGAGCACCGGTGTGCGGCTGCCCACGATGTCGAAGTAGAGCGCGTCGCCCAAGTTTTGGCTCGACTGCATCACCTCATAGTCCCAAGCCATGTGCTCGGGGTCGAAAGATTTCACCCAAACGCACTGGTTATCGACGCGGCTCGACGCGAAGTCCACGTCGTGTGTGTTGTAGATAAACGTGCAGTCGGGGCGCATCTCCTCGATGACGTTCCACAGCGTTTGCATGATGGAGTGGTGGATGAACGTTTCGGGGTCGTCCACAAAGATCATGGCATCGGGCATGGCGTAGAGCACGGCACCGATGTAGTAGAGCACCGCTTTCTCGCCGTCGCTCAAGCGCAGCGATGAATACTTGTCGGTTTGCCCCTCGGTGGTGAAGAGCAGCTTGCCGTTTTCGCGCAGCACCTTGTTTTTGGGGAACACCTCTTGCCACATGCGCACGGTGGTGTCGAGCTTCGTTTTGGGAAACTCCATGGCGTCGCCCATGAGTTTATGGGCCTTGAAGTTCATCAGGTCGCGAAACTCATCCAGCAGCATGATGTAGGTGAGCTTGTCGAACTCGGTGTTAGCCGAGTTTTTCACCTGTGGCGAGTTGTCGTTGATGTGGTCGAACATCTCGTTGATGGAGCCATGCAGGGTGGGGCCGTCGTCTTTTATTGGGAAGAGTGCCCGCAAGGCCGAGATGCGGTAGGCCTTGTCGCCGCACTCGGTCACCAGCTGACTGCAAAACCGACTCTTGCCTGAACCGTTGGCACCGATGATGGTGATTTGCCGCGAGTCGCGCAAGGTGGCGGGCTGCTTTTGGTCAATTCGTTTGGGTAGTGTGATGTCCATAGGTCGTGATGAAAGCGTTGTGAAGGCGTTTGTTGATAAGCAAAAATTGTGCCAAAGGCGGTTAGAGGCGTTCCAAAATCCAAACCTTTGGTTCGAGAGCGGCCATCTTCATGGTCGTGGGCAACGATTTGAGGAAAGCGGCGGCCACTCCAAGGTCGTCGAAACCTTTGACGATGACGTAGTATTTTTTCTCGCGTCCTTCAAACAGGATGTAGGCCGGGAAGCCCTCCTCGCTGCGCAGCCGGTCGCGATAGGTTTGTGCGTTGAAGATTTGCTTGAACGAGGCCACCACCACGCCGTAGCGTTTGGCCACGGCCACGCTGTCAAGGGTTACGTTGGTCCACATGGGCACGAGCCGCAGCGAGTCGCCGTTCACCTCCACGTTGTTGCGCTGGGCCTCGGCCACCATGCGGTTGTAGGTTTCTTGCTCAATGCCGTTGAATTGCTTTTCGCGGGCTTTGTCGTAGGCTGCTTTGTAATTGGCCTCGTTGCTGTGGCAGGCCGTGAGCAGCAGGGCGGCAGTGGTGAGCCATAGCAGGGTGAAGAATGATCGTGATTTCATGATGACGCGGTGTGTGAGTGAGGGTTAAAGTTTGGGCAGATGAGAGGTGCTGCGGTCGTCGGCCAGCTCGATGACCTGCGCATGGACGATGTTGCCGGCATCGAGCGTGAGGGTGACGAGGGTGCGCACTTGCTGCCAGCCTTGCCGACCGGCGGCTCCGGGGTTCACCACGAGCACGCCCAGCGAGCGGTCGGGCATGATTTTGAGGATGTGGCTGTGGCCGCACACAAAGAGTTTGGGCTGCGAGAGCTGCAAGCGCGAGCGTATGCCGGGGGCATATTTGCCCGGATAGCCGCCAATGTGTGTCATGACCACTTTCACCCCCTCGGTGGTGAAGATTTCCATTTCGCGAAACCGGCGGCGCAGCGTTTGGCCATCGGCGTTGCCCCACACGGCCCGAAACGTGGGCGCGATGGCTTGCAGGCGGTCGGCCACGTCGTCGTTGCCTATATCGCCGGCATGCCAAATCTCGTCGCAATCGGCAAAATATTGCTCGAAGCGGTCGTCCCAGTAGCTGTGAGTGTCGCTGATGATGCCTATCTTTTTCATGCGTGCGTTGCGGTTAAGTGGGGCGCGTCGTCAGGCCTCGTCCCACGGGTAGTGGCGCTTGGGGTTGCGCGGAAACCAGCCTTTGTGCACCCGCTCTTGTTGCTGAAACAGCTCCAAGATGCTCCAAAAGCAGGAAAATCCGGTTACGCCCAAGAGGCTTGCCACCAGCACATTTGCGGTGAAAACGCTGCCTGCCAGCAAAAGAATGCCTGCCAGCAGAAAGAGCCACCAACAACGAGTGCCGTGGTAATATTCGGCCTTGATGACGATGGGGTGAAACAGGCCTATGATGAGAAAAGTGGCAAGGCCTATTGTCAGTCCCAGAAGATGATATGAAGTGAGAAATTCCATGTGTGTATCTGTTTCTTTTAGAGGATTGGCCGCCGGTGGCGCGTCGGTCAGCGGATGAGTTGAATGCGTCGGGGCGGGGTTAGGCTTCGTCGGGGTCCGACACCACTTGGAAGTCGTCGTTCTCGTCCACGTAGTCGCTTTCCCAGTACTCGTCGCTCCAGTCGCGATTCTCAATGGTCATGTGGCCGCCGGCGTTCTCGTCCTCGGTCCAATTGCCCTCGCTGCTCGCGCTGAAGATGAAGTTGTCCTCGGCCTTGTCGCGGTGCTGCTCGTCGAGCTGGCGAGGCGCGGCCACGGCGGGGATGCGGTTGCGTTCGTCGTTGATGGTGCGCCACAGCAAGTCTTTCAGCTCGGTGAGCCCTTGCTGGGCTACGCTGGAGATGAACACCGCCTCCACGTCGGCCGGCAGCTCGCCGCGCAGGGCCTCGAGCAGTTCATCGTCGAGCATGTCGCACTTGGTGATGGCCAGCACGCGGGGCTTCTCCACGAGGTCGGGGTTGAAGGTTTCCAGTTCACGACACAGCACGTCGTATTCGTGGGCAATGTCGTCGCTGTCGGCGGGAATCATGAAGAGTAGCACGGCGTTGCGCTCGATGTGGCGCAAGAAGCGCAATCCCAATCCACGCCCCTCGCTGGCACCTTCGATGATGCCCGGGATGTCGGCCATGACAAACGACTGCATGTCGCGATAGGTGACGATGCCCAAGTTGGGTTCAAGGGTGGTGAAGGGATAGTTGGCAATCTTGGGCTTGGCCGCGCTGATTACCGAGAGCAGGGTCGATTTGCCGGCGTTGGGAAACCCCACAAGGCCCACGTCGGCCAGCAGCTTCAGCTCAAGAATGATGGCTTTCTCCACACCCGGCTCGCCCGGCTGCGCAAAACGGGGCGTTTGCCGCGTGGCGGTCTTGAAGTGGAAGTTGCCCAAGCCGCCGCGCCCTCCTTGCAGGAGCTTCACCACTTGGCCGTGACCGGTGACTTCGGCCAGAAACTCGCCGCTCTCGGCATCGTAGACGGCGGTGCCGCAGGGCACCTCTATGGTGCGGTCTTGCCCGTCCTTGCCGCTGGAGCGGTTTTCATAGCCGGGCTGGCCGTCGGTGGCAAAGATGTGTCGCGAGAACTTCAGGTGGATGAGCGTCCACAGGTTGCGGTTGCCTTTAAGGTAGATGTGGCCGCCACGCCCGCCGTCGCCGCCGTCGGGGCCGCCTTTGGGCAGATCTTTGGCGCGATGCAGGTGTGCCGACCCTGCGCCGCCTTTGCCGCTGCGGCACAGAATTTTCACATAATCGATGAAATTGGATTCTGGCATAGTGCGTTGTGAAAAGTTGATGGGGCAAAGGTAGTAAAAAAAGACGAATAATGCCTTGCCGCAGGAGGCATGGGGCACGATTTGCGACAAAATGGCGCATTTTGCCGCCACGAGAGCAATGAAGGTGTCGCAACGTTGCGGGAGCGATGTGTGGGGTGGTGCATCTCCGACGCACTGTTTCTTGGGGGGGAAGGCTGTCCGTCCCCAAGCGGCGCAGGGCTGCGGCCCTGCTTGCATGGGGTTTAGCATTACGCAGGCTCTCCGGGCCTGTTGTCCCATAATCCACCAGCCACGAGATTGCCGCAAGCTGGGAAGTTGTGGAAGGGCGTGCGTTAGAATTGGGTAGCCAGCATTTCCTTGCCCAGCTTGTGGATATGGGCAAGGATGGCCTGTTCCCTTTGGACCGACGGTTTTTTGAAACCGTTGATGTAGTTCCTTAGCAACGTGGCGTTTATACCCAATGAGCGTGCGAACTCGGCCACATTGATTTCTTTGTGAGTGAGGAAGAAACGCTGCAATGCGCGCGGCTCAGCATCGTCGTACTTGAAGCTCTCGAAACTGATGTCTTCATCGATGTTACGCCAATGAATGCCGCTCAAGCCTATGCGGTAGTCGCGACGTTGCTCTTCGGAGGCCGCATTCAGACGAGGATACCACAATAGTGACTGACGAAGAATGTGGCCATTCTCGTCTTTGCCATAAATGTAGTTGGCATCAAACCATATTTCATTGATTCTCATTGCTGGGGTGTGCATTAGTTGTTAAAGTAATCGTTCCAACGCTTAATGATGATGTCGGCGTTTTCGTCGATGACCGATTTGATTTTCTTCATGTCGGTAGTCTTGATATTGGCTTTCTCGCGCAAAATGAAAACGTTGTCGGCAAGGTCGAAGATCGCATATCCACCATTGCCCTCCACGTGAATATGGATGGGTTCGTGCTCTCGGCTATAGAAAAAGAACGAAAACCCGAAAAATCTGAATATCTCTGGCATAATGTGTGACGGTTGTGCGCGACAAAGATAGGTATTATTTTTGATACCACAAAATGTATCGGGTTGAAAAAAAGAAGCGTCCCCGAAGGTGGGGGCGCTTCTTGTGAAGTTAGGAGGGGTGGAGGCGCGTCACTTGACGACCTTCACGGCCTCGGAGGTGCCGTCGCCATAGGTGCGCACCACGATGTAGACCTGACCGGGTTCGAGGCGATCTTTGTTCACCTGCAAGCCTGCGACGTTGAAGTAGCGCTCGGCCACGATGGGCTTGGCGGCCACGTTGTCGTCGATAGCGGTCAAGGCTCCGTTGAGCTTGATGACCCAGCTGCGGCTGAAGTCGCCCACGGTGACGGTGAGCGTGACTTCTTGTTGCTCGCTGGTGGTGGCGCTGGCGTGGTCACCACTGATGGTCATGGCCTCGGTGCTGCAGCTCCACTGTGCGCCCTCGGGCAGACCGAGGTGCACGAAGCCGCTCACGCTGTCGTAGGTGTCATTCTCTTGGAGCACCACAGCTGCCGCGTGTGCGCGTGCCGCGTCGTTGTCGCCAAAGCCGTTGAGCACGGGCAGCGTGTAGGCATCGCCATAGTTCCACGCGGCATTGTCTTGCTGCGCGGCGCGTGCCGGAGCTCGCTTGATGGCTGAGAGTGCCGCCAGCTGCGCGATGGTGACGGGCGTGCCACCGATGGTGTCTTGCTCGAAGGTGCCGAAGTCGGTCACATAATAAGTGTCCTCAATGCGGTTTTCCTTGCTCGGATCCCAGCACTTGATGCCGGTGTCGCCAATGATGCTGCCGCAAGTGGTGTCGCCTTGCACGACGATGCCTGCGTTGTAGCAGCCATAGAAGGCGGTGCCGGGTTGAGTGAGGCTGTTGTAGGGCGAGGGCGAGCCCACGAGGCCGCCGGCTCCCTTAGGCGCACTCACTGTGCCGCGGTTGTAGCAGTTGTAGTAGCTGCCGCGTCCGGTTCCGCTCAAACCACCGGCGTTGAAGCCCGTGCCTTCGGCAGCTGTGACGTTGCCCACGTTGAAGCAGTTGCTCATTTCGAAGTTGTAGTTGCCATAGCCGTTGATGCCACCGGCATTTTGCTTGGAGGTGGCGATGTCGCCGGCGTTCCAGCAGTTGCTGAACACGACGTCGCGGTTCAAGACGTTGGCAATGCCACAAGCGCCAAGTACGGCACTCACCTCGGCTGTGTTGTAGCAGCTGTCGATGGTGAAGTAGGAGTTGGCCACGCCGCCGATGCCTGCGCCGTAGTTTTGGCCAATCACACCGCCGGTGTTGTAGCAGTTGATGGCTCGCGCGCGGTCGGCCTCGGTGGAGGCGCTCATGCTGTAGCCCCAGATGCCGCCGGTGTAGACGGCCTTGGTTGAAATGATGGCGCCCTCGTTGTAGGTGTCGCGAATGAGGCTCTTAGGCGTGATGCAGCCTGCGATGCCCGCCGTGCCATAGGTGGCGCTGAGGAGTGAGGTGATGTCGCCCGTGTTGTAGCAGCGCACGATGGTGAGCGGCGGCAGCTGTGCCGAGAGGCTGGTGGGTGTGAGACCCAAGATGCCGGCCACGCCCGAACCGGCCGTGACGGGAGCCTCGTTATAGCAGTCGAGGAAGGTCACCGCGCTGGTTGTGCTCACATAGCCCGCGATGCCACCCGTTTGCGCGCCTTTCTCATTCTTGATTTCGGCCTTGTTGGCGCAACGGATGAAGGTGGCACCCACTGCGCTGCCCACCAAGCCACCCACGTTGTTGCCGCTGGTGACGTTGGTGATGGCTCCATTGTTCACACAGTCGATAAACTGCGTGCCATTCTCGCTGGTAGGAGCAAATCCGGCCACGGTGCCCTTGTCGCCTGTGATGGTGCCGTTGTTCACGCACTTATTGAACACAGCCGATGAGCCTGCCAGAGCCGAGAAGCCACCCACGCCGGCCACGGTGCCGCTGACGTTGATGTTGTTCACGCAGTTGTCGAGCGTGCCATACACCTTGCCGGCAAAGCCTGCGGTGAAGCCCTTGGTGCTGCTCACGTTGCCCTCAAGAGTGAGGTCTTTCACTGTGCCGGTGGAGTTGATGAGGTTGATAGCACCCTCATAGGTTCCGGCGGGAGTCCAAGTGATGCCTTTCACCGTCTTGCCGTTGCCCAGCAATGTGCCGCTCAAGCCTGTCACGCCGTCGCCGGCGATGCGCTTAAATGCCACGTCGGTAAAGTCGATGTCGTTCATCACTTTCACAAACTTGCCGTCGAACGAGTTTTGCGTCAATGCCATGTAGTCGGCGAAGGCGTTCCACTCGCCGGTGTTTGAGATTTGGAAAGGATCCTGCTCGGTGCCCTCGCCCGTGAGCGGGATGGCAGGCACGGCACGCAGGGCGATGGGTTTCACATAGTCGCCCGAAGTGGCGGTGAGCGTGTCGCACACGAGTGCGGTCACGTTGGCAGGAACATTGACGGTGGCTCCGCTGAGCGTGAAGTCGGTGTTCTGTGCCAACTTCCAGCTGATGCCCTCGCCGGCGAGCGAGATGTTGCTCTTGAGCTGGTTGGCCGTTTCGTTGGCATCCATAGTGGCCACGGCGCGTGCGGCGGCGATGACCATGGGTTCAGAAGCAAATGCTTTGAGCACGGGATATTCGCCAGCGGTGAACTGCCAGAGGTCGGTGTCGAAGCCATCGAGGGCCTTGCCGCTGATAAGCTCGGCGGTGGTGACGCTCTGCATGTTGGGATGCGCCGAATTGGCCGCTGCCTGCAGGCCGCTCACTTGCTTGTCGTAGTAGATGTTCTTATACTCGGCCGAAGGCGAGGTGCCGTTGCCGCCGATGGATCCCATCGTGGCTGGGTCGGTGCTGAACACTGTGCCGTAGTTGATTACCTGATAAGCGTCGTTGCTGCCGGTGTAGTAGTCGCTGGGACCGGTGGCCGTGCTGCTGTAGTTACCGGCGATGCCTGCGGCCACTCCGCCCGGAGCACTCACATGACCGGCGTTGACCACGTTGCGGAAAACGCCACCATTCGAGGTGCCCACGATGCCGCCTGCCTGCTTGAACCTTGAGGTTGCGCTCTGGAAGGTGGAGAGCTGGCGAGACTCAACGATACCCACGTTCATGCAGTTTTCGATGGTGCCGCCGGAGTTGTTGCCCACGATGCCGCCCACGGTCATCCAGCCGGTGGTCACGCGGCCGCCGTTGAGGCAGTTGCGCACGACACCCGTCTTGTTGTTGTTGCCCACGATGCCGCCCAGCGTGGAGCTATAGCTGCGCAAGGTGGCAAAGTTCTTGCAATTTTCCACCAAGCCATAGTTGTAGCCCACAAATGCGCCGGCATATCCCCAGAGGTCGAATTGGCAGTCGCTTGCAAGCGTGAGGTTCTTGATGGACGCGCCATCCACCATGTAGCCAATGAAGCCCTTGTAGATAGAGCTCTTGGTGCCCGTGCCGGTGGCAGGAGTACCCAGAGAGGTTTCTGTGGGAGGAGTTTTCCAAGCCACATAGTAGAGCCACATGTTGTGAATGGTGTGGCCTCCACCATCGTAGTGTCCCTCGAAGCGGTTTTGCGACTGGTCGGTCAAGCGGCAGCAGATGCCCGTGAAGGTGCTGTCGTTTTCCATGTCGATGTCGTTCATCTGCTTGAAGTACACGCCGGTGAAGTGCAGGTCGAGGTTGGTGGTGAGGTGACCGAGCAGCATGAGGTCGGCCTTGGTCTTGATTTGGAAAGGATTGTCTTCCTTACCTGCGCCGTCGAAGAACTTGGGCGACACCTTGATGGGATACATGCGTGGAGCAATCTTGGTGTTTTGCAGGTTGTAGAACACAATGGTATCGGTGCCGAATTCCTTGTTCAACTTGTAGGTGTCGCCCTCAATCGAGCCGCAATAGCCTGTGAGGTAAAGAGCGCCGTCTTTGTAGAGATAGGCTTTGGTGTCACCCATCACGTTGAGCTTGGCGTCGACCGACACATAGTTGGTGTTGTCGGGGAATTCGGTGTCGAACACGATGACCGAAGCACCTTGCTTGGCGGCATCGTTGTCCTCAAGGCCTTTCAGGCGGGGGTAGTAGCCCTCGGTGAACACCCACTTGTCGGCAGGGAATCCGTCGGGACCCGAGGCCTTGGTCAGCTCTGAAGTGAGTGCGCCATAGTGGGTGGAGGTAAGGTCCACCATCTGCTTGTCGAAGTAGATGTTCTCGATGGTGGGCGTTGCGCCAGTCATGATAGTGCCCAGCGTTTCGCGCACTTCCTCGTCGGGTTTATACATATAGGTTTCGGCGCGCAGGCGACCAGAGAAATAGCTGTTCTTGATGGTGCTCTGCAGGGTGTCGACCGTGGTGCTGGAAGTTTGCACTACCCACGACTTGACCGCGCCCGTGATGCCTCCAGCCTTGCGCGAGCCGGTGCTCTGCACATAGCCGGTGGCATAGCTGTTGTGAACCTCGCCTGCCAGCGAACCCACAACGCCTCCCACTTGAGCCTCGCTGTCGAAACCATACACGTTGGCCACCGCAAAACAGCCGTCCACATAGCCTCTGTACACTTGGCCAACCACGCCACCCAAAAAGAGGTTGCTCTTCCGTGTGCCGTCCACCATTCCTGAGAAGTAGCAGTTGGTCATGCGTGCGAGCTGGGTAGTGCTTCTGCCATAGAGTGTGGCAGCCACACCGCCACCCGTGTAGGTGTCGCTGGGACCACTCACGACGATGTTGGCAATCGCGTAGCAATTTTCCACAGAGTTGTAGGCTTCACCCACAACACCGCCGGCCACGCCGCCCAAGCCGTTGATGGTGCCCTCGAAAGAACAGTTCACCACGTCGGTAGCCACACCGGCCACACCGCCGGCTCCCACACCGTCGTTGCTCACGGTACCCGTCACTTGGCAATTCTCCACGCGTCCCAGCGTGATGCCCACCACACCACCGGCATCATAGCCGGCCGAACGCACGTTCACGTTCTCCATGATGAGGTTTTTCACCACCATGAGGGTGTCGCCATAACCAATGAGGCCCGCATAGCCGGTGGAGCCGGTGCTCACATCCAGATTCGACAGCTTATGGCCATTGCCATCGAGCACGCCTGCAAAGCGATGGCTCCAGTTGTTGCCGATGGGGTCGAAACGGTAGCCGGCCATGTCGATGTCGTTCTCAATGCGGAAGTACTTGCCCATGAGCGAGCGTGTGTAGAAGATGACCGGGCCGCCATAGTTCAGCTCGGTGTCGTTGTTGACCATGCTGGCCAGCAACGTGAGGTCGTCGAGTATTTTAATCTTGAAAGGATTGGCTTCCGTTCCCTCGCCCTCAAACTCGGTAGCCGAGAGTGTGGGGAATTCAAACTTGATGCCATCGCCATAGATGCGGGCTTCTTGCATCTTGCCGGTGTAGTAATTGTTGGTGCTGAACATCACCCACTGCCCCCACGAGAGCTCGTTGGCAGTGCCTTTGCCGGTGATGGCTCCACCATAGGTGCCGGAGCCTTCCCAGTTGGCCGCGTAGGTGTAGAAGTTGCCCTGCGTTGTGCCGCCTTCCCATGCCAGCTGTGGCGAGATGGTGAAGGAGGAGTCGTTGTTGAGTTTGATTTCAACCGTCTTGCCGTGGTTGCCAAAGTTGGTGACGGCAACGATGTTTTTGCCCGTTTGCTCCACAATCACATTCCACGACGAGGCGGGATTGGAATCTTCATAATAAGTCACATCCATTTTGGCGTTGGCCTTGGTCACTTGCGTGCCGTAGGCCGCTACCATGAATTGGTCGGCGCTCTCGCCGCTCTTGACATAGATGCC
>JAFVCX010000017.1 GCA_017478855.1 Muribaculaceae bacterium | reverse complement strand
ATGCCGACGAAAACTATTACACACCCACATATAGCGGCTAGTTAAGCTCAAGCTATATCAATGGCAATGGTCGCAACTGGGCCACCGTGTATGTGGATTTCCCCTTCATCTTGCCCAATGGAGCAAAAGCATACAAAGTGAAGAATGATGGCACGGCAACCGAGATTTCCACCACATTCATTCCTGCACGCACCCCCGTTTTGCTCAGTTGGCCCGCTTCCGACAGCAAAACCGAGGTCAAACTCATGCCGGGACTGCTCACCCAAGCCGAAATCAATGAGGCCGCATCAAAAATCGACTTTGAGAGTTGGGAAAAGATGACTTATAATTACATCCTTGACAATCTCACCGACGAAACCACCGCCACCACTGCTTTTGGAACACAAACGGTACAGGTTCTCACCATGATGGCCAAAACCATGCTGGGAGATGAGGGGCAAAGCATGACCACCGACCAAATTCTTAACGTGGTTCAAGGTATGAGAAGCGATAACAGCGACAACAATTTAACGGCGCTTTTTATGGTGGTCAACGCCACGCGAAACATCTATTTCTACTTGCAATATCAGAACGCTTTTGGTGCGCTGAACGCGCAAAAAGAGCAAGAAGCAGCCACACTCAGGGAACAAATCATGCAAGGCAACGACCTCTGGTGGTGTGGCGACTTTTTCGCTTATGATGAAAAAAGCAGCAAATATGGCCAAGAACCATCCCTGAAAGGCTACAGTCGTCTTTCTGCCATCAGCGATGGCAAGCCGGTTTTTGGAAAATCGGTTGGCAAGTTGAAAACAGGAGAAGGCAACATGGCTTTCCTGCCCAAAGAAACACACGACCTTAATTGGCTCGTTCAAAACGGCGAAGTGGGCAGAGAATATGAAATTGAAGACGAATTGCGTCTTGTATACCTTTATGACATAGGAACCGAGTGGAACATCTTTGCCAAGGACAACGACAATTATTCCAATCGCGATATCGCCCAAGATGGCGAAATCAATTATGTGCAGAAAAACTTTTCTGTGATCGCTCCCAAACCTCTCAATAAAGGGTCTTACACCTATGTGGACGACCAGAGCAACTGGGTCATGATCAAGGCTAACACAAAGCAACTTGAAGCCGCTTCTAATCTTGGGAAAGTTCTCCCGGACTATGAAACGACCGTTAGTGAGCAGCTCACGATGAAACGCATCTATGTGTCGAAAATTAAAGGCACTTATACTGATGCTGTCAACCCCACCATCACGCTTACGGCCGAACTAAGCGACGATAATGTCACCGTAACGCCCAGCAACGAGGTAACCAAAAACGACAGTGAGCTGGGAGTCAACGTGTTTATTCCCGCCAATTTCTATTCCTATAGCACACAGCACGGTTCCAACGGAAAAGACTACTTCTTTGTGCGTCCCAAGCCTAACGAGGTGGCAAAAATCACTTGGAGCGTGTTCGACAAAGACAAAAAGGCCATGGCTATTCCCGTCCAAGCTCAGGGACAAAACGAAGCCAGCCTGCAAGGCGCATTCCCCATCAGCGAGGACTACGATCTGCAAAATATAGGGAGTTTGGATTATCGCAATGATAAAGCGTTCATTCCAAATCAGTCTTACTCGTTCTATGCGGTTATTCAGAAAAAACCGGGAGCCAGTCGCAACGCTCGTCGCAGGGCAGAAATCACGGGCGATTTCGCCACGCTTGACGATTGCGAATACATTGTGTATCCTCTCGACTCTAATTCAGGAGAGGGCGGCGACGCTGTTGTTGTGACGGCGGTGAATGAGGTGGCCGGCAATAAAGTGGCAGCCTCCACCCAATATGTGAACCTTGCCGGCCAGCGCAGCAACCGGCCGTGGCAGGGCATCAACATCGTGGTGACTCGTTACACCGACGGCACCACCGCCACCACAAAAGTCATCTTGTAAAAACAATTTTTTTGCACAAAAACACGCAAAAATGATGAAAAACTTACACAAAATCGCTAACTTTGCAAGGATGTGTGGAAGCGTCTAACTCACCGCCCCGCATCATGCGGCAGAACAGCTTAAATATCAACTATTTACAAACATAAACACTATTCATTAACTAATTATTAACTTACGATGATGAAGAAATTACATCTGATTCTGACTTTGACGCTCGTTGCAGTGTTCGGCCTCGGCTTGAACGCGCAGCCCGCTTCGGGTTACTACAAAATTGAGGGTAACTCGGGCAAGTTCGTCAACGTGGTGAGCGACCATTACGCTCAGCCCAACGTGGACGAGGCGGCAGCCACCACCATCTATGTGGGCGTGGGCAACGAGTGGGCAGCCGATGCCAATGGTCTTTACAGTGCCAATGGCACAAAAGACGGTTCCTACATGCTGACGTCGCTCAGCGGCAAGGGTGTGGAAGTGTACAGCTATGTCAACAAAGCTGTGACGCTGGCCAACGCTTATGTGGACTACCTCGTGACCCGCACCAACGGCAAACAGCTCACCGATGCCGATGCCGCTGTGGCAAAGGACAACATCAAGAAGTATGCCGAAGGCGCTGCATTCTTGCGCGTGAAAGCCAATGCTGACGTTTGGCAACTGCTCGTGACCATCCCCGAAGTTCCCGCTATCGCCAACGAGAAAGCCAAAAGCTATGGCGTGGCCGAGGTGATCGAGGACGGCAAAGACCTCACTGCTTGGAACTGGGCCGTGCGCCAAGTGAAAGAGCACATGGGTCGCCTGAGCGACTTCGGTCTGGAAGGCTTCAAATCTCTGATTGAGGCCAACATCGACAAAATCAAGCCGGGCAACACCTACTACCTGACTGATGACAACGACGGCACTTTCGGTTACACAACCGACGCTACCGATGATGCCACCGCATGGACTATGCACGAAACCGAGGCTCCCGTGAGCAACGGCACCTACAAGATCGCCAACAAGGGCACCGGCAACTACGTGCAAGTGCTGAGCAAGGCCTATGCCAAGCCCAACGCCACCATCGATGCCGCTACCGACATCACCATCGGCCTCGGCGAATATTGGACGGTGGACGAGAACGGTCTGTACAGCCTTGCCGGCCAGCCCGACGGCTCCATCAAGGTCGTGTCGCTCAAGGGCAACACCCCCGAGGGTGAAACCGTGGAAGTGTATGACTACGTGGGCAAATGTGTGAATTTGGCTAACGCCTATATCACTTATCTGAAGACTCGCACCGACAAGACTCAACTCTCGGCCGAAGATGCCGAAACGGCCATCAACACCGTGAAGTATTATGCCGAAAACGAGGCTTTCGTGCGCATCATTCCTTTGGGCAACAATGAAGTGCAGCTTATGGCCACCGTTCCCGCCATCCCCGACTGGGTGGAGGCCAAGGCCCGCGAATATGGCGTGACCGACGGTGCTTGGAACTGGGCCGTGCGCCAAGTGTATGAGCACATCGATCGCCTCGAAGGCTTTGAGCTGGGCGAGTTCAAAGATTTGATCTACAACAACCTGAAGAACATCGTTCCCGGCACTACCTATTATCTGACTGCCGATGCACAAGACGGCACCTTCAACTACGAAACGGCTGCCAATGTGGCCGGCGTGGGCAACTATGCCATCTGGAGCCTCGACAAGCAGGAAGTGGAGAACGACGAATGCCCCATCGCAAGCGGCTACTATAAGATTCGCAACGTGAAGGGCGGCGATGATGCAGGTTATGTAAAAGTAACCAGCAAGACCTATGCTAAACCCAACGCGTCTAAAGACGATGCCACTG
This sequence comes from Muribaculaceae bacterium, assembly GCA_017478855.1. Taxonomy (GTDB): domain Bacteria; phylum Bacteroidota; class Bacteroidia; order Bacteroidales; family Muribaculaceae; genus Sodaliphilus. The sequence continues at coordinate 6,316 of JAFVCX010000017.1, read as the reverse complement.
TCATCTACGTGGGCATGGGCGACGAATGGGGTGCTAAAGAAGGCAACGAAGTGGGCAAGACTTGGACAGTGACCTCACTGAGCGGCGCAACTCCCGATGGAAAGAACGTGCAAGTTTACAGCTACGTGAACTATGCCGTGGAATTGGCCAATGCTTTTATCAACACTCACATGACCAAGGTGGGCAATCCTCTCACCGACGAAGAGGTGGCTCAGGCTTTGAAGCAAGTGAAATATTATGCCGACAACTATGCCTTCATGCGTCTGCAACCCGTGAACGGCAGCAGCAAAGAAGTCTATGCTATCGCAACCATCCCCGCTGTTCCTCAGTGGGTCAACGACAAGGCCGTGGAACATGGCGTAACTCGTCTGCTCAACGACAACGGCATCGATGTCACCGCATGGGATTGGGCTTGCCGCCAAGTGGAGAAATACATCGACCGTCTGGGCGAGTTTGGCCTCGGCGATTTCAAGGCTCTTGTTAGCAACAACCTGCGCAACATCCAACCCGGAACCACCTATTTCCTCACGCGCGACACCGACGGCACATTTGGTTACAAGCCTTTTAGCGACTTAACTTCAGCTGGTCGTGGCATCGCTTATTGGATTTGGCAATTGGAAGAAGTGGAAGCACAAGCTTGCGTTGAGAGCGGCTACTACCGCATCAAGAATGCTCGCGGCGCAAACGGCAAGGCTTATGTGAACGTGGATGGCCGCTACACGGCTGAACCCGACGCAACGGCCGACGAGGCTGTGAACGAAGCCGGCACCGTGATTTATCTCGGCACCGAAGGTATGCCCAACGGCAAGACCAAGGTCACCGGCCTGAGCGCACAGAGCGACGACGTGATTGCCTACGCCAACAAAGCCATCGAACTGGCCTACGGTTTTGCAAAGACCGCCCTCGAAGAGGCTCTTGCCAACACCAACAGCTCTTCGCTGAAGGAAGGCAAAGACATGCTGCTCGGCATGCTCGATAGCTACAAAGAAACTTGGACGAAAGATTACGCTTACCTCTACATGGTGCCCAGCATCACCGGCAGCCGTGAGGATGCAGTGACTTGCCAAGTGACTCTGCCCGGACTCACCGAGCTTGATAAGCTGGTGGCCGGCATGTTCCAAGGCAAATCGGGCAAGACCATTGCCAGCGACTTTGCCAACGACCACCTCTTCCGCACCAACCCCGCAGGCTTCATCATTGGCCTCGACACCGTGGGCGTGTGGAACTACGCAGTGACCAAACTCATCGCGGGTCTTGAGAAGCGCGGCACCGATGCCGGCCTGCAAACCCTCGTGAAGAACCACCTCGGTAACGTGAAGACGGGCCACACCTACTGCCTGACCCAAGACGACGACGCCACCTTCGGCTATGCCGACCTGTGCGAAACCACCCTTGAGGAACTTGGCGACAAGGCTCTCTGGGTGCTCGAGCCCGTGAAGAACGACGGCAAGTACTTTGCTGTGAACGGCGACTTCAGCGGTAACGACGAAAACGGCGACCTGAAGTATGTCAACACGCTCTACACCGACTTCAGCTACACGCTGCCCGAAGGCACCAAGGCCTACAAGGTGACCGGCGTTGAGGGCAAGCGCGTGGTGAGCGGCGGCAAGAAAGTGCGCTACTACTACCTCATCACCAAAGAGGAAGTGGCAAGCCCCGTGCCCGCCAATAGCGCAGTGCTGCTCATCAGCGACAACGAAGAGATGAAGCTTGAGCCCACCGGCGTTCCCGCTTGGTACAGCAACAACGCAGCTGCCGGCGCTCGCCGCCGTGTGGCCAGCACCAACTACGCCGAGAACAATGGCAACTACCTCTATGCCGACCACTTCAACACCACCGAGGCAACCACCAGCCACTACTATGCGCTCACGCAGGGTAGCACTCAGTCGGGTGCCGTTCACGGTGTGGCATTCGCCACCAAGGTGACCGAGGTCGATGGCAACACGCCCGTGCTCGACGCAACCGACGACATGTTCACCAGCATCGACGAGGAAATCCGCGCCAATGTGGGTAAAGACAACGTGTCGGACGGCGAGAAGGCTTATCTCGAAACTTACTATGTGTTCCCCGTTGAAGAGAACATCAACGACGGCATCTCAACCGCTATCGACGACATCAACGCAGCCAACGTGGCCAGCGTGAAGTATGTGAACGTGGCAGGCCAGAGCGCAAGCGAAGCATTCAGCGGCGTGAACATCGTGATTACTACTTACACCGACGGCACTCAAAGCGTGGCCAAGGTGGTGAAGTAATCTGAACCGCACAAGCGGAAGGATTGCCCATCCGGGCACCATCCACCCAACACAGGGGCGCGCCTCACTCAAAGGGGCGCACCCCTTCTTTTTCAGTCAACCCGTTTCGCGTCGCCCGCCACACCTCCGCCGGAGCCACAGCTCGTGAGCAGGCCTTATGTCGAAATCCGGGCAAATCGCAAATAAATTTGCATTTGAACTCGCCTTGCACGCATGTTGGCTGATGCCCAAATTAGGCTTCGGCTCGGCAAATCGCAAATAAATTTGCATTTGCGCTCGCCTTGCACTAATTTTGCAGCACAAACGCTCAGGGCCGGCCTGCCACAGGCGGCGAGCCATAGCCCTGACAATCCATCAGAGCAAAAATGATGAAATGGGCCTTGCGCTGGCTGCGCAACATAGCTATCTTCTTCTTCGGCTCCACCCTCATTATGGTGGTGGCCTTGAAATTTGTGCCGGTCTATCTCACACCGCTCATGCTCACGCGCTGCATCGAGCAGATGGCCGCAGGCGACTATCCCAAAATGAGCCACCGGTGGGTGCCGCTCGAAGAAATCTCGCCACATGCCGCACAAGCCGTCATGGCCAGCGAGGACAACCTCTTCTTGCGGCATAACGGTTTCGATTTTGAGCAAATCTATAAAGCTCGCATCGAAGCCATGAAAGGCAAGCGCGAACGCGGTGCCAGCACCATCACGCAGCAAACGGCCAAAAACGTATTCCTGTGGAATGGGCACAGCTGGCTGCGCAAAGGCCTTGAAGCCTACTTCACCGTGCTCATCGAGCACATCTGGGGCAAGCGGCGCATCATGGAAGTGTATCTCAACAGCATCGAAACCGGCAACGGCATCTATGGCGTGGAGGCCGTGGCACAGCTGCATTTTGGCGTGCACGCCAGCCAGCTCACCGCCCGGCAAGCCGCACTCATTGCCGCCACCCTGCCCAACCCCCGCTCGCGCAACTCGGCCCAGCCCACAGCCTATCTGATAAAACGACGCAACCAAATCGTGAGCCTCATGGGCAAAATCGACGCTTTCGACGCGCAAGCCTCAAAAGCGCAGAGTGCAGGCACTGCCACCAAGAGCAAAAAGCATGGCAAGAAAAAACGCAACAAATAACGACACCCATCCTTTTGCCGCTACCCTACTGCACTGGTGGCAGGCACACCGGCGCGAGCTGCCGTGGCGTGGCACCGCCGACCCTTATGCCATTTGGCTGAGTGAAATCATTTTACAACAAACGCGCATTGTGCAAGGCACCGCCTATTGGCATCGTTTCATGACCGAGTTCCCCACTGTGGAGCGGCTGGCCGCCGCCACCCAAGACGATGTGCTGCGCCTCTGGCAAGGGCTGGGCTACTACAGCCGTGCGCGAAACCTGCATCGCGCTGCCCGGCAAATTGTGGAGCACGGCGCATTTCCACACACCTTTCAGGAACTGAAGCAACTGCCCGGTGTGGGCGACTACACAGCCGCTGCCATCGCCAGCATGGCCTTTGGCGAAGATGTGGCCGCCGTAGACGGCAACGTGTTTCGCGTGCTGGCTCGCCGCTTCGGCATAGCCACGGCCATCAACTCTACACAAGGCAAGCGTGAGTTTACAGCCCTCGCGCAATCACTGTTGCCCTGCGGACGAGCCGCCGATTTCAACCAAGCACTCATGGACTTTGGCGCGATGGTCTGCACGCCCCAGTCGCCACACTGCTCTGAGTGTCCTTTGTGGGAAAGCTGTGAGGCGCTGGCCACCCATTGTGTTCAGTCGCTACCGGTCAAGGAGCGCAAAGTGGCCGTCAAGGCGCGCTATTTCCAATATGTGTATGTGCGCTGCCGTGGCCATGTGGCGCTGCACAAGCGTGGCGCGGGCGACATTTGGCAAGGGCTATGGGAACCCTTGCTCATTGAGGGTGAGCAACCGCCCGCCTTCGAAGGGGTGCAAGCGTTGCGGCTTGGAGTGAAGCATATGCTCACCCATCGCCGCCTCATCGCCAACTTTTGGCTACTCGAATGCGACATACGCCCCGACCTGCCCGGCGACTACCAATGGATTGAGGAAAGTCAGCTGCACCGCTATGCCGTGCCACGGCTGGTGGAACTTCTGTATGAGTCGCTTGGCCAATAATGGTTAACACTGAGGCGGCACCTCAGCAATAAAAATAAACAAGTTTATTTGATATTGTTTTCGGTTTGCACTAATGTTGGCTAACGCCCAAATTAGGCTGCGGTTCGGAAAAGCTCAAATAAAATTTGGCTTTTCGCTCACCTTGCACTAATTTTGCACAAGCATTTCAACAACACAACATCAGCATCATGGAACAATACAAGTTGCGCCGTCGCGCCATCATCTACGACTTTGTGTGCATCGCCATCGCATTGTGCGTGCTCTTTGCCGCCAACTGCGCTTTGCTGCCCATGTGGGCACTCATCACCGGAGCTACAATCGCCGCCCTGTTTATGGTACTTTCCATCGTGAGCCTTGTGAAATCGGCCCGATTGCTCAAGCAAGAGCAACGCAAGGCCCTTGAGCGCATGCGCCAGCCAGCCGATGAGCCCGCAAGCGAAGAGGAGGTGCAGCCATGACGTTCAAATTCATTTCGTGGAACGTGAATGGGCTGCGGGCCGTGGCCGGTAAGGGATTTGCCGACACTTTCGCACAGCTCGATGCCGATTTTTTCTGCCTGCAAGAAACCAAGATGCAAGAAGGCCAGCTCGATCTCGCTTTTGAGGGCTACCAATCCTATTGGAGCTACGCCGACAAGAAAGGTTATAGCGGCACAGCCATCTACACCCGCCATGAGCCTTTGCGCGTGACCACCGGCATGGGCATTGATGAGCACGACCATGAAGGGCGCGTCATCACCCTCGAGATGCCCGACTTCTATCTTGTGACGGTCTATACGCCCAACAGCCAAGACGGGCTGCGCCGGCTGGATTACCGCATGCGATGGGAAGACGATTTCAGACGCTACTTGCTTGCGCTCGACACTCAGAAGCCCGTGGTGGTGTGTGGCGACCTGAATGTGGCGCACGCCGAGATTGATTTGAAAAATCCCAAAACCAACCGCAAAAACGCAGGGTTCACCGACGAGGAACGAGCCAAAATGACGCAGCTTTTAGAGGCGGGATTTGCCGACACTTTCAGGCGGCTGCACCCTGACGTCACCGACGCCTACTCGTGGTGGAGCTATCGTTTCAAAGCCCGCGAGAAAAACGCGGGGTGGCGCATTGACTACTTTGTGGTGTCGGAACGCCTGATGCCGCAGGTGAAAGAAGCTTCCATCCACAGCAGCGTCATGGGCAGTGACCACTGCCCCGTAGAGCTGCTGATAGAGGTATAAAAGCGCGGACTATCTGTGTGGCGGGTCAGGTTCAGAAGCCTGTCCACGTCTGCCGCCAGAACTGGCGTGCCATCTCATCCCAACGCAAGACTTCTGCACCGAAGAAATCGGCCACATAGCCATTGAGCATCGTTGTGGCCTTTTTCTCGTCTTCGAGGTGAAGCGATTGCCACGTTTGCTCCACAAAGGGCAGTTCACGCAGCCCTTTTTGGATGAAGTAGTCGCGCATAGGCTCCAGTGTTTTTCTGTAAGTACCCCAGCGCACGGTGGCCAGTCGGTTGGCCTTGCGGAATCGCCACAGGGCAGCGTCGTCGCGGTCGGTGTGCTGGCCACATATTTGCAACATCTTGGGCAACTCTGTGTTGCCGCTGAAGATGGGAAACCGGGGGCTTTCGCCCGGATTGTCGAGGCACATCCATGCCACGCCGCCCACCTCGTCGGGCAGCCAAGAGCGCAGCTGAATGACGGTGCTGTAGGCACACCACGGCACGCTCACGGTGCGGATATTTTTCATCGCTGAATCGCCCATGGCATAATACATGTTGATTTCGTCGGGCCGCATCCACGGGTTGGAGAAGGGCGACACGATGCTGTCGGGTTCGCTCTCGCTCACACTGCCACCCTTGCCTTTGCGCTTGGGGTTGGGAATCATGTGGCGGCCGCTTAGATTCAAAGGCGAGCCCTCGTAGTAGCTTCCAATGAGGGCAAATACCTGTTCGAGTGTGACTTT
>JAFVCX010000016.1 GCA_017478855.1 Muribaculaceae bacterium | reverse complement strand
TATTCATCAGGATAACTGTAGGCATGAATCATGCGCTTGATTTGCTGGTGAGTGCCCAGCAGATGCATGATGCGGGGCATATTGGTGGGATTACCGGCATCAAGGGCCGGGGCGATGCTGCTCACGCTGGGCTTGGCAATGAAGTGGCCTGTCTTGATGTAGTTATAGAAAATGTTGTTCTCGTTTTCCACCGAGATAAATCGCTTCACCGGCAGGCCTAACGTGTGTGCCAGCAGGCCCGAGGCGAGATTGCCCAAGTTGGCGCACGGAATCGAATATACCACACGCTGCCCTTCCACGCCCAATCGTGCCAGCATGGCATGGGCATAGAAATAGTAAAACGTTTGCGCGTAAAGGCGTGCCACATTGATGGTGGTGGCGCTGGTGAGGTGCAGGTGAGCTTGCAGGTCTTTGTCGCCAAACGCTTTATCCACAAGCCTTTTGCAATCATCAAAGGTGCCTTTTACCTCGATGGCGGTCACATTGCCGCCCAGCGAGGCAAATTGTGCCTCCTGCACATAGCTGAGTTGGTCTTGCGGATAAAGCACATGCACATGCACTCCGGGCACATCGTGAAATCCGCACGCCACGGCACCACCTGTGTCGCCCGATGTGGGCACCAAGACGTGAATGTCGGGCCATTCGGGGTGCCGCTCCTTGAAGTGGCGCATGAGCAGAGCCAAGAACCGCGCCCCCACATCTTTGAAGGCCATCGATGGGCCGTGAAATAGCTCCAGCACGAAATGGTTGTCATCGATGCGGCGCAGCGGAATCTCGAAATGAAGCGTTTGGTTCACGATCTCGTGCAGCACGTCGGCCTCCATGTCGGTCTGCATGGTGAAGTTGGCTATGGCATAACCAATGTCTTGCAGCGACATAGATGCCATGTTGCGCACAAAGGCTTGTGGCAGGCTCACTAACCGTTCAGGCACATAAAGGCCGCCGTCGGGAGCGAGTCCACGCATCACCGCCTCTTCGAGTGTGGCGGTGTGATGGTGATTTTTGGTGCTGTAGTAACGCATGGCAGCAAGTGGAGAAAGAACGAAAGGGCGCTTAGCGAATCACGGTGCCGGTGACCTGTGGATTGAAAGTGTTTTTCACCCACACAGGAATGTGCTTTTCGGCTACCGGGCGCAAGGTGGGGGCATAGATGACTTTGGCACCGGCATCACACAGGCGTTGCGCCTCGCCGTAGGTCATCTCGGCCAGCAGCTGCGCATCGGCATGGGTGCGCGGATCTTTGTCGTAGAAACCGTCCACGTCAGTCCATATTTCGAGTGAATCAGCGTTCAGTGCCGCCGCCACCAGTGCCGCCGTGAAGTCGCTGCCGCCGCGTCCCAAGTTGGTTTTGATGCCGCTTTCGGCATCGGCTGCGATAAACCCTTGAATCACTCTCACAGCCATGTCGCTATGACCCAAATGCTCCACGATGAGCCGCTCGGTGGCCGGTGCGTCCAGCATGCGTTCTCCATGGGCATCACGAGTCTTGATGAAGTTGGGCGAGAAAGCCGGTTCGGCTCCGCCAATCATCATCGTGACGATAGCGCTCGACATGATTTCGCCGTGGCACACGATAGCGTCGGCCAACATGTCGCGCTCTTCTTCGGGCAGTTGCTGATTGGCTGCCAGCGTGTCGTAGAACGATTGCAAATTGGTGGTGAATTGTTTCACAATCTTGCGGCAGGTGGGTTGCATGGCTTGGGGCACCACGCCGGCAATCACATCAAGGTGGCGCTGCTCCACTTGGGCGAGAATGCCGTTATAGCTGTGGTTGCCCTTGCCGGCCAGTTCGGTCATGGCGATGAGCTGATTGGTCACGCCTCCGAGGGCCGATACCACCACAATGACTTGGCCGGTTTGAGATTCAACGATAGCCTTGACGTTGAGCAGGCTCTCAACGGTGCCCACCGAAGTGCCGCCAAATTTGAGTACTTTCATCTTTGTTTCTTTGACGTTGTGTTAGAGAGGTAATATATAATAACGTGTGCATGCGCGTGTTATTGCGTGGATGTGAAATTCGTGTTCATGGCCACGATTTGCAAAGCACGCGAGAAGTTACTAACTTTGCGGCATGAAAGACGACGGCAACGACATATTCAATCTGGCTGACGAACAAGCGCAGCCTGTGGCTGGTTCGTTGCTGGTGGCCAAACCCACCGTGCTCGACGGCTATTTCATGCGCAGCGTGGTGTTGCTGGCCACGCACAGCGAGGCCGAGGGCAGCATGGGAGTGGTGATGAACCATTTCACAGGTTACATGTTGGGCGAGGTCCTCGAAGAACTTGACCCGGGCAAGAATATTCCGCTCTATTTGGGTGGCCCCGTGGGCAACGACTCGATTTTTTATGTGCACACATTGCCGCCCGAGGTGGTGCCCAATAGCCTTGCTTTGGGCAATGGCCTCTATTTTGGAGGCAACTATGAGGCGGTACGGCACTATCTGGAGCAGGGCGGCCCCACAGTCGGGGTAATGAAATTCATGCTGGGTTACAGCGGTTGGGCCGAGGGGCAGCTGGCCGATGAGGTGAGCCGGCACGACTGGGCCGTGCTCGAGCACATGCCCACTGCCGCGCTGATGAGCGATGTTGATGAGGAGGTGTGGGCCGATGCCGTGGCACAGTTTGGCCGCCGCTATCGCTTGTGGCAAAACTGGCCCGTTAACCCCAATGACAACTAACACGCACTACGATGGCCGATAATTATTTGGAAAAACAATTCGATGACTATGTGGCTCGAAAAGCTCGCCAAGAGCGTGAGCGCAAAGCAAGACTGCACCGCTATTTGGAGCAGTATCGCAAGCGGCTCAAAGAGCAGCAAGACAAGGCCAAAGGGGAAGATTAGCGCGCTTTTCCGTAGGCCAGCGCGGCACCCAAAGCTGTGCAGTACTCGGCATGCGACGGGATGAGAAAACGCACACCGTACAAATCCTCAATAATGGGGAAAATCACGCGGCAGTCGGGCAGTCGGGTCATGTTGCCAATCAGCACGAAGTCTTTGAACCCTCCGGCCGATTGAGAGAGGACGGCTGCCGAACCAATGGTTTCGAGCACCATGCAGATGAGTCCTTTGGCAATGTCGTTTTCGGTCACATGGTTGTTTTTCACCTTGCCAAAAAGCGAGGCCGTGGCGTGCATGGGCAGGCCTTCAAGGTCATTTTTGCTGATGTCGCCTATGCTCAGGTTTACATTGGCGATATTGCCTTGCGTGGCCATGCCGACGACTTCGCCAATGTTGCTGGTGCCTAACAGCAGCGAGGCCAGTCCTTGCAAAGTGCCTCCGCCCATCGAGATGCCGCCTATGTGACTGATGGCGTCGCCGTCCACCTTCACCAGTGTGGTGCCGGTGCCCATCGATACCACAATGAGTTTATCCAGCCCGCTGTCGAATCGCGCTCCTAAACCGTCGGCCTGAAATTCATCCACTTTTGTGGTGGGCAGGCCATAGATGGGGGTCGTGACACTGCTGCTGCCCACGCCGGTGATCATCACTTGCTCAATGTCGCTCAGAGCGATGTTGTTGTCATAGATATATTTGCCAAAGGCGCCAAAGAGTGAGGTGATAGGGTCGGCAGCGGTGATGAAGAGCGGCGATTGCACAATCCCGTCGTTGAGTCCAACAATTTTGGTGGTGCTGCCACCCACGTCAATGCCTATTACAAGTCCCATGTTCGGTTAATCGTTAAATGTCAGTTTGTTGTGGTTCGATGTTTTATTGCGCTCCTGCACATCCATGCAAGGTCTGTGCGGCGCGATGCCTACTGCAGTGGCATAACTGGCGCAAAAATAGATTATTTTTTTTATATGGGAAAATAAACCCCTATTCTTTTCGTTATTATATATTCTAATAATGATTGACCTCACTGTTATAATCGTCAACTACCGCGTGAAGTATTTTTTGGAGCAGACGCTTCGCTCGGTGCGTGAGGCCCTTGAGGGGCTCACGGGTGAGGTGATTGTCATCGACAACCATTCGGGTGACGACTCGGTGGCTTATTGCCGCAGCCGCTTCCCGGAGGTGCGTTTTGTGGAGAATGAAGATAATGTGGGTTTCGCGCGAGCCAATAATCAAGGCATCAGGGAGGCGCGGGGTGAGTTCACACTCATTCTTAATCCCGACACCATCATCACTCGCGAAAGCCTCGGCCGCCCCATAACTTGGATGCGTGCTCATGCCGACTGCGGGGCGGTGGGTGTGCGCATGGTGGATGCCAACGGCGGTTTCTTGCCTGAATCGAAACGCGCGTTCCCCACACCGTGGGTGGCTTTCTGCAAAATTTTCGGCTTGTCGGCCTTAATGCCCCATTCACGCCTCTTTGCACGTTACCACTTGCGCTATTTGAGCGATACCGAGGCGCACGATGTGGATATCCTCTCCGGAGCGTTCATGCTCTGCCGCACCTCACTTTTGCAGCAGGTGGGTGGCTTTGACGAGGATTTCTTCATGTATGGCGAAGATATCGACCTGAGCTACCGCATGGCTAAGGCGGGCTACCACAATCGCTTCATCCCGGCTCCCATTTTGCATTACAAGGGCGAAAGCACCAAGAAAGACTCGATGCGCTATGTGCGCGTGTTCTATGAGGCGATGCTCATTTTCTATCGCAAGCATTATCCGCGCTACAGCTGGGTGTGTTATCCCATTGTGCAGCTTGGTGTGGCGCTGCGTGCATCGCTGGCCATGTGCGGCCGCTTGTTCAAACGCATGCGTCCGCCGCGCAAATCAGAGCCTCGGCAGTGGGTGATATTGAGCGACAACGCTGTGAGAGTGAGCCTTGCCACAGGCATCAATCACTATTCTCGCGCATTGCCCGAAAAAAGTTGTGTGAGTGTACTCCTCGACGACGAAACCTATTCCTACGACCAGATAGTGACCTTTATCGCCTCTCATCATCGTGAGGGAGTGGAATTCCATATCTATTCGCACACGGCAGGCCTTGTTATTTCTCCAAAAATGAGCCATGAGCAGTCTGCTAAATAATGAAGTGTTGGCCTTAAGGGCACTGGAGCCCACCGACCTCGACCTGCTGTTTGCATGGGAAAACGACGCGTCGCTGTGGCTCGCTACCGACACGTCGGCTCCTTACTCGCGCCAGTTGCTGTGGCAATACCTGAAAAGCTACACAGGCGATATTTTTGCTTCCCGCCAGTTGCGGCTGATGATTGAGCTGCAAGAAACGCATGAGGCCATAGGCACGTTGGACTTTTTTCATTTCGACCCGTGGAATAATCGTGCCGAGGTGGGGCTATATGTGGCTGCACCGCACCGCGGAAACGGCTATGGCTCCATGGCCATGCGATTGGCCGTGCAGTATGCACGTGACCATGTGGGGATGCGCTTGCTCTATGGATATGCCTTGAAAGAAAACGAAGCGGTTTTGCACGCCTTTGCCTCGGCCGGATTTACCTGTGTGGCCACGCTGCCCCACTGGGTAAAACGAGGCACTACCTACCACACGGTTCAGCTGTTATATTGCTCGCTCGCTTAGCGGTTACAGAAACCCGCAAAGGCGCACCACTTGCAATGAGTGTCGGGTTTTGACGTTTGGATGAATGGGGTTTCTTGATTCAGCAACTCGCTCACCACCGATTCAATTCTCTCTGAGAACTCACGGTTGAACTCACTGTCGCGCTCAAAAAAAAGTTGTTGATTTTTGACAAAAACTCCCGTTTGGTCGACCTCCCCGAGGCGATAGATGAGGGGCTGAATGGTTCGTTCGCCCTTGATTTGGCACCATGCGTTGCAATAAAGCACGAGCTGCAAGATGCCTTTGGCGCGCTTTACGTCGCTGCTATCTTCGAAAAGATCTTTCACCGTTTTGACCTGTGTGCGTTCCCGTCCTGTTTTATAGTCGATGATGCGCAGTGTGTCGCCCAGCAAGTCCACACGGTCGGCTTTGAATGTGAAGTTAAACTGCGTCTTGCCCATGCGCAAAGGTAGCTGATGCTTGCGCTCACATTCCAAAACCGTCAGGTGGTCAAAGCCCTGTTGTTGCAAGAGTTGCAGGTCAAAATCGATGGCTCGTGTTGCATAGGTTTCAATGCTTTCTTGCAACATGAGAGCGGTGCCTGTGATGGGACTTCCCTCGGGATTGTTGATGAAAGTGCGATTTATGATTCGCTCCACAATGCGACGCAACCGGTGGGCTTTGAAATCCTCCATCATCGCGATAGTCACTATGTGCTCTCCTTGTCGTTCCTTGCCATCTTCGAGGGTGGGATAATATAGCTCCTGCAACGTGTCGTGAATGATAGAACCATAGGTGGCAGCGTCCATGAAATCGGAGCGTTTGTCAAATTCGCGCAACTTTTCCACATGCCTCAGATAGAACAGAAGCGGACAGTTGATGTATTCGTTGATGGAACTTGCCGAGAGGCAGTGTGCGTGCATTTCGTCCTCATCAACTCCGGGAGAAACGTAATCGGGCAGTGGTGTGTGCGCTTTGGGCACCTGAATGACCAGCTCATTCGGGACTGTGATTTTTGCCTCCACGGTTATGTGACGCATGGCCACGCGGCGGCCATTTCGCAATGCTTGACTTTGCGCGTCGGTATGGGGCGCATCGGCATTGATGCCATAGAGTTTTTCGAGCTGCGTGATGAATCGTGACGGTTCGCTGGGGCCGCTCTTTTGTGAGGATGTGCAGTGGACGAGGGTCACCTGCTTGGCTCTGCAAATCATTCGATAAAAATTGTAAGCAGTTACATTTTCCTCGGTTTCGGCCGTGGGCATGTGGTGGGCACGACGCAGATGATCGGGGATAAAGGAACTGATGCTGTGTTTCTTGGGAAAGATATGCTCATTCATTGAGAGCACAATCATGTTC
>JAFVCX010000015.1 GCA_017478855.1 Muribaculaceae bacterium | reverse complement strand
CCCACGCATGTTTCAAGAATTGGTCACGAGTGAGATCACGTTTTTTGATTCCTTGCTCGGCAAGGCGTTTCACCACTTTGGCCTCGGTGGCGATGCTGGCATGGTCGGTGCCGGGCACCCATAGGGCATTTTTGCCCTCCATGCGCGCACGGCGCACCAAAATGTCTTGAATGGTATTATTGAGCATGTGTCCCATGTGGAGCACACCGGTCACATTGGGAGGAGGAATGACGATGGTGTAAGGTTCACGCTCATCGGGAACCGACTTAAACATCTCGTGCTGCTCCCAATACTGATACCATTTGTCCTCGACCGCTTTAGGGTCGTAAGTTGAAGCCAAAGTATTCATATCTTTTTGTTCGTTGTAATATTTACAGAATTTTCAAACTGCAAATTTACACTTTTTCCGTCACATACCGAAATGCGCAGCCGCCACTTCTTTCACATTTTTGACAAACCAAGAAAAGAATGAACATCCAAAGTGTGACAAAAAAATCTTTTTGCTTGCAACTTTTCGTAAATTTGTTGCGTCTAATGCATGACTGCCCCTTTCAAGAAAGGCGTAAAAGGGTGCTTCAGTGATTAATTAATAATGCAAAATGATATGAAACGATTTTTTTTAACAATCATCATGACTGCGCTGGTGCTGGCAGCACCGGCCAAGCCCGACGAAAATGTGCGCATCAGCTCGCAGGGCGACACCACTACCATCGTGGCGGGCGGCGACACCGTGTCCTTTGTGGGCATGAGCAACGTGGCCGAGAAACTCAACGTTCTTCTCAGCGACACCCTCATCAATTTATCGGAATCTGAGGGTGGTGAGCCTGCGGTCGACTACCTCAACCATCCCATGCGGCTGAAACGAATTCGCGAAATGCATGAGTTTGCGAGCGACATCGTAGCCATGTCGGCATGGGCCATCATTTCCATCGTGTTGCTGGCGATGCTGTTCAGTTATTTGAAACGCCGCCGTAAATATCGCATGGTGGAAAAAGCTATTGAGAACAACTATCCGCTGCCCCCTTACATTTTTGGCGGCACAGCCGTACCACCCTCACAGCCTGTGGTGACGGTTCAGCCCGTCGTGACAGCGGCTCCCGCTCCTTCGGAGCAAAAAGATGACAACGAGCCTCTTGTAGCCGACCCGTGGGCCTCCGGCACCGCGCAGCAGCCACAACAACCTTCTGCCCAAACGCAATATGTGATGAGTGGACGCGTCAACTGGCGTGCTTTCAAAAGCAGTTTCATTTGGCTGTTAATAGGTGTGGGCTCACTGTTTCTGTTTTGGGAAACTCCCATGGTGGCTTTTGCCGTGGTGGCCATCATCGTGAGTGCGGCAAAGGCTTTTGTTGAATATCAGGATCAGCGCGACGCCATTCTCACTTGGCACCGCAACCAGCAGTCCTTCACGCCACCCACCGGTTTCCAACCACAGTCGCAACCTCAACAGCAATCGCAGCAACCCGATAGCAAGAACGCGCAGTAAAATGCACACGCGCCGCCCATTGCGATGAGGAAATTCGACGAAATGAACCTGATAGCCCGATGCGTGCTGGCCGATGACCGGCACGCCTTTGGGCTGCTGGTGGAGGCTTACCGACCACGAGTGGTGCGTTTCTTCCTTAACCTCACGCAGGGCAACACGGCGTGGAGCGACGACTTGGCGCAGGAAACATTCATCAAGGCCTATCTGAATCTGCGCAGCTTCAAAGGTGTGGCCAGTTTTTCCACATGGCTCTATCGCATCGCCTACAATGAATTTTACAGCGACCTGCGGCGCCATCGCCTCACCGAAGAGATTGACGAGCTGCACGACACAACGGCCAGCGACACCATGGCCGGCGTGGAAGCGGCCCTCACCGTGCAAGAAGCGATGGCTCAGCTTGGAGCCACCGAGCGCATGATGGTCACTCTGTTTTATTTAGAGGATCAGCCCATCAAGAAAATCGTCCAGATAACAGGACTTCCCGAAGGAACCGTTAAATCACATCTGCATCGTGCCAAACAGAAAATGCAGCATTTTATAGACAACTGAAGTAAGATGAAACGAAGCGAAGACGACAAAAAATTGGCAGCTCTGCTCAAAGAGGAATGTGCCCAACCATTGCCCGGGCAAAACCCGTGGTTCACACCACGAGTGCTCAACCGTTTGCCTGAGCGCAGCCATAGCCGCTACTTTTTGGCAATCGCATGGCTACTTGCCGTGGCCGGTTGCGTTCTCACATGGATTGTTGTGGCAACCGATTTCACCGCTACCGTCATCACCTTGCGCGACTTGCTGCAATGGGTCATCATGGCGGCCATCTCGGTGGGCGTATTTTTGCAACCGCTGGTGCGCCTCATGCGACAGGATTAGTACCTTTAGTGATTCTTCCTGTTTGCCGTTTTTTCGAGAAATACCCCACTTCGTGCGTGCGCTGCCTTTGGTGCGGCGTGCGTTCTTTTTTCTGTGCCATCAGAAAACGCTGTCAGCAAAATTTGCCGTTAAATATCCCTAATTTCGGCGGCGGCTGTTCGGACCGATTTTGCAAAACGCGACAAATTGAGTAAATTTGCAAAAATATACTTGTTCGAATCATATCATTTAAGATGCAAAACTTCTACCAAGCCATCATCAGCCCCGACGTGAATTTAATTGGGGCCATCTTCAAATTGGTGCTGGCCTTGCTGCTGGGTGCCGTGATAGGCCTTGAGCGTCGCCTGAAAGGTCAGATAGCGGGGTTACGCACCTTTGCGCTCATCGCTATGGGAGCGGCTCTCGCTATGCTCATAAGCATCTACATTCCCCAAGAATACTTAGGGTTAAAAAATGGTGACCCCGGACGCATTGCCGCGCAAGTGGTGAGCGGTGTGGGTTTCTTGGGCGCAGGAGCCATCATTCAGATGAAAGGGTCGGTGCGTGGGCTCACCACCGCCGCCGGCATTTGGATGACAGCCTGCATAGGTCTTGCCGTGGGCGCCGGCATGTATGTGATTGCCACCGTAGCCACGTTGCTCATCATCTTCATTTTGGTGAATATTGAACGATTTGAGCAACGTGCGGGTTTCCTGTGGGAGTCGCGCATCATTAGGCTGAAAGTGCGTGGCATTGAGCACGACATGGATTTGTGCCGCGACATCATTGAGAGCCATGGCGTGCATGTGAGCGACACTTTTGTGAAATATGATTATGAGAATGAGCTTACGACCGTGAACTTTTTGGTGCGCAGCAAGGGCAACACCAACGCTCCACAGCTTTTTGAAGATATCCACAAGCAAATGGATGTGGTATCGATAACCCTGACCAATGAAATGAACCTTTAACAAGAATGGAAACACTGAATATTGAAAGCCTGATTACCGATCTCGCGCTCATCCTTGTGCTGGGTGCCGTGGCCACAGTCGTGTTTAAGATGCTCAAACAGCCCGTGATTTTGGGCTATATCGTGGCCGGATTCTTGGCAAGTCCGCACTTTTCATGGATGCCTTCGGTGGCCAGCGAGGCTAACATCGAGTTTTGGGCGCAGATAGGCATCATCGTGCTTCTGTTCTCTTTGGGCTTGGAATTCAGTTTCAAGAAGTTATTGCACGTGGGAGGCAGTGCCGTAGTGACTGCGCTCATCATCGTGGCCGGCATGATGGGATTAGGATTCATTGTGGGCAAGCTATTAGGGTTTGCCGCCGTGGACAGCATTTTCTTGGGCGGAATGATCAGCATGTCGTCTACCACCATCATCATCAAAGCGCTAACCGACCTCAACATGAGGCAACGACGCTTTGTGCCCATGATTTTCGCCGTGCTCATTGTGGAAGATCTCTTTGCTGTGGTGATGATGGTGATTTTGTCGTCGGTAGCCATCAACCAATCTGTATCGGGCGATGAAATGCTGCGCAGCGTGCTCAAGCTTTCGTTCTTCTTAGTGATGTGGTTCACGGTAGGCATTTTTTTGCTGCCATCGGTCTTCAAGAGGTTTCGCCGCATCATCAGCGACGAGATGATGCTCGTCATTGCCATGGGTCTGTGTTTCTTAATGGCCATATTCTCGGTCAAGAGCGGTTTCTCCATGGCTCTCGGAGCCTTTGTGATGGGTTCCATCCTTGCCGGCACCATCGAGGCCGAGCGCATCGAGCGCATCATTCAACCCGTGAAAGACCTGTTTGGTGCCGTGTTTTTCATCTCGGTGGGTATGATGGTCAATCCTGAGGTCATCGTTTCGCATGCCGGCACCATCGCTTTGCTGAGCGTAGTGGTGATTGTGGGCATGATTGTCTTTGGCACCTTTGGTATGCTCGCCACCGGTCAGCCACTGAAAATGGCTCTTGAATCGGGATTCACTCTCACGCAAATTGGCGAGTTCTCTTTCATCATCGCCTCGTTAGGCATGTCGCTGGGCGTGCTCGAGCCGAGCATCTATCCCATCATTGTGGCCGTGAGTGTGATCACCACGTTTACCACCCCCTTCTTTATCAAAAGCGCAGAGCCTTGCTACCGACGGCTGGAACGCGTCTTGCCCGAGAACTGGAACAAGTTGTTGGAAGGATACAGCGCAGGTGCCAATGAGGGTGAAATGTCGGAGAGCCGACGACTGTGGGGTGCCATTGTGCAACGCTATTTTTTGCGATTGATACTCTACTCGGTGGTGGTGATTATGATTATCTTCATCAGCCGTTCCTATCTCATGCCGGCGCTTCTTGCCACTGCCGGCGAGAAATGGGGCTCTTTGCTGAGCGCCACACTCACCATTGCCGTGCTATCCCCTCTGCTCTACGCCATCATTACGCCGGCAGTGAAGCGTCATGAAAAAGAAAAACTTGTGGCTCTATCGGGCAAGGTTTCGTATGTGCCACTTGTAGTGATGACGCTTGCCAGCATCTTTATCTCAACGGGCTATGTGATGGCCGTGCTCTATGGTCATTTCTCAAGTCTTACGGCCATTGTGGCTTCTATTGCCATCATCTTGGTGGTGATTCTTGTGATGGCTCCTTACTTGCGGCGACGCATCACACGCATTGAGCAGCAATTCATCAGCAATGTGAATGAGCGTGAGAATCGCCGCACCGGCCGCAACAACAATCTTGTGAGCGACTTGCACTTGGCCTACATGACCGTGGGGCATGATTGCCCCTTTGTGGGAGAGAAACTCAAGAACGCCCATCTGCGTCAACGCTATGGCGTGAGCTTGGTGAACATTCAGCGTGGCGGCGCTCTACACCCCGTGCCCACGGGGGAGATGCGCATCTTTCCGGGTGACATTTTGGGTGTGATAGGCACCGATGAACAGATTCAGCGCATGCTGCCGCTGGTGGAGGCCAGCCACAGTCACGACGAAAGTGCCGCGGCCAACGATGTGCGCTTCATCCATTTTGCCATCGGTGAGCAATCACAATTGGTGGGCAAACAACTCAAACATGCCCGTTTGAGCGAGGATTACGAATCTTTGCTGGTGAGCGTACAGCGCGATGACGACGACTTTATCACACCCACACCCGATTTCACCTTTGAGGCAGGCGATGTGCTGTGGATTGTGGGCGACCCACAACGCCTTTTGGAACTTAAGTGAAATGCGGCAACTCTGTGCACCCATCATCCAGAGGCAAAATCAAAAGAAAAATAAGCAATTTTCATTACAATTTATTACTTATGTGGGATTTTTTATTTAACTTTGCTGTCGCTTAAGTTTCAGGAGTTCTATCTCATGTTGAGAGGGACTCATAATTAATCCTTAATTACTTGATTTATCAAAAACTACCGAATATGGCAAATCCCAAACTTGATGATCTGGATTATAAAATCCTAAAAATGCTTTCGCTGAACGCGCGTAAGCCCTACCTTGAGATTGCACGTGCCTGTAATGTGAGTGGTGCCGCGATTCATCAACGCATTCAAAAGCTTCACAACATGGGCGTGATTAATGGTTCTATTTCACTGGTCAACCCGGCTTCAGTGGGTTACCTCACTTGTGCCTATGTGGGATTCTTCCTGAACGACCCCTCAAAATTCAGCGAGGTGGTGGAGAGTCTTGAAAAAATTCCTGAAGTGGTGGAATGCTACTACACCACGGGAAAATATGATGTCTTTGTCAAGATTTATGCTCGCGACAACGACCATCTGCTCGAAATCATCCACGACAAATTCCTTCGCATGGGGTTGGGCCGCAGCGAAACCCTCATCACGTTCAAAGAAGTGTTCAAGCGGCAAATTCCCATTGCCGATGACAACATGGACGAAATTGCCGAAGAATAGTGCTGCAGCACTGAGCAAGCATCACACAGCCGCGCCTCTCTCAAGAGGGCGCGGCTGTGTGATGCTTCATCGATTCGTTTGAGCTTTTTTAGAGAATCTGCTTGAGCTTTTCAACACAGAAAAGGAGTGGCATCATGGGAGGTGCGCCATGATGAGCGTGCCATGCCCCGAAAAATGCAACTGAGAGGTGATGGCAGGCAATAGCACCGTTTCGCCGCGCCGCAAATGAAATGTGCTTCCCTGATGATTGGTCACTTCAAGATGCCCCTTGATTGCCACAAGCACCACAAACGAGTCCACCTGACGCAGGTCAAGGTCGCGATGCCGCTCATCCACACAAAAACGGTTCACCACAAAATGTTCGCATGCCACCAGCGAAGTCAGCCCGGGAGCCATAGCGTCGGTGTGGGTCACATAACTGTCGTGCACCCGATAATCGATGGCATCTTTAGCCATAGCAATGTGCAATTTGCGCGGATTGCAGTCGGCGCCACGTCGGTCATAGTCATAAATGCGATAAGTGATGTCGCTCGTTTGCTGCACCTCTACAAGCATTGTGCCCGCTCCAATGGAGTGAATGCGGCCCGCCGGAAGATAAAACACGTCGCCCTCGTGGGCCGCGTGTGTCGCAACCACGTCGAGCAGCTGCTTCTCTTGCACCAATCGTTCAAAATCCTGCGCATCAATAACTCGGTTCAATCCCGTGCGGACGCAAGCGTCGGGCTCGGCATTCACCACATACCACATTTCGGTTTTACCGGCACTGTTGTGCCGCTCGGCAGCAAGGTGGTCGCCCGGATGCACTTGCAGCGACAAGTCTTGCTTGGCATCAATAAACTTCACCAACAGGGGGAAACGCGTTCCGAAACGTTTGTAGCAATCATGCCCCACCAAGTCTTCACCATATCGCCCTATGAGTTGAGGCAGCGTAAGCCCCGAGTCGGGACCCTCGCTCACCACCGACTCACGACCCGGCACAGCCGAGATCTCCCAGCTCTCGCCCACCTGCTGCAAGCCGCTGTCGAGATTTTTGAATGGGATGATTTTGTCCCCACCCCAGAGCACGGTCTTCAACTGGGGTTCAAATTTGATGGGAGTGTGTATCATAAGCGATGATTGGCATAAGAATTGAGGTGCAAAATTACGCACAAAAGTCTGTTTGGACAAACCTCAAGGGAAAATCGCACAAAAAAGGGGCGAAAATTTTGCGTTGTGTGACTTTTCGCTTACTTTTGTGTGGTTAATTGACCTGATATGGAATTTCGCACCACCATACGCACGAGCGACCATCAACAATGGCTGCGACACAGCGACGAGCTGATGATGCTTGGCTCTTGCTTTAGCGACAACATCGGTAGCAAACTGCGCACGGCCATGATGCTGGTTGACGTGAATCCTTTTGGCACACTCTACAATCCGCTGAGCATCGCAGCCGCCGTAGAGCGCATCGTGGAGAATCGCCCCATTGCCGGTATGGATTTGTTTCAGCAAAGCGGTGTGTGGAATTGTTTTGATTTTCACTCGCGTTACTCAATGGCCGATAAAGAGGCCACCTTGCAGCGCATGAACAAACGCATTGCTGCCGCCCACGAGCATCTGCAAAGCAGTCAGGTGCTTGTGGTCACTTTGGGAACGGCCATCGTGTACAAATTGCGTGCCACCGGGCAAGTAGTGGCTAATTGCCACAAGGTGCCTCAACATCAGTTTGAGCGCACGATGGTGCATGTGGGTGACATCACAGCGGCACTCTCCCAAATGCTGAAGCGGCTCAAATCGTTCAATCCCTCGCTACGTGTCATCTTCACGGTGAGTCCCATTCGCCACATTGCCGATGGGCTGGACACCAACTCTTTGAGTAAAGCCACCCTGCGAGTGGCGGTGAATGAGATGATGCGCGAATTTGACAACGTGAGCTATTTTCCCGCTTTTGAAATCATGACCGACGACCTGCGTGACTATCGCTTCTATGCTGCCGACATGGTGCATCCCAGCGAAGTGGCCATCGAATATATTTGGCAAATGTTTCAAGCCACTTATTTCGACGACCGGTCGACACAGGCCATCGCGCGGTGCGAGCGTGTGAGCAAACGCATGAGCCACAGGCCCATGAGCCAAAATGCGGAGGTGGTGCAGCGGTTTTATGCCGACACCAGACTGGTACTGCAAAATCTGCTGAAGGAATATCCTTATCTCAAGAAACTGGAACTTGACATCTAACGAATCGCATTGGTGGAACGAATTGTCGCCATCCAATCGAAGAATGTGCGTATATGAAATACTCTATTCAGGAAGTTCAGAGCATGCTTGGACTGCACGACGTGCGGCTACCTTTTCCTCATGCTGAAGTGAGCCAACTGCTCACCGACTCGCGCTCACTGGTCATGCCAAGTGAATCACTTTTTTTTGCTTTGGTTACGACTAACAATGACGGCCACAACTATGTGGAAGAGTTGTATGAGCGTGGTGTGCGCAATTTTGTGATTCAGTCGCCGCAACGCGTACCGCGACATGTGGCCGAAAACAGCAATATGCTCGTGGTGACCGACACTCTTACCGCCCTGCAAGACGTGGCCGCAAGCCATCGCAGGCGTTTTAACATCCCTGTGATTGCCATTACAGGCAGCAGAGGCAAGACCACCGTAAAGGAATGGCTCTATCAACTGCTCAGCCCCGATTTTCATATCGTGCGCTCTCCGCGCAGCTACAATTCACAAATTGGGGTACCTCTCTCGCTTTGGGAGATTGATGAGGCCACCACTCTCGCCATCATTGAGGCCGGTATTTCCACCGTGGGAGAAATGGCCACTTTGCAAGCCATGATTCGCCCCACCATAGGGGTTATCACCAATATTGGCAGCGAGCATAACGAGGGATTTTCGTCGATGGCCGAAAAGGCACAGGAGAAGGCCAAGATTCTCTATAACTGCGATTGCATCATTTATGGTGCCGACAATCAACTTGTAACCCATACCATTGCCTCACTGCTTGAAGCCGACGTGGCTCAAGAGTGTGCTTGGTCGAGGGTTCGCACCGACGTCGCACTTTCTATCCGTCAGATAGTGACAGGCAGTGATTCTTCGCTGGTGGACTATTTTTATGCCGGCGAGTTGCACACGCTCTCACTCCCGTTTAACGGCGACCGTGAAATAGAAAATGCGATGACCTGCCTCGCCGTGATGCTGCATTTGGGCATCACACCACAAGAAATCGGCCGCCGCATGTCGCAGCTCACGCCTGTTGCCACGCGCATCGATGTGATTGAGGGCGTGAATGACTGTACCGTCATTGTCGACGGATACGACAGCGATTACAGTTCTCTCGCACCGGCAGTCAACTTCATGATGCGCCGTGCCGGTAGCAGGAACACAACCCTCATCATGAGCGACTTAAAACCCGATGTGTATGAGGGAGACGAACTTTACATCAGAGTGAGCGAACTGCTGCGCAGCAAGGGTGTGCATCGCATCTTGGGCATTGGTTCACAACTGAATGGCCCATACCGAAAATATTTTGCCGACATAGCACAGAGCCGTTTCTTCGCTTCCACAAAGGAATTTCTTGAGGCCATGACACAAGGCGACTTCGAGAACGAGACTATTTTAGTGAAAGGAGCACCCGGCTTTGACTTTGAACAAATTATTCACATGCTTGAAGTGAAACAGCATCAAACGGTGGAACAAATCGACCTCAATGCGCTGGCGCACAACTTCCAGTTTTTCAAGTCGGTCATCAGGCCCACCACCAAAACGGTGGGGATGGTCAAAGCCAGTGGTTATGGAACCGGCAGCTATGAGATTGCCAAAACGCTGCAAGACCGAGGAGCCGATTACTTGGCCGTGGCCGTGCAAGACGAGGGCGTGGACTTGCGCAAGGCCGACATCACAATGCCCATTATTGTGCTGAATCCTTCGGTTGTCAACTACAAGTCGCTTTTCACCTACTGGCTTGAGCCAGAAATCTACAATGTGGAAATGTGCCGGCAGCTCATTAAAGAGGGACTTAAATACCGTAGAGAAAAACCTCTGCCCGTACATATCAAGATTGATTCGGGCATGCACCGGCTGGGATTCACACGTGAGCAACTGCCTGAAATCATAGCGTTGTTGAAAGACCAAGACGTTTTGCTGCCCACCTCGGTATTCACTCATCTGTGTGTGGCCGACGAGCCGGCGCAAGATGCCTACACACACATGCAAGCAGCCTATTTCACCGCCTGTGCCGATGAACTGCAAAAGCACTTCGACCACCACATCATGCGCCACATTCTTAACACCAGTGGCATTGTGCGTTTTCCACAATATCAAATGGATATGGTGCGCATCGGGATAGGTCTTTATGGCATCCGCACGCTTTACGATGGCAGCGAGAGCACCCTGCGGCCCGTGGCCACCCTGCAATCGGTCATTATCTCCATCAAAGAGTGGCCAGCCGGCACTACCATTGGTTACGGACGCAAGGGCGTGTTGACCCGCGACTCGCGCATTGCCACAGTGACCATAGGTTATGCCGATGGTTTCGACCGCCATTTTGGCAATGGCAACGCTCACATGTGGGTGCATGGCACGTTGTGCCCCACGGTGGGCAATGTGTGCATGGATGCCGTGATGATCGATGTCACCGATGCCCAATGCAAAGTGGGCGACACGGTGGAAATCTTTGGCGAGCACATTCCCGTGGAGCGCTTGAGCGATGCCCGCCAAACCATTCCTTATGAAATCCTCACCAGCATCTCTCCGCGTGTGAAACGTGTATACTATCGTGAATAATCTATGAACATTTCTTTTCAAAACGATGATGAGCGCTTCATGCGCATGGCGCTTGACGAAGCGCATAAGGCGTTTGAGGCAGATGAGGTGCCCATAGGTGCCGTGATTGTGCACAATGGCCGCATTGTGGCCCGTGGGCACAATCTCACCGAAACGTTGACCGATGTCACCGCTCATGCCGAAATGCAGGCCATCACGGCTGCCGCAACTACAATTGGCGGGAAATACCTCACCGGTTGCACGCTCTATGTGACCGTGGAGCCTTGCCTCATGTGCGCAGGAGCCTTGGGGTGGAGTCAAATTTCACGCATAGTGTATGGGGCGGCCGACGAAAAACGAGGTTATCACACCTTTTGCGGCCAGCCTTTCCACAAAAAGACAGAAGTGACGGGAGGCGTTCTCGCCGAGGAGTGTGCCGACTTGATGAAATCGTTTTTCAAAGGGAAAAGATAATCATTGAAATCATAATGAAAATCAATATGTGCCAAAAGTCCATTAAAACGCTTTTTTTGCTGCTGTGTCTTGCTGTGGCCGGCAGTGCCTGTGCCAATTCGCCCGCAGGTAGTGCGCCAAGCGCCAACGTCGAGGATGAGTATCGTCCACAAGCCGACACCTTGCAAATCCCATCGGCCAAGATGGGGCGCGACATTACCACGGTGGTGATTGTGCCCGAAAACTATTATGACCCCGAACTGCAAGAGGAGCAATTTCCGGTTGTGTATTTGCTGCATGGAGCCACCGGCTGCTACCGCGACTGGCCCACAAAGGCCGATCTCGATTCCTACGCCAATGATTATGGCATCATTATCGTGTGTCCTGACGGGCAAGACAGCTGGTATTGGGATTCCCCCATCGACCCGAAGATGCAGTTTGAAACTTTCGTATCACAAGAGCTCGTGGCTTACGTTGATAATCATTATCGCACCTATGCCGAGCCGGGCATGCGTGCCATCACTGGCTTGAGCATGGGTGGGCACGGAGCTTTGTGGAACGGCCTCAGGCATCCCGATGTGTTTGGCGCATGCGGCTCGATGAGTGGTGGAGTAGACGTCACCCAGTTTCCCGACCGCTGGCACATTCAAGCTCGACTTGGCACCTATGCCGAGAACAAACAACGATGGGCCGACCATGCGGTTATCAACCTGATTCCCGGACTAAAAACCACACAAGCCATCATCATCGACGATGGCTATGACGATTTCTTCTATAAAGTGAATTGTGAATTGCACGACGCTATGCTCAAGCAAGGTGTGAAGCACGATTTCATCATCCGTCCGGGCAATCACTCTTGGAATTACTGGGTTAATGCCCTCGACTATCAAATTCTATTCTTTGTAAAGGCATTCAGCAGTGGCGACTAAAGCTCTCACGGCAGCAAGGCTGGGAGGATTTAACGCAACAACTCATTGAGCGAGGTGGTGATATTCAGCATCATGGTGGTGCCCCCACTATGCGGTTGCGCCAATGCCACCCCAAGGCCGAATGCCCTCACCCGCAGGCCGGCTCCCAGCGAGAAGCCCGACAAGAAATTGCGGTTATAGGTTGACATATCGGTGCGTGTGCGGTAGTTATATCCCAGTGCCAAATACAGGTTATCGCTGGGCAGAACCTCCGCCCCCAGCACCAAATGCCGCATCAGGTTGCTGCCAAACTTGTCCTTCTTGACCAAATCGCTGCTGGTGTTGTTCACATCGCTTGGCTCATAATATGGAGAGCTCCATTTACTCAGGCCATAAGCCGTGAGCGAGAGTCTTACCGGTGCACTCGACAGCGTCTTGGACACACCCAGCTGCACATCCCACGGCAATGGGTCTTTTTTATCATTAAACTGCTTAACCTGACCGCCCAAGTGTTTTGCCACGACCGACACCGACACCTCGTGATTAGGGTCGTAATAATTCAGTCCCAAGTCGGCCGCAATGGCCGTTGCTCCATATTCTTCGTATTTTGAGTTGAGCAATTTGAGGTTGATACCGCCTCGCAGATAGTCGTTAATATCGTGGCTATACGACACATGAAACGCCATATCACTGGCACTGAAAGAACCTGTTTTCACGCCTGTGATGTCATAGCCCTCCATGGAGCCATAGCTGTAGAACTGAATTCCGGCACTCCACGCGCCATGCTCTCCGGCACCCTGCCCATAACGCGCACCCATGAAGTTGCTTCCGCCCAAATAACGCATATAGTTTAGCCCCACTTGTCGCTCGATTTCAGAGCCGAGCAGAGCCGGGTTTTGCTCCACGAGATTAATGTCGTCGTCAATAATGGTAATGTTGTGCCCACCCAGCGCATACACGTGGCTCGACACCGGGATGTCCAAGAAATGATAAGCCGTGGTGCCGTCTTGGCCCACAGCGACAAAGGCTGTCGCCAACAGAGCCAACAACGGCAAAATGCTATGTGGGAAATTGTTTTTCATATTTTTATAAACGAAAGCGAACCACAATTCGTATAGCTGTTTACATTTTTTTTCTTACCCGCGTCATTCTGTAAAAATTCATGAAACATTATTAATCATTTCCAATTTTCGCAGTTAAACCGCTTGATTATTGCATTTTCACCACTATATTTGCACACACTTTTAAGTCAAAGCTATGATTACTGCACTCCGCTTCATTTTATTCACACTTGCAGCCATGATGACCCTTGTGGCCGGAGCACAGGTGCGTCATGTGACCACTGTGAATCCCATGTCGCCCCATCAGTCGCCCTATGGCATGGAGGTGTATGAGTATGACTATGTGGACGTGCAGCCGCAGTTTCCGGGCGGTGAGCATGGGTTGATTAATTTTGTGAATAAAACTCGCGAATACCCTTATTACGCCTATAAGAAACGCATTCAAGGCCGTGTGCTTTGCAGTTTCATCGTGGGAACCGACGGAAAAATCAGCCACATCAGCGTGATTCGTGGAGCCGGGGACGAAAGCCTAAATCGCGAAGCCATGCGAGTGATAGGTGAGATGCCTCGGTGGAGCGTGGGAAAAGTGGGAGGACAGCCCGTACCCGTGCGAGTGGTACTCCCCATTGCCTTTAGACTCTAAAACAACGACCCTTTTCAGTAAACAATGAGCCAGACGGAATCTTCTTTGGTGCAGCATCCAGAACGATGGCGATTGCTGTTGTCGCTCGACGAGCACAACATTCATTATATCCTTTATACTCCCGACCAAAGCGAATCACTCATCGCGCGAAGCATCGGCCTGCAACGCGCCGGTGACGACTATCTCAAAGCGGTGGAAAACGCCATCTATGACAACCCCGTGTTGCTCGAAGGATATGCCTCGGTGAGTGTGGCAGTGCACACCAGTCATTTTTTGGTCACACCGCCCGATGTCACCGACGAAGAAGAAGCCAAGCGCCTGCATGATGCGCTCTATAACGATGATGAGGGCGAAGTGTTCATCAGCCACTTGCCCAAATGTCAAGTGAATGTGGTGTATCTAATGCACACCGGGCTGGCCGGTTTCTTGCAGCGCACATTCAACATGCCGGCCGTTTATCCTCACTTGTATGCCCTCGCTGAGCACTTCCAGCACTTAAATGCCGGAGGAAACGACATCGCCCGCATGTTTATCAATGTGCATGAGCAGCGGGTTGACATGGTGCTGTTTCGCAAAGGACGGCTTGAAGTGGCCAACTCGTTCACCGTGCGCCACAACAGCGATATCGTGTATTTTGTGCTGCATGTGTGGGACAGTTTTCAACTCGACCGAAAACACGATGAAATTCAGCTCACCGGCGACAAGATTTTGCGCGACGAGATTGCACCCGAACTGCGCACCTACCTCCGCTATGTGATGCCGGCCATCTTTCCGGCAGCGGCCCTTCAGTTAGGAGGTGAGGCCATGCAGGCTCCCATTGAACTTATTTATCTGGCTCTATGCGAATCATAAGAGGGAAATATGGCCGGCGGCGATTTGACGTGCCCACCAATATCACAGCTCGTCCAACGACCGACATGGCACGCGAAAACATCTTCAACGTGCTTGAAAATTTCATTGACTTTGATGGCATTGATGCGCTTGACCTCTTTGCCGGCACCGGAGCCGTAAGTTTTGAGTTTGCCTCGCGTGGATGCCACACCGTCACCAGCGTTGAGAAAGCGGCCACACAATTTCAATTCATCAAAAAAGTGCAAGGCATTCTGCATGCCGACAACATGACGCTCGTGCGAGGCGATGTGTTCAAATTCATCAGTCAGTGCACAAGGTCGTTCGACGTTATTTTTGCCGACCCACCTTACGACTTGCCCCAACTGCCTGAGTTACCTGAGCTAATTTTGAAATCTTCGCTGGTCAAGCCGGACTCCCTCGTTATTGTGGAACATTCAAAAGCCAATGACTTCTCACATTTGCCTCAATTTTTCCAGCATCGCGTTTATGGCAAAGTGAACTTCACACTTTTTCGCATTCCCACCGAAAACGGCGAATAGCCTTTCTCTACCGGCCACTTTCAGCCGAATCAAGAATCTTGTGGTGGGTGAAGTAGCGGCTGGTTATCATGAGGCGCGACACCTCCCACGCTTCTTGCGCGCGGCGTGCGTCAGTTTGCATCTGCGCAGTCTCAGCACCATTCGGCAAATCACCTTCGGCGGCATTCTGCACTGTTTGAGGCGACAAAGCCACTGCCTTGCCAATGCCTCGCATCAGGCTGCGCCCCACCCCTTTCCATGCGTAGTGGTTGGCCCCCATTAAGTCGAGCAATGTGGGATAGAGGTCAATTTGGCCAAAAGCCTCCTTGATGACACGTCCATGACCACTGTTCAGCACCACCAGCACACAATCATTGCCCACAGGGTCGACACTCATGCGTCCTTTGGGGTCGTTATCCACATAATCAGTGTGGTCACTGGCTATGACTATCAGTGAGTTGTCATAAAGTCCTGCATCGCGCAGCCGTTGCAAAAACAGCCCTAATTCTTGGTCGAACACCGCTGTGCGTTCCAAATAAACTCTCATGCGGGGCGTGAATGCGCCCGACTCGCTTATCCATGTTTCAGGCACTTCTGTGTTGACATAAGGCTCGTGCATACCCAGTGTGACCACTTGCGCAAAAAATGGTTGAGGCAGCCGGTCAATAATGGTTGACGCCACACCGAAAATACAGCGTTCCCACTTCCAGTCATTTGCATTAAGAAGCGGGCGCACGGTCTTATCGCCCACAAAACGGTCAAAGCCATAGGTGCGGGCCGTGGTTTCAGCATTCCACAATCCATGCTTGTCACCACAGATGTGAACGGCGGTTTTCTTGCCCAACGCCTGCACCAGTGTAGGGTATGTCGCTTCACCATAAACCATCGACACCGCCCGCGCTTCCAGTGGCAGCAATCCTGTGTTGTACATAAAATGGGCATCGCTCGACCCGCCATTTTGCACCTGACGCTGCATGCGCAACCCCACTATGGCAGTGGTGTCGCGGCACAAGGCGTTAAGCACCGGTGTGATTTCACGGCCATCGATTCTTAAATCCACCACCCATGAGTTGAGCGATTCCACAATCACAAGAATCAGATTTTGCTTGTGAGCATCATAGATATTGTCGGCATAATGCGGTTGCGTGTCAATGAATTGTTGCACCTGTCGTTCCTCGTCGGGGGTGATGTTGTGATGCTGGGCAATCTCCACAGCCACACAATAAGCAATATAAGAAATCAGGCCATTCTCGGTCATATAGGATGCGTGCGACACACGCACATGGGTGTATTTCTCACTCACAAAAGAATGCAAATCATATTCTCGATGCCAAAAAACTGCATGAGTCACCAAAAAAGCGACAACTTGAACCAGCAAAAACAACCCTACTGACATCAACAACGAACGCATGCGATTGCCCGGCACCGCAGCGGTGACTTCTCGCATTTTGCGCCCATAATAGCGGCGATAAACCAGCCACAGCAGCAACATGGGCAGCATCACCGTGAGGCCACGCCATTGCAAGTTGCCCACTGCACTGCGCACCACAAGTCCATCAAGGTTTTGCCACAGCAAAAAAGAAGAAAACGGCATCAAGTCCTGATAGGTAGGATAATACATCAACTGCGCGATGCACCACACCCATAGCAAACCCAAAGGCAGCCAAATCGCAACTCGCCAGCGGCGAGGCAACAGCAGCAGAGGCAACATCACAACGACGGCATCGGCCACTGTCTGAGCCAGCAAAAGCAGCCATGAGATGACGTTCGCACCCGAATTATAGACAGGGGTAGTCCATGTGTGCAGGTTGAAATACAAAGCCAGCAGCGTAATCACTACTGTGGCAACGCCCAACAAATAAAATGGGCACACGGCCTTGCTATTTCCTCTGCATAAACTCATTTTTTTCGCCGAAAATTTGCTCATTCCAGAAAACCGTCGTAATTTTGCATCCACATTTCAAAACTGGTGCGTTAGTTCAGTTGGTTAGAATGCCTGCCTGTCACGCAGGAGGTCGCTGGTTCGAGTCCTGTACGCACCGCTGTGGAGAGAGGAAAAGAGCGAGAAAGCATCTATATGCGCTCGCTCTTTTTTGTATCAGAAAGGGCCGCAACGCATTCGCCATTATGCAAGCTGGGAGGGCGAATTGGGGTTGGCGCGTCGCGGCCCTTAGCCTTTTAGCAACATCCTTCGCATCCGTCACAACCATGCTCATGGTCGCAACCACATCCACAATGGTGGTGCTTGGGAGCGAGTTCCTCGGGAGTGGCGTCGCGCACCAGCAGCACTTCACCCACATAGTGCACGCGTTCTCCAGCCAGTTGGTGGTTGAAATCGATGGTGACTGTGGTATCGGTCATGGCCTCAACGGTGCCATCAAGGCGATAGCCATCTTGGGTCTGCATGGGAATCACTGCGCCCACAAAGACTTTCTCGCTATCAAACTCGCCATTCACTACAAACGTTTCACGCGGCAATTCCATCACCATATTAGGGTCTTTTTCACCGAAGGCGTCGGCGGGATCGAGCGCAAAATCAAATGTTGCCCCTTGTTCAAGGTCGGCCAGATTGCGAGAGAAACCCTCAATCATGCCGGGATCCATGCCAAAGACGAAACAGTCGGGTTGTTCTTTCGTAAAACGGAACACCGAAGTTTCCCCATTCTCATCGGTCACAAAAATTTCATACGCTAATTCCACGTATTTTCCTGCTTGAATTTTATCCATATCTTTTTGTTTACTGTGTGACAATTAATAGGGTGCAAAGTTAAGCATTTTTTTTGAGCTGACAAACGTTTGAGGCAGGGTCGGCCTAATGGCTGCCCTGCCTCAAATCTATCGGAAAGGCCTTGCGACCTTATTTAATCATCACTTTCACGCCCTTGCCACGGCTCAGCACCACATAGGTGCCGGCAGGCAGCGTAACAGTTTGGCCGGCTTGGGCCACACCAGCTTGCACCTTTGCGCCAGCGATATTAAACACTGCATAGGGGCCAGCGGGCAGCACAATGCCACCGGCAGTCAAAGCCACACCCTCGCCATCGGCAGTCACGCCATCGATAGCGGTAGCCACATACTCATAGTTAAGAGTCAGCGGATAGATGCGTGTGTTCTCGCCAAGCGTCACTTGCACATTATAGGTGCCGGTGATAATTTTGCTATCGCCCACCTCAACGGTTTCGTCCTTAATGTACACGTTGTCCACGTTGAAGAAGAACACTTCGTCGCCTGTCCATTCAGCACCTTCGGCCTGACCCACAGCAAAATCTTTTGTCACCTCATAGCGAGTATCCACTTCATTGAGGAACACCGGAATCGTGGTCACAGCCACAGCCTCATTGGCTGCGATGGCTGCGGGTGCGGGATAGCGGCCGTCTTGCTTATTCCAAGCGTTTGCGGTAGCGTCGTCGTTCATGGCAGGAGCCAAAGCCACTGCGGCAGTTGCAATCTCGGCCGTGAGTTTGCCTTCAATGCCTTCCACATCGGCCTTGCCGGCACCGGCCACATTGCTCATCTGCTTGTCATAAGCCACATTGCTATAAGTGGCGGCAGTAGAATTGAAGCCTGTGATTGAACCAATGTTGGCGCTATTGGCTGCATAGCCATCGAGCCAACCCGTGTTCAAGCTGTTTTTGATGGTTACCGGAGCCGCATTGTTCACGGGGCGGCCCAAGATGCCACCAATGCAGTTAGCACCCATAATCACGCCTGCATTGTAGCAGTCCTCAATCACGGGAGCGCCGCCGCCCACGATGCCGCCAGCACCGGGAGTACCAGCCGCGACGGTAGCCGCAACGTTTTGAATTGTGTCAACATTGGCACAGCCTTTCACCGTGAGCTTATAGGTTACGTTGTCCACTTGACCCACGATACCGCCTACGTAGCTGGTCTTACCGGTCACTTTACCGGCATTGAGGCTGTTGCTCACCGTCAGCTCGTTGGCGGGGTTTTTCTGCGGCCAGGAGCGTCCAATCCCGCCACCAACGCCAACTCCGGCGTTCGACACGGTGCCATAGTTGCGGGCATTGTTCACACTCTGGCAAGCGTCAACCACGCCAATCACACCACCCACAAGGTTGGTCGTGGTGAGCGTACCCTCCACATTACCTGTGTTTTCGATGTCATCGAGCGAGCAAAGGATAGCCGTACCCAGCACACCGCCAGTAAACATACCACCGCCCACATTGCCTGTGTTGTAAAGGTTCTTGTAGGTCACAGCGCCATTGCCTTGCACATAGCCGGCTACGCCACCGGTGTAGTTGGCCTTGTTGGTCACGTTGCCATTGTTGGTGAGGTTCTCCAGCGTTGCGTTCAAGGCATAGCCGGCGATGCCACCCACGTAGGTTTGGGTTCCGCCCGTCACGGCAGCTTTGTTGGTAAGGTTCACCAAGCTACCGCCATTGCAATAGCCGGTGAATGCACCCAGATATTGCGTTCCCTTGATCTCGCCACTTGCGATAGTGAGGTTTTCAATTTTGCCGCCACGGCCAATGTTGCCCACGAGGCCAGCATAAGTAGTTCCGTTGATGGTGAGATTGTTGATCACATGACCGTCGCCATGAATCACACCGCGGAAATTTCTTTGAGCGCCAGTGCTGATAGGAGTCATTGCGCTGGTCATCGTAATGTCGGCAGTAACTTTAAAGTGCTTGCCGGCATAGTCGCCACGGTTATAAGCCTTAGCCGTTTCGGTCGAGAGTTTGCGCAAGTTGGCTTCAGTAGCAATAATCCACGGATCTTCCTCCGTGCCCGAACCGGTGAGAATGTTGCCATAGCATCTCATCTGAATCAAACGGGTCACACCCGAATAAGTTTGGCTCATGGCACCCACAGCATAAGTCGTTTCGTTGTCAAAATAAGCAGTTTTGGTCGATGCCGTGTAGAGCAATTCATCGTCACTGTCGTAGAGTTTCCATGTGAGTCCGGTGATGGAAGGCAGTTGCAGTTTCACATTGGCCTTCATATCAAGGCGAGTTTCCTCGTCGGTATAGATGAGTGGCAGAGCGGTCATCACCACAGCAGGTTCCTCGGCAAATTTAGCAACGACAGGATACTGACCCTCGGTCGCAGCAAATTTGCTGCTCAATGCGCCACCGGCCACAATCTCACGAGTGAGTTTGCCGGTCAGGCCTTTGGCCACCACGTTGTCAAAGACAGCGATTTGCTTGTCATAGACCACATTCTCAAACGTTCCGTTATTGTCGCCCGCAACGGCACCGGCAACAGTCACATTGGTTGTGTACTCAACCACAGCCGTGGCCAGTGAGTTTTTAATGACGGCGTTGCTCATGTTTCGACCCACGAGGCCGCCCACATACTGGTTAGCAAACAAGCGGCCGGTAGATGCGCAATTATCGATGGTGCCATAGTTATAGGCAGCAATACCGCCTAGATAGTTAGAAGATGAGCCGGCCAGCGTGTTGGCATACTGGCAGCCATCAATGAGTCCATAGTTATAGGCTGCGATACCGCCCACATTGTGGCTTGAACCACTCAAAAGGATATCAGATGCCATGTAGCAGTCAATCACTTTACCGGTAGCCTGCACGGTACCCACAATGCCACCAAATGTGCCACGAGCACTTGTTGTGGTCACTTTGGCGGGAAGCACGCGGCAGTTCTCGATAGTTCCGGCCACCGAAGCGGCAATCGTGCCACAATTCAGTCCCAGACCAATGGTGCTTGTGCTGCCAATCGTGAGGTTTTTCACCACTCCGTCTTTGCCAATCACGCCAAAGAGTCCGCTATTAGAAACGCTGGTGAGCTGCAAATTCATGGTCAGATTATTCAAACTGTGTCCATCACCGTCAAATACACCCGAGAACAGTGTGCTTTGGCTCAGACGCTCAAAGCTGGCATCGCTCTCGCAGTCAATGTCATTCATCAGCTTGAGGTATTCACCTGCAAGGTCAAGGCCACCGGCATTGGTGGCGGCAGCGAGGTTCTTCAAGTCCTCATAAGTCTTGATTTGATAGGGGTCTTCTTGCGTGCCGCTGCCTGCGAAGAGGTCAGGGTAGATAGTCACTCTACTCTCGTGCTTGGAGTCACCGAGTGTAGAGGTGAGGGTCACAACGTCGACCGTCTTGCCACGAGTCACATTCACGTTAGTGCCTTCGAGCACAGCACTGCTATTCTCGCTCAAAGCCCACGTCACGTTATTGGCGTTGCTCACCGTGAAACTATCCATCACTTTGCCATGCACATTGCCATTTGCCAAGAAATAAGGCGTGGCACACAACTTGGCGGCCTCGCTCTCGGCCGAAACTTTCAGGCGCGGATACATGCCTGCGGTAAACTCCCATTTCTCGGTGTCAAAGCCCTCCAAGGCCGTGCCGCTCGTCAGCTCGGCGGTCGTCTTGCTGCCGATGGTCGATTGGTAACCCGCCACCTGATTATCGTAATACACATTGGTGTAGAGCACCTTGTCGGCCGACGAAGCCCAGCCGATGTATTCGCTATTTTCGTTGCGGGCAACGGCAGCATTGATGATGGTGCCCAAGCTCAAACTGGTAGCGATATTCACATTAAAAGTGCCCAGCGTGTAGGCCACCAAGCCACCCGACTGCTCCACTGTGGAGTTGCCGCTTGTCCATGTGTAAGGTGCATTGACCAAGCCCACGTTATAGCAGTCGTCAATCCACAAGTGGCCACCGGTAGAGCCTGTGTAGCCCACCAAACCTGCGGCCGAACGATAGCTTTGCACGGTGCCGCCATTCCAGCTGCGACGCACGGTGCCGCCATCCATCTTACCGGCCAAACCGGCCACATAGTCAGCCATCGCAAATGTCACATTGGTGAGGTTCTCGGCCATGAAGTAGTCGGTCACAAGACCCATGTTGTAGCTATCCTCGATGAGCGACTGGTTGGTGAGGTTACCGCCAATACCGCCCGTGTAGCCAATGCTCTCGATTTTACCCAAGTTCACGCACTTTGTGATGGAGGTTGCGCCCGTGCCACCACCGGCAATACCACCGGCGCTAATACCATTATAGTTGTTGCTCGCCACTTTGATTTCACCTTTGAAAGTGCAACCGCTGTAGTTATAGAACGAACCACTATTCATCCACTGGGTGGTGCCGCCAATGCCGCCCACCGTGACGTTGCCGCGACCAATGGTGATGTTGGCGGTGCTCTCGCAGTCAATCACCGCGCCGCCCATGTTGCGGCCCACGATTGAGCCATAACCGCCGGCGGTGGTCACTGTGCCCGAATAAGAACAGTTTTGAATCTTACCCGTAGCTGTGAGGTAAGCCACCAAACCCGAGTTGAAGTAGCTCATATTGGTTGCGCTATAGTTTTGCACAGCGTTGACCACTTGGCAGTTTTCTACCAAGCCCTGCACGGTGCCGGCCAAGAGGGCCGTGTTGTTCGACGTGGCAACACCTGTCGTCGAAGCATTCTCAATTTTAAGGTTCTTCACCACACCAGCAGTACCCACATAGTTAAATACCGGGGTTAGCAGAGTGATGCCTTTCAGCGCATAGCCCGCGCCATCAAATGTGCCGCTAAACGCACGGTTGCTCAAACCGATGCCCCATGCTTCGGGACCAGACACTTCAATGTCGTTCATCATTTTGAAATACACCCCTGAGTAGTCGGTTATAAGGGTGGATTGCACCGACATATTAGCCAAGTGCTGCAAAGTCGAGATCTGATAGGGGTCATCGGCCGTACCGCTGCCGCCCCCATACAGATTCGAGTCATCGGCCATCATGGTGAAGCATGTCACCATCATAGCCATTAACAGGAAGATTTTCTTCATTGTTGAGTGATTTTGTGATTAATTGGTTAATATCTGTGATTTATATTATAAAATATCTGATAAACAGCAACAAATTTATTAATTTTAGCTTCAAATTCATCATCAAAACAAGCACTTTTAAGCAAGCCACCCTTTCAGTTAAGCGAATTGGCCATATTGCATCACCAAAGAGATAGCACGGGCAGCTTTTCTTTTGTTTTCTCACAAAAAGGGCTGTAGATATGAAAAAAAATAGATTGTCACTTGTTTTTTGAGGAATTTGTTGCTCACGATGAAAAAAATGTATATTTTTGCAAGAACCTTACAGGTTTTATTTCAATTATGAACGAACCCAAAATACCATTATTATGATATACAAGGCATTAAGTCGCATTTTACTCGCAACGCTGCTCAGCAGCGCTGCTTTCTACTCTTTGGCTCAAGAGCCCGACCCCCGGTCAGTCATTTTCTCTCAAAATGAGAAGTGGCAACACGACGACCTCACTCCACAGGCGGGCGTGTGGACGGTGGGCGAAATCACAACACCAACGGCACAAGCCCTGACATCGGCCCAAGTGAATTGGCCGGCCAACACCACTCTAACTTTTGCCGAGATAGACTATCGCACCACAGGAGAGAAACAATATGGTGGAGCTATCGTGAGCATTGCTACGGGAAGCGACGGCTCGGCCGTCATCAGCAATTTGCTGCTGCGCGGCTACAGCGTGCAGATGACTCTCAGCGGCAACACCATGCAAATACCGGCGCAATTAGCCTTTAACCACAACACTTATGGTGAGGTGTGGATTTGCCCTGTGGACTGGGAACAGAAGCGATTGAGCTTCACGCAACCCATTGTGGGCACTATTGCCGACGATGGGTCGGTGCAGCTGCCCGGCTGGGGACTGTTTGTCAAAAATTCCACCGAAGGACTTTCTTTTGGTGCCTTTGCCAGCTCAACACTCAAACCCACCAACGGCGTAATGACCAACAGCTACGCCAACAAAGCCGACTCGACCGAAACTTATCCCGTGTATATCGAGCAGACGTATGACAACCAAGTGAGTATCGTCAACTTTGCCGACAATGGTATTCCCGTTACCGCCTACGTTAATCCCAACAAATCCATTGAGATTCCACCTCAACCCATCTACACACACCCCACCTACGGTGTGTTTATGTGCAACCCGGCCAATTGGGCCATCAGCGGCTCGGCGCAAAAGGGAAGCATCAAGGGCACAAGCAGCGACATTGAGATCAATTTGGACAACTGGGGCCTCTTTAGCCGCATCTACAGCAGCTTGTGTTCTTATCCTTACAGATGGACCCGCATCACCTATTCACCGGGCACCATATCGTATCCCACCGCCAAAGATCTTGTGTGGGACGGCGACGGCAGTGAGGAAAATCCCTATGTGCTCACCACCTCGGCGCAGGTCGAAGCGTTGGCCGAGAATGTCAACTACGGCAATAGCTTCGAGGGCAAACACATCATCATGGGCAACGACATCGATTTGAGCCAGCTGTCGAGTGCCTACCGCCCCATTGGCCGAACCGACGAGAGTCCCTTCTGCGCTTCCTTTGATGGCCGAGGTCACCAGATCACTGGCCTACGCATCAGCATGGGACAAGAACCCAATGCCGCTTTCATAGGTTACGCAGGCAAGGGCAGCAGCATCAAGAACCTCATCATGCAAGGGCTCGTGCTGGAAAGCTACGGAGAATATGCTGGCGGCATCGCGGCACAGAGCTTGGGCGACATCACTCATGTGCAAGTGCTTAATGCCAGCATCACTCACCACAACAGCTATGGCGGCGGTGTGGTGGGCGAACTGCGCGATGCCACTGTGAGCGACGCCACATTCACGGGCGACTTCGTTGGTTCGGGAGCCACCGGTGGCATTGCCGGCATTGTGCGCGGGGGCACCGTCAGTCATTGCCAAGTGGATGGCGCACTCACGTTCACTGGC
The DNA here is from genome assembly GCA_017478855.1 of Muribaculaceae bacterium. Taxonomy (GTDB): domain Bacteria; phylum Bacteroidota; class Bacteroidia; order Bacteroidales; family Muribaculaceae; genus Sodaliphilus. The sequence continues at coordinate 27,897 of JAFVCX010000015.1, read as the reverse complement.
TACTACAACCGGCTTTATCGCGCGTTGGGCGGCCTTGCCGGCTACACCATCAGCACTCGCGACAATAAGGCCCGTGTGACCGACAGTTATGTGGCCGGCACCATCATCGACAACGACGGTCACGGCCAAATTGCAGGCTTGATTGGCAACATGAACCACGGCGTGCTGCAACGCTGCATGAACACCGCCCTCATGAGTGCCAAAGTGCGCGACGATGCCAGCTACAACGGAGATTACGGCGGCCTTGTGGGACTTGCCTACGGCGCGCAAATTAGCGACTGCTTCACCTGCAACGAGATGGTGAATGCGCAAGCCAGCAAGCAAACGGGGCAACTCGTGGGCTACTTCCTTGAGGACGAAAATGAAACCAACACCATGACTCGCTGCTATGCTTCGGGACGACTCTTGATTGACGACATCACCAAGTCGCAGGGCATTTTCGGCATTCGTTATGGTGTGGCAAATATCGAGCAGTGCTATTACGACAACCAAATCACCTGCAACGAGCCTGATTCGGTCACAGCCTCCATGGCACTCACCACACGGCAAATGACCACAGCCACCACATTCGCAGGCTGGGACCCCGAGGTGTGGACCATCGCCGACGGCAAATATCCCTTGCTCAAACAATTTGCCGACCTGCCCGTGAGCCACATGGCTGCCGCCCCCCTTTTTCTGAACGACGGCGAGAGCACCAAGAAGGTGAAAAACACTTTCACCGTGGGGACTGAAGGCGGTGTGGAATGGGTTGTATATACCGAAAATGGCATGAGCAAAGAAGGCACCGGCATCTCGATTGACGGCGGCACTGTCACATTAAAGAATGTGAGTGCCAGCGAAATGATTGGAGCCACTGCCGATGGTGGAAAGCACTACAAATTCATCCACATCGAAACCGTAGACCCCAGCGGATTTGTGGGCAAAGGCACCGAGAGCGAGCCTTATTTGATTCGCGATAAGGACGACCTAATTGCGCTCGACAAAGCCGTGCGCCGCCGTCAGGCCTTCACCGGCGACTTCTTCTTGCAGACCAACGACATCGATCTCGAATATGCTACCGACTTCAGCGGCATCGGCAGCGACGCGCAACAGGCACACTCCTTCGACGGCACTTACGACGGTGGCGGACACGCCATTCACCGCCTGCGCATGCACGACGTGAAATACGACACACAAGGTGTGGCGCAGAACTCCGGTTCGCGCAAAGCCACCGGTTTCTTCTCTTATTGCACCGAGAACAGCGTGGTGAAAAACCTCACTATAGCTGCCGACTGCGAATTTATCGCCTACCAGCTGGTGGGACCCATCGTGGCTGCCACCAAAGGCCGCATTGAGAACTGCCGCAACTATGCGGCCGTCACGGCCATGACCGACTATGCGGCCGGCATCACGGCGCAAGCCGCAGGCGAAAAAGCGGTGGTTTCGGGTTGCTACAATTCCGGCACCATCCTGGCCGGTGGCAACGACGTGGCCGGCATTGTCGCCATCAGCACCGGCACCATTGAATATTGTCAGAACGACGGCAGCGTCATCAACCGGCAAGTGAACGAATGCCGCGCCATCACGGCCCAGCACACCGCCGGCGGCATCGTGGCAAGCTCAAGCGCGAGCAGCACCAATGCCGTGGTCGTGCGCGGTTGCATCAACACGGGCGACGTGTTCTCGCTGCGCGATGTGGGAGGCATCGCCTCATCGCTCAGCGGCAGCCTCGTGGAGAACAACCTCAACTATGGCATGGTGTCATACACCCGTGGCGACGGCTCTATCGGTGCCATCGCAGGCTACAACATCACCAGCGCCGGCAACTCGGCACACAACTACTACGACGCTCAAATAGCTCCCTATCGCGCCGCCGCCAACGCCGAGAACAACTATTGCACGTCGGCACTCACCCGCCAGCTCACAGCCGGACAGCCCCTTGAGGGTTTTGATGCCGAACGCTACGACTGGACGACAGGTTGGTATCCCGTGCTCAAGGCGTTCAGTACCGAGCCGGCAGCCATAGCCCACCGCCAAATGGTGGTCACTATGGCCGACCCCGAATCGAGCGACAACATGCAAACCACCGCAAGCCTCAAGCAAGGCGAAGGGCTGCAATGGAAGTTGAGCGAAGCCACCGATTTCAAGCTGGATGCTGCCACGCTGCAAGTGAACATGCGTGTGGGCGACACTTCTTTGCGCGACACGCTCACAGTCACCCTCAACGACTACAATAAAGTGATTCCCTTGCGCTCGATTCCCATTATTTTCGAGGGCGACGGCACACAAGAGAATCCTTATCAAATTAAAGTGCGGGCCGACTTGGATCGATTGAGCCGCTTCACCACCAACGAGGGGTATGCCTTCGACGGTCGCTACTTCAAGCAGCTAGCCGACATCGACATGGGCAGCGACCCATTCACTCCCATCGGCATGAGCCCATCGAGTTTCAATGCCCACTACGATGGAAACAGCAAGCAAATCTCCCACCTTAATATAAACGACGAGAGCGAGGAATATCTGGCCTTCTTCAGCAATGTGGGCAAAGGTGCCAGCGTGCACAACCTTACCCTCGATGGCGACATCGTGGGCTATCGCAACGTGGCCGGCATCGTAGGCATTCTGCAGGGCGAAGCCACCCGACTCACCTTCCTCGGCCATGTGAGCACGCCCAAGAATCCCTATGCCGGAGGTCTTGTGTTGCGTGCCACCTCAGGTGCGGTCATCAAAGATTGTATTAACCGTGGCACCGTCAGCCCCGGCGGCGGTTTTGGCGGCGGCGTGGTGTATGCCAACGCCGGCACGGTCATTGGCTGTCGCAACGAGGCCGACCTCGAGGGTCTGCGCATTGCGGGCATCGCGGGTCTGAACTCCGGAAAGGTGGAGGACTGCGTCAATACCGGCCGCTTGAGCGGCAACGGCTATCTGGCCGGCATCGTGAGCACCTCGGCCGGCAACGACACCATCATTAATTGCCACAACGAGGGCGAGATTGCCAGCGAAGGCACCTATGTGGCCGGTGTCACCGCCTATATCAACAGCAATGCCGGACAAACTTATATGCGCGACTGCTACAACACCGCCCCCATCAGTGGCAAGGAAGATGTGGGCGGTGTCATCGGCATGGCCCGACCGGGTTTCGACATCGCGCGATGCTGGAACAGTGGCGACGTGAACGCTGAGGAAGAAAGCTGCGGCGGCTTCGTGGGCAGCGTCTATTCGAGCAGTGGCAGCAACATTGGCGCAGGCGTGATGAGCGAATGCTTCAACTCGGGTGTGGTGATAGCCGGCGGACGCTATGTGGGCGGTTTTGCCGGCAATGTGTACAACGGCAACCGCTTCGTCAATTGCTACAACACCGGCGACGTGCTGGGCGGCAGTTACTACGTGGGCGGCATGGTGGGCTATTTGCGCTCCACCGACTTTGAGCGTTGCTGGAACAGCGGCCATGTGGAGGGCGATTCCTATGGCGTAGGCGGTTTTGCCGGTTATGGGCAAGGACACCTTGAGCAGTGCTGGAACGGCGGCAACGTCACCAGCAATCTCGCCACCACCAGCACCACCAACGGCAACGCCGGCGGCCTGATGGGTATGGGCAGCGCCACCATTCACCATTGCGCCAACTATGGCGACGTGACCGCACGGGGCAACGTGGGCGGCCTCATGGGATTGAGCAACTCCACCAGCACCCGCATCACGGCCTCCTATAACGCAGGCCGCATCAGCAGCATCGACCCAAGCACCGCTGCGGCCATCGTGGCGATTTGTCGCTATGCCCTCACCGTGGACAGTTGCTACTGGGATGCCGACATGTGCCCCGATGTGACCGACAGCCGAGCCACCGGCCTCACCACTCGCCAGCTGGCGCAGCTCGACTTGGGCGACGGTTTTGCCGTGTCACCGGGCAGCTATCCCGTCATGGCCGAGCTTACCAACCACCAGCCCACTTGTTTCTTTGCCGCTGTGCCCGTCGTGGCCGAGGGTGACTCATGGCTCACCGTGACGCAGCCGCTCACCGTGGCCACACCTGCCTGCACACAGTGGACGGGCAGTGCCGGACTTCGAGTGGACGGCGGCACCGTGCAGCCCACAGCCATGGGCGAGCAAACGCTCACCAAGACATTCAGCCTGCCCCAAATGGCAGCGGCCGAGGAGGGCGCATTCAATCCGCTCGCACAAGTTGAGTGGGAGAAGACCTATGAGCTGACCGTCACCAAGGCTTCAAGCGTCGAGTCGATTGCCGATAAGGCCACCAGTGTCCTCAGCGTCACCTATGTGAACACCATGGGCATGACGGGCAGCAAACCCTTCGCCGGACTCAACATCGTGGTCACCCGCCATGCCGACGGCCATGTGACCACCGTCAAGCAAGTGTTCTAACGCCGCGCCGCGCACGGCGTAAAACCGAAAGAGGCCTCCAGCATGCTGGAGGCCTCTATCGGTTGGGTGTCCTACCCGGATTCGAACCAGGAAATGCGGCACCAAAAACCGTTGTGTTACCGTTACACTATAGGACAATCCCTATGGCAATCTGCGGTCGCAACCCCAAAATTGCGCTGCAAAGGTAGTAATAATTTTCAGAACGCAACACATTTCGAGCAAAAAATTCAAAAAAAAATGTTTTTTCTCCCTTTTGCACCCCACAAACGCTTCTTGCCCCCAAACATTCGTTTTATCCCTGCAAATGCCGCTGCAACTACTAACAAATGTAAATCCCATGCTTGTTTTGCTAAATTTTTGTTAACAAAGGTAGCAATGTTAATTCTGATTAAAATTTATTTCCTAATTTTACTCACTCAAACCTTTATTGACCGCAAAAACGGCAAGAAAGTAAAACTTTTTAACCTTGCGCTCACTTTTGGGTAAGGAGTAGCAAAAACTTCAAAGAAATTACTTACAAAATGTGATATACTAACAAACTCAACGAATAATTACTCATTTTAACTTTAACTAAAACAAAAAGCATGAAAAGATTCACCATGTTGATTGCGAGCCTCCTGCTCATTTGCATAGGAGCTTTCGCACAAGTTAGCATCACCGGCACCGTGGTGTCGGCTGATGACAACGAGCCCATTATCGGTGCTTCTGTCACCCTTGTGGGCAACACGAAGGTTGGTGTAGCTACCGACATTGATGGTCGCTTCACTCTTAATGTGCCTGCCAACAGTATGCTCAACGTTGCTTACATTGGCATGTCGCCTGTCACCGTAAAAGCCCAAAACGGCATGGTAGTGCAACTGTACAGCAACACCCAGGACCTTGACGAGGTCGTGGTCGTTGCTTATGGTACTGCCAAGAAGAGCGAGCTCACCGGTGCTGTGTCGCAAGTGACCAGCAAGCAGATTGAAGCTCGCCCCGTGACCAGTGTCACCAGCGCACTCGAAGGTACTACCACCGGTCTGGTGGTCAACAGCACCTACGGTCAGCCCGGCGATGACGCGTCCATCCGCATCCGCGGTTTCGCATCAATCAACGGTACCAACGACCCCTTGTATGTGATCGACGGTGTTCCCTACGCCGGCAACGTCAGCGACTTGAACGGCGCCGATATCGAGAGCATCACCGTGCTCAAGGACGCCACCTCGGCCGCTCTTTATGGTAGCCGCGCCGGTAACGGTGTGATCCTCATCAACACCAAGAAGGGTCGCAACGACAAGACCCGCATCAACGCATCGGTGCAAATGGGTACTTACAACCGTGGTATTCCCGAATACGACCGCTTGGGCGCTGTGGATTGGATGAACGCCATGATGCAGAGCTACACTCGCGAAATCCATGCAGCCGGCAACTCCGGTGGCAAAACCATGGACTGGAACACGGCTATGCAGAACGCCGGTGCCGGTATCATCACCGATTACCTGCACTACAACATCTTCAACAAGGCCAACGATGCCCTCTTCAGCGGCTATCGCATGGTGAGCGACGCTCAAATCAAGAGCGAAGTCGCCGGCGACCTCGACTGGTTTGACCAAGCTGTGCGCAGCGGTTTCCGTCAGGAGTACATCCTGAGCGGCGACGGTGGCTCGAAGACTGCCAACTACTACTTCAGCACCTCTTACATGAAAGAGGATGGTTACACCAAGGAGTCGGGCTTTGAGCGCATAACCGGCCGTGCCAAAGTCAACCTCGAGCCCAACAAGTGGTTCAAGACCGGTCTTTCGCTGGCCGGCTCGCACCAGCTCACCAAGTTCCACAGCGATAACGAGAGCAGCTACAAGAACGCCTTTGGCTACTGCCGTAACATCGCTCCCATCTTCCCCGTTCACCTGCACGACCTGAGCACCGCCAACGGCGCTTACGTCCTTGACGAAAGCGGCAACCGCATCTATGACATGGGTACGGCTTATGAGGTCAACGGTATCACCTACAACGAGTTGGCCCGTCCTCAATATCCCGCCCGTCACTACCTGTGGGAAACTGAGCTCGACAAGAACCAAACTTACCGCAACACCCTCAATGGCCAGTTGTTCACCACATTTGTGCTGCCCTACGGCTTCGACCTGACTTTCAAGGGCGACTTGAACGTGCGCAACACCGAGAACCGTGAGTACAACAACGCCATCATCGGCGACGGTATGGGTAACAACGCTCGCGCAAAACGCGTCATCTATCGCTACAAGAACTGGACCCTCCAGCAACTGCTGAACTGGAACTACACCTTTGCTGAGCGCCACGCCTTTGAGGCACTGGTTGGTCACGAGGCTTACTACTACAAATACAACTACCTCTATGGCTACAAGGCCAACGAGAGTATCCCCGGACAAATCGACATGATCAACTTTGCCGATATCCAGAACCTCTATGACTACGAGAACAACGAGCGCAAAGAGAGCTATCTGGGCCGCGTGCGCTACATGCTCGACGACAAGTATGCTCTGGAAGGCTCTCTCCGTCGTGACGGTTCGTCGCGCTTCCACCCCGACCACCGCTGGGGTAACTTCTACAGCCTCGGTTTCAGCTGGATCATGAGCCGTGAGGACTTCATCCGCCAGTATGACTGGATCAACAACCTGAAGTTCCGCGCCGCTTATGGCGAGGTGGGTAACGACCGCAGTGCCGGCTATTATGCTTACATGCCCCTCTATGACATCACCGTCAATGGCGGTATGGGTGCTCTCGTGAAGAGCCAGAACGATGCCGAGCACCTCTCGTGGGAGTCGGTGCGCAACTTGAGCGTGGGCTTCGAAGGCCGCCTGTTCAACCGCTTCAACTTCAGCATCGAGTTCTTCAACAAGGCTTCGCACGACCTGATCTTCGACCTGAACCAAGCACTGTCGGTAGGTGCTACCGAAACGTCTTCGGCACAGGCTATCCAGACCGTGAACCTCGGCAACATGTACAACCGTGGTATTGAGTTCTCTGGCGACGTGGACATCGTCAAGACCAAGGACTTCCGCTTCAACATGGGCCTGAACCTGACCTATCTGCGCAACCGCATCACCAAGATGCCGGACATCTACAACGTGTCGGAAGACCAGCGCGAATATGGCGCCGGTTACCAGAGCGGACAATACAACTACCGTGAAGGCAAATCGATGTACTCGTTCTACACCTATACTTATAAAGGTATCGACGACATGACCGGTAAGGCACTCTATGTGCTCAACGATGAAGACTACTATATTCCCAGCCTGCTCTTCCAAGGCAAGGATGTGGACAACATGAGCGACGACGAATACAAGGCCCTCGTGAATGGCCGCACCGCTCTCGCCGCCGACAAGTATGTGATCATCAACGGTGTGCCCTACGTGTACGAAGCCGGCAACCACGGCAAGCGCCAGTGGCACGGCAGCGCAGTGCCCAAACTGTATGGTAGCTTCAACCCCACCATCGACTACAAGAACTTCACGCTGAGCGCCATCTTCGCCTATCAGCTGGGTGGCAAGTGTATCGACTGGTCTTATCAGGGCCTCACCTCGATGGGTGGCTCGCCCAGCGCACTGCATGCCGACATGGTCAATGCATGGGTGAAAGACCTCAATGGCACCGTCGCCAGCTACACCGAAGAGCAAATCAAGGATATGACCGTGGCCGACGACTACAACCACAGCTATGTGAACTATCCCGCAAGCCGCCTCGATGCCAACGGCACGCCCGCTGTTTACTCGGCCGACAACAGCTATAACAGCGCCACCAGCGACCGTTACATCACCAGCTCGAACTACTTCATCGTGAAGAACATTGGTCTGACCTACCGTCTGCCCAACACTGTGCTCAACAAGATTGGTTTCACCAACATCGCACTCAACGCCACCGTTGAGAACCTCTACACCAAGAGTGCTCGCAAGGGTATGAACCCGCAGCAAAACTGGAGTGGTTATGTGGGTGACTATATGGTAACTCCGCGCGTGTTCTCGTTCGGTCTGAAAGCCAGCTTCTAATTTTGTTATCATCACACAACAACTCAAAATAAATAAAGAACAACTATTATGAAGAAGATTAAATATATTCTGCTGGCCGGTGTCGCCGCTTTGGCAATGAGTTCGTGCTCGAGCGACTTCCTCGACACTGCTCCCACATCTGAGACCGGTTCGGCTACAGCTTTTGCCAACACCGACAACGCCAAGTTGGCACTCAATGGCTGCGCCCGCGTGATGATGAACCCGTACATCTCTTCGCAGGGTAACAATGGTGAGGGCACCATTCAAATGTGGTTTGGCAACTATCCCGGCCAAGACTTCTATGTGAACCTCAACGGCTGGGCACTGCTCATCAACCACAACAACCACGAGAATCCCTCGAGCCAGTATCTGTACTACCCGTGGTTCTACTACTACAAACTGATTGGTAATGCCAACACCATCATCGCCCGCATCGACGGCACCCCCGGCACCGACGAGGACAAGCAGTTCATCAAGGCTCAGGCGTTGACATTCCGTGCCTATGCCTACTTCATGCTCTCGCAGCTCTACTGCAAGCGCTGGGTTGACAGCAACAATGGCAGCACTTCGGGTCTTGTGCTCCGCACCGACGAGGGCACCGAGGACATCGGTTTGAGCACGCTGGCCGACGTTTACACGCTGGTGTACAGCGACCTCGACCATGCCATCGACCTCTACCAAGCTTCTGGCAAACATCGCGGCAGCGACGAGTTCTTCTTGCCCGACATTGAGGTGGCTTATGCAACCTATGCCCGTGCCGCTCTCACCAAGAACGACTGGGCTAACGCCAGCAAGTATGCCAAGTTGGCTCGCGAGGGTCACGCCCTGATGAACAACACCGCCCTGCTGAGCGACGGTTTCTGCACCCACAACAGCGAGTGGATTTGGGGTGGTTACAGCGCAAGCGACCAAACTCTGTATTACTACAGCTACCATGCTTACATTGCCTACAACTCTAACGCAGGCAACGTGCGCACCTATCCCAAGTGCATCAGCAAAGAGCTCTTCAACCAGATTCCTGCCACCGACGTGCGCAAAAAATGGTGGCTCGACGCAACGGGTTACACCTACACCACCAGCAACGGACAAGCTGCCAACAGCACCCAGCTGGCTAAGGATGCCCGCGCCGCTTATCCCGACCTGCTGAGCAACGCCACCGTGTATGCCTACATGCAGTGGAAGGTGCGTGGCAACGACACCCCGGGTGTGGGTGAGTTGGTATTCTTCCGCTCGTCGGAAATGCTGCTCATCGAAGCCGAGGCTGAGTATATGCAGAACAACACCACCGCAGCCCAGAACGCACTGGTGGCTCTGAACAAGACCAGCGGCCGCGATCCCGAGTACACCTGCACCACTACCGGTGCCGACCTGCTCACCGAGATCAAGCTGTATCGCCGCATCGAGTTGTGGGGCGAGGGCTTCGACTGGTTCGACATGAAGCGCTGGAAAGATACCATGGTTCGCCACAACTATGCTGATGGCGGCAACTTCCTCGCTACGCTGGCCATCACCGTTGGCCCGATGGAGCGCAACGAGTGGACGTTCATGATTCCGACCCGCGAAACCGACTACAACAAGGCAGTCAAGAACGGTCAAATCACCGCAACATTCACCTTGCCCGACTACAACTAATTTCGGGTTACGCGTTGAAACCTAACTAACCGAGTGGATGTGCCAAAATTGTTGGCACATCCACTCTCTTTTTACGGATGCCGCATCGGGGCCTGCCATCGCCGGCTTAAATGGCTCTAAATTGCTCACCCTCGCGCGTGAATCCTAAACTTTCATGCAGTTTTAGGCTCATTTTTGGGCTATTCAAGTTTTTTGTTGTAATTTCGCCCCACAGAACGTAAACCAATAATAATTTCTATGCCTAAATTATCTAAACGCAGCGAGGAGATGCCCGCATCTCCCATACGAAAACTTGCGCCATTTGCCGTGGCAGCCAAGCAAAAAGGACTGAAAGTGTATCACCTCAACATTGGCCAGCCCGACCTCCCCACCCCGCAAGAGGGACTTGATGCCTTGCATCATGTGGGGCGCACCGTGCTCGAGTACTCGCCCTCGCAGGGCTATCAGAGCTATCGCGAGAAGCTGGTGGGCTACTATGCCAAGTATAACATCAGCCTCACGCCCGACGATATCATGGTCACCACCGGCGGCAGCGAGGCCGTGCAGTTTGCCTTTATGGCCTGCCTGAATCCGGGCGATGAAGTGATTGTGCCCGAACCGGCCTATGCCAACTACATGGGCTTTGCCTGCGAAACCGGAGCTGTGGTGCGCACCATCACCACAAAAATCGAGAACGGATTTGCACTTCCCCCCGTTGAGGAGTTTGAGAAGATGATCAATGAACGCACTCGTGCCATCTTGATTTGCAACCCCAACAACCCCACCGGCACACTCTACACCAAGGATGAGTTGCTCCAAATTCGCGACTTGGTGAAGAAATATGACCTCTATCTGTTTGCCGATGAGGTGTATCGCGAATACGTCTACGCCGATGAGCCTTACGTGAGTGCCTTGCATCTTGAGGGCATTGAGCAAAACGTGGTGGTTATCGACTCGGTGTCGAAGCGCTACAGCGAATGCGGCATCCGCATCGGTGCTTTCATCTCGCGCAACAAGGAGCTGATGGCGGCCGTGCTGAAGTTTGGTCAAGCCCGCTTAAGTCCCCCGCTGGTGGGTCAAGTGGTGGCCGAGGCTTCGCTCGACGCGCCCCAGCAATACCACAAAGATGTGTACGACGAGTATGTGGAGCGTCGCAACTGCTTGGTTGAAGGCCTTAATCGCATTCCGGGCGTGTATTCACCCATGCCCATGGGCGCGTTCTACACCGTGGTGCAGCTGCCCGTGGACGACAGCGACGACTTCTGCCGCTGGTGCCTTGAGGAATTCAGCTATGAGGGAGAAACCGTGATGATGGCCCCCGCCACGGGCTTTTATGCCACTCCGGGTGCCGGCAAGAATCAGGTGCGCATCGCTTATGTGCTCAAAATCGAAGACCTGAAGCGCGCACTTGTGGTGCTGGAAAAAGCCCTTGCGGCCTACAATGCCCGATAAAGTCGCCGCCGTGGCCGGTTGTTGCAATCTCATTGCGACCATTTTCACGGAGAATTCACAAAGCAATCGCCCGCTTTTCTGCGGGCGATTGCTTTGTGAATTAATTGTTTTGCAATTTTTATATGGTCAGCTCTAATTCCTCGCCACCATCAAGCAAAATGCAGCTTTCATAATAGCCCTCGCCTGTGGTGCGCGGGCCGCTCACGTGGCGATAGCCGTCGGCCACAAGGCGCTGCGTGAGTGCATCCACGGCTTCCTTGCTGCCCACGCTCATGCAGATGTGGGTGTAACCGAGGGCATGCTCACCGGCAGCAGCATTATTGGCCATCGTGGGCCAATTCATGATTTCTAACCGCGCTCCGTCGGCAAAAGAGAGGAAACAAGACCGCAAGCCCGTGCGTGGGTTGTAATAGCCTCCACCGGCCACCGCGTCGAAATATTTCACGAAAAAATCTTTTGTGCGCTCCAAATCGTGCACGTTGATGGCCACATGCTCTATTTTCATCTCAAAATCTGCTTTTTAGTGGTTGAAGCACGAGCGCAAAGTGTCGGTGATGCGGCGAGCGTCAGCATCGGTCACACAAGGGCCACTGGGCAGGCAAAGTCCCTGACTGAACAGACGCTCGCTCACCCCATTCACCAGCGCGGGCGCGTCGCAGAACACCGGTTGCGTGTGCATGGGTTTCCATAGCGGACGGCTCTCGATTCCCTCGGTCTCAAGGCGCAAGCGCACATGCTCAGGCGTGACACCACCCGTGAGCTTGGGATCGATAAGAATGGTGTTGAGCCAGTAATTGCTGTCGAAACGCTCATCGGGGTTGGTGTGCACCGTCACACCATCAATATCGGCCAGCGCTTCTGCATACACATCACACATGTGGCGGTGCCATGCCAAGTGCTGGGGCAGCACCGTCATTTGGCCTCGCCCTATACCGGCGCAAATATTGCTCATGCGATAGTTGTAGCCAATTTCTTTATGCAAATAGTAGGGCAACGGCTCGCGTGCCTGCGTGGCAAGAAACAGTGTGTGCTGTTTGGCCTCGAGCGTGGGACACACAAGCGCACCGCCGCCACTGGTGGTAATCATCTTGTTGCCATTAAAGCTCATGATGCCGAAGTCGCCCAACGTACCGGCCACTTTGCCGCAAAACCGCGACCCGAAAGCCTCGGCCGAATCCTCAATCACGGCTATGCCGTAGCGGCGCGCAATGCTCATGATGGCATCCATCTGAGCAGGCATGCCATAAAGGTGAACGGGAATGATGGCCTTAGGAACACGTCCCTTGCGAGCCAAACTCTGCTTGATGGCATCTTCGAGCAAATTGGGATCCATGTTCCATGTGAGCGGTTCGCTGTCGACAAACACGGGAGTCGCTCCCTGATAAACGATGGGGTTGGCACTCGCGCTGAACGTCATCGACTGGCAAATCACCTCGTCGCCCCACGTAACACCCAAATTGACGAGTGCAAGGTGGATGGCTGCCGTGCCGCTTGAGAGCGCCACCACATGCCGCCCCTCGCCCACCATTTCTTCGAGCAGTCCCTCAAAGGCATTCACATTGGGGCCCAAAGGCACCACCCAGTTGGTGTCGAAGGCATCTTTAATCCATTTCATCTCCTCGCCTGCCTCACTCATGTGAGCCAAGCACAGCCATATTTTTTCCATATTGTGAAAAGAAAATTTTCATCATTGTTGTGCAGCCTCAGCCGGAACCCACACGTAGGCACCGAGGTCTATTCCCTCACGCGCAAAACGGTCTTGGCCATAACGGTCATAGCGGGCCGAAGCCGGGCAGAGCGAGCGGTCGCCGGCAGCGATGGCATCGCTCTCGTTCTTCAGTCGGTAATCAAAGATATATTTTTCTCGCTCCACATAAAATTTGGGGTCACCCTTCCATTTTATATTGATAAAGTTAGCGTCATCGGTGCCGTTGGCTTTCAGGAGGCAGTTGCGCAGATAAATCTGCGAGTCGTCAAGGTTGCCAAAGTTAATGTCATCGGCATTGCCATAGATGATGCAGTTATCCAAATGGCACACAAGGGGCGACACCGAGCCGGCTTCATCGTCAATCCACACATTCAAGATGGGGTCGTTCACGGCCTTGAACAGGTAGTAATTGGCCAGCGTGCAGTTGATGAGGTGCACACGTCCTCCCACGAAGTTCACCACTCCGTTTTCAGCGTCGCTGATCTCGGTGCCCTCGGCATCCACCCATGCTCCCCAAGTGGTGAGCAACGACGACGATGAGTTGTGCAGACGGCAATTAAACAGATGCAGCGTGCGACGACCGGCGTTCTCACTGCTCACATGCACGCCCAGCTCGCTGCCGCGCATATCCACAAACGCCCACTCATTGCCGTAGCTTCCCACGCCAAATATGACTCCACCCCACTGTCCCGACATGATGTCGAAGTCTATATTACCCACCACATGGTCGAGGCGGTCGCCCCGCAAGACGATGGGCTGCTCCATGGTGCCCACGGCCTTCATCGTGCCGTAGACACGCAATGCCGCGCCTTTGTGAAAGAGCAACGTTGTACCCGGCTCAAGGGTTAAAGTCGCTCCCGGAGCCACGAGCAACGTGTCATAGATGAGATAGGGTTTGGCAGCCGTGAAGCGCGTGCTTTCCCAAATGGTGTCCGCGGTGAGGCGCACCACGTCTTGTGCCCAAGCATTGAGCATCACACTTTGCGTCACGCCGTTGGTTGTAAAATCAATGCGATCCACAATCTCCTGTGGCGCATCTTGTTTTGTTTCATCAATGTAACTTTCCACAAACACAAAGATGCTGTCGCCGCCACGCACCTCCACGTCGCGAAATTCACTGCCTTTGCGGCCATCCACATTCAGATAGAAGTGGGCATCACTCAGACCGGCCACACGTATATTGCTGATTTTTAGTTGCTTTGAACCTCTGTTATACACAATAAATTGCTTGGTGGCCGTGCCTTGCTGGGAGATAACGGTGTCGAAAGTCACCGTGTCGGTCGAGAAAGTAAGCAAATCGTTTTGCGAGGTGGAAAAATCGTCGTCGATGCAGGCCGTCAGCCCCACCGCCATCGCTATTAGTATGTAGACCAGTTGTTTCATTAGTTATTGCTCTTATTCAAATAAAACGCAATATGGCTACAAAATATTATTCAGCGTGTCCTATTAATGATGCAAATCGCACTATCACTCCTGCCACCAGCCAGTTTTTGGCTCATGGAGGCGTGTGACCACTCTTTCTCTCTATTGTGATGCAAAAGTACGAAGATTCAACCGATGTGGCAAGAAAAAGCCGTGTCATTCGGCTGCATGTGAGAGAAAATCGCTATCTTTGCAAATGTCATGAGATATTTTATCATTGCAGGTGAAGCGTCGGGCGACCTGCATGGGTCGCACTTGATGGCGGCCCTGCAGAAACGTGACGCACAGGCCGAGTTCAAATTCTTTGGTGGCGACTTAATGGCCCAAGCTGCCGGGCATGCCCCCGTCATTCATTACCGCGATATGGCCTACATGGGTTTCATCGAGGTGGCTAAGCACTTGCGCACCATCATGGGCTTTCTGCGCACAGCTCGCACCACCATTGCGGCATGGCGACCTGATGCCGTGGTGCTGATTGACTACCCGTCGTTCAACCTAAAAGTCGCAAAATTTGCACACTCATTGGGTCTGCCCGTGTATTATTTCATTTCACCCAAAGTGTGGGTGTGGAAAGAGTGGCGCGTTAAGGACATCAAGCGCTATGTGAGCCGCATGCTGTGCATCTTGCCCTTTGAGCCGGCATGGTATGCGCAGCGGGGATTTGAGGCTCGTTACGTGGGTAATCCCACTGTGCAGGAAATCGGCGAAGCCACGGCTGTCATCCCCAGCCGCGAGGCATTTTGCGCACAGCATGGGTGGGATGCCATGCGCCCCATCATCGCTCTTGTGCCGGGATCGCGTGTCAAGGAGATTCGCGACAACCTGCCCACAATGCTTGAGGCTGCCCGGCGGCATCCTGACTGCCAGCTGGCCATCGCAGCCGCACCCAGCATCGAGGAAAGTCTGTATGTGCACATGGGCAGTGAGGATATACCCCTGCTCTATGGCCAAACATGGCCACTTGTACGCCATGCCGAGGCGGCTCTCGTCACCAGTGGAACGGCTACGCTCGAAACCGCCGTGCTGGGCACCCCGCAGGTGGCCTGCTACCGCATGAACGGCAGCAAATGGCTCTACAAATTCTATCGCCGGCTGCTCAAGGGAAAATATGTGACCCTTCCCAATCTGATAACCGACGAGTCTATCATCCCCGAATTGTTGCTGCATCACTGCGACCCCGATGGTATCGACCGCCACCTGTCCGTCCTGCTCAGGCCCACCGAGGCCCGTCGTGCCCAACTTGCCGGCTACGACCGCATGATGTCACAACTGGGCAATGACGACTGCACAGCCACCGCTGCCCAAATCATAATAAACGATCTCAAATAAAACCGATATACCACATGAACATCAAGCATTCCATCCTAATTTTGCTGCTGGCTCTTTTGGCCGGTCCCACTCACGCCACCAACCCCAAACACGAGTTCAGAGGGGCGTGGTTGCACATCATCGGTCAAGGGCAATATGCTCGCATGACCAGTGAAGAAACGCAGAAATATCTCGTGAATCAGCTCGATTTGCTGCAAAAAAGCGGCTGCAACGCCGTGCTGTGGCAAGTGCGCCCACAAGCCGATGCCGCCTATGTGAGCGAGCTGGAGCCATGGTCGCGATGGATTACGGGAGAAGCAGGCAAAGCTCCCAACCCACTGTGGGATCCGCTGCAATTCATGATTGAAGAGAGCCACAAGCGGGGCATGGAGTTGCACGCATGGATCAATCCCTATCGGGTGACCAGCGGCAAAGACGACAAGCCGGCAGCCGGTCATGTCTATTATGAACACCCCGAATGGTTTCTCGATTATGCCGATGGAAAAATCTATTTTGATCCGGGTCTGCCCGAAAGCCGCAATTTCATTGACAAGGTGGTGCGCGATATTCTTGCCCGCTATGATGTGGATGCCATTCACATGGACGACTATTTCTACCCCTACCCCGTGCAGGATGCCGAGTTCCCCGACACGGCCAGCTACAACCGATATGGTTTGGGATGGGACTTGGGCGACTGGCGGCGACATAACGTGGATTTGCTCATTGAACAATTGCACAACACCATCGCTGAGGTAAAACCGTGGGTGCGTTTTGGCATCAGTCCCTTCGGCATTTGGCGCAATAAGAAAAACGACCCCGACGGCAGCGAAACCAACGGATTGCAATGCTACGACAGGCTTTATGCCGACTGCCCCAAATGGACGGCCGAGGGATGGGTAGATTATATGGTTCCCCAACTTTATTGGGAACTGGAACACAAGGCGGCCGGAACGCTCGAACTGGCTTACTGGTGGGATCGACATGCCAACGGACGGCACATGTATTACGGGCAAGCCATCTACAACGTCATGAGTCACCGCGACATTGCGGCCGATGGTGGCGACACGCTCAATCCCACACAGCTGGCCCATAAATTCCGCCTGATGCGTGAGTTGCCCCATGTGCAGGGGCCTTGCTGGTGGCCGGGCTATAACATCACCGACAACCATAAGGGCATACTTGATTCATTGACGGCCAATTATCAAAGCACACCGGCACTGATTCCCGCTTATTCTTGGCTCGACGACAAAGCTCCCGCAGCAGTCGAAAACCTAAAAGTCAGCAAACTGAAAGGTGGTGACAAGCAACTCACATGGAATGCCGCGTCAACGACCGACCCCATGCAGGAGGCTGTGCGTTTTGTGGTGTATCGCTTCAAGAAAGGCCAAAACATCGACTTGAACAACGCCGCTGCCATTCAGACCATCACAGGCGGCACCACTTTCGACATTCCCAAGCAAAAGGGCAAATGGATTTGGGTGGTGACGGCTCTTGACCGCTGCTGGAACGAGAGCGCACCCGTCAGCATCAAATAAGATAAACCCGGCGACGGGCACGAGTGAGAGCCGTGTATAACCAGCGATAAAAGTCAAGGGTTGTCATGGCCTCTGGTGCTATGCCTCCCATGTCGATGAGCACATTGTTCCACTGTCCGCCTTGTGCCTTGTGGCAAGTGACCGCATAGGCAAACTTCACTTGCAGGGCATTAAAATAGGGATGGCGTTTCAGTTCGCGATACTTCGTGCGCTTATCACCGGGCAATTCAGCATACACTTCTTGAAAGAGGCGTTCTTGCTGCTCGCGAGTGAGGGCCGGTGTGTCGCTCATCAGGCAGTCGAGCACCACTTTGACATCCATTTCCAAGTTGTCATGTTCTGGCAACTCTACCGTTATAGTGGCAAATTGCAGCCCATAGCGGCGTTCTGTTTCGCCCTTTACCCGCACCACGCGAGCCACGTCACCATTGGCGATAAAATCAATCTGCTCATATTCTTCGGCCCAATAATAATTGTTTTTGGCCACCAGCAGCAAGTCGCCGCTGGCAAGCAGTTCCTCTCTATAAAGGATAGATGCCCTTATGCCGGCATTGAACCGGGTGGCTCGGCGATTGCTGCGGGTAATGATGATGGTATCTGCCAGTCCATCGCTATCATAACAATCGCTAATGGTTTCAAGAACCATGTCGCCGGCAACACTCACCATATCGTCGTGTCCGTCCAGTTGCAGTTGCGGAGCCACAAGTTCTTGTTCCTCCATGGCACAGCGCAACATCGTGGCATTATGCAGAATGCCGCTCTCTTGAGCTTGACGCACCGTTTGGCGCAGTGTCATCTGATAAACGATAAGACCATAGGATTGCAGCAGCTGGGGGTTCAAAGCCGGACTTTGCAGCTGTCCCACAGGTGGCAACTGCGCATCATCGCCCATGAGAAGCAAGCGGCAGCCCTCACCGGAGTACACATAGGAAATGAGGTCGTCGAGCAAACGGCCAGAGCCAAAGTGCGTCATTTCGCTGACGGTATTGGAAATCATCGATGCCT
This sequence comes from Muribaculaceae bacterium, assembly GCA_017478855.1. Classification (GTDB taxonomy): domain Bacteria; phylum Bacteroidota; class Bacteroidia; order Bacteroidales; family Muribaculaceae; genus Sodaliphilus. Next base: position 9,496 of record JAFVCX010000015.1, on the reverse strand, counting down.
CGTCCACAAGAAACAGCGTGTTGGTGTGTTTATTCTCGGCAAGGCCATATATTTCGCTGGCATAACTGCGCTGACGATAGATTTTGCGATGAATGGTATAGGCCGGGTGGCCGGCATACTCGGCCAGCACATGAGCTGCACGACCAGTCGGGGCAAGGAGCACACATTTCATTCCCGATAGCGACATGGCACGCACCAAAGCCCCCGTCACCGACGTTTTTCCCGTGCCGGCATAACCATTGAGCAAAAACACACCTTTCTCCGGACTATGCAGCAAAAACTTGGACAGACCGGCGATGAGCAACATTTGTTCGGGCGTGGGGTCAAACGACAGCTGCCCCAATACCGACGCGGCCAAACTCTGAGCCGCCGCATCGCCTGCCCAATAATTCGGTGTGTTATCTGCCATTCGAGAAAATATCCATTATGAATTATATCACTGGCCTTAGCGCTCACAAGCTGTGACCGGCTTCACAATCAGCAACATCACCGATGTGACAATAGCCACAAAGCCCACCATGACGACGGCTGTGACCGGCTCGCCAAAAGCGATGGCACCACACAACATAGCCGTGACCGGCTCCATAGCGCCGCAAATCGATGACAGCGTGCTGCCCACACTCTTGAGGGCCAGTACAAGGGCGAAGTTTGACAGCACCGTCGGCACCAAGCCCATCATGATGAGTGAGCCTCCGATAGACCAGCTGGGAATAGCGCCAAAGCCGCCCGTAAACGGCGAGATAAAGAGCCACTGCAAGGCCGAGAACAAAAATATATAAAACGTGAGCACCGAACTGTCGAGCCGATTAATGCGCATCATAGGAATCATCACCAAATAGATGGCATAAATCAGTCCTGATGCCAACTCAATCGACACACCCTTGATGGGAAACTGGCTCATGTCGCCCGTCCCCGATATGCAACCCACCCCCACCACAGCGAGCGCAATCGACAGTGCGATGCGCCATGTGAGCCGTTCATGAAAGAACAGAATCATGATGAGGCACGTGAAAATGGGGTAAGAAAACTGAATCGTTTGGGCCGCCCCACTCGACATGTAGTTATACCCCAAAATCATTGTGTAGGCCGAGAAGTTGTTGGAGGCTGCCAAGAGCATAATTTGCCAAAAATCGCGTTTCGTGATGCGCATGTTGCGTCGCCCCCACAACACAATGGCCAGCATGGCTATGCTGCCTATCACAAAACGATAAAATACAATGCTCAACGTAGACATGCCCGCGCGCAGACATGGCACCGAGAATAGCCCCAGCATACCGAATGCCGAAGCCGAAATGATCGCGTAGGTCAAACCACGCACTTGACTGTTAGCTTTCATCACAACAATTCGTCAGGCGACGCCTGGATATGCGTCGCAAAGTTCTTTCAGTTTTGTCCACAAGAGGTTTAAGTCTTTGGACGTGCGTTATTAAGGCAGCCCATCTGGGCTATTAATGGTTAAAGAAGAGCCAAGAGAATGATTTGAGCGAGAATCACTCGCACAAACATGCTCAAGGGATACACGGTGGCATAGGCCACCGAGGCTCTGTCGCTTGGCAAGGTGTCGTTGGCATAGTTGAGTGCCATTGGGTTGGCCATGGCACCGGCCAGCACACCGCACACGGTGGAAAAATCAAGCTTATTGATTCGCAACGCCGTTATTCCCATGACAAGCACAGGTATGATCGTAAGTAAAAATCCGGTAAATATCCATTGCAGCCCCTCGGGACGCATGACTGTGGAAAAGAAATCACCGCCGCTATCGAGTCCGAGGCAGGCCAAGTAGAGCGACAATCCGATGGCACGAAGCATCAGATTGGCACTTTGCGTGGTGTAGGTGTTCATGTGAATGCGTGGACCAAAACAACCCATCAAAATTCCCACAATGATGGGGCCGCCGGCCAACCCCAACTTCACAGGCATGCTCACGCCCGGCACAACGATGGGGATTGAACCTATTATCAGGCCCAGTGTCATGCCCACAAACACCGAAATCAGCTTAGGCTCATTGAGCGAGGCCACGGCATTGCCCAGCACATGCTCCACATTGGCCACAGCCTGCTCTTGCCCCACCACCACGAGGCGGTCGCCCATCATGAGGTGCATGTCGGGGGTGGCAAGTAGCTGCACGCCATTGCGCAAAATGCGGCTTATGTTCACGCCGTAATGGCGACGCAACTTGAGCGAGCCAAGCCGCTTGCCGTTGATTTCAGGGCGCGTTATGAGAATGGCTCGCGACACCAGCTCGTTGTCAATGGCGTTCCAGTCAATGTCGTCTTTATTCCAGTCGGTGTTTTCTTGCTGGCCAAAAAGAATGGTCATGGCACGCGCGTCGTCCTCATGCGTGATCACAAGCAGGCGGTCACCCTCTTTTAGCACGGTGCTGGCCGAGGGGATGCTCACCGCGCCCTCGCGCCACAAGCGCGAAATCACAAACTTCGTGCGACTGCTGCCAGCCACTTCACCCACCGTCATGCCGAAAATGCCCGGGTTGTGCACCTGATAGGCCGCTATGTAGGTGTTGTCGTTTTCTTCATCGTCGTGGCGCGCCAAATCAGTGTCGCGTACGATGAGTTTTCTCATGAGCATAAAGGCAAATATCACGCCCACCACACCCATGGGATAGGTCACTGCGCAGGCCAAAGCCGCTCCACTCACCGGCAGCGACAACTGAGCCAACGCCTGCTGCGCGGCGGCAAGGGCCGGTGTATTGGTTGTGGCACCACACATGATGCCCACCGCATCGCCCAAACCTATGCCCATCGATGGCAGTATCAGCGTGAAAGCCACACCCATGAGCACCACGGCCAGCGCAAGCATATTCAGCTTGATGCCCGAGCGGTGCAGTGAGTTAAAGAAACCCGGCCCCACTTGCACGCCCAGCGCATAAACAAACAGCACAAGACCGAAGTCTTGCGCATAATGAAGCATTTGGGGGTCAATCGTTAAACCCAGATGACCCGCCAAAATGCCTAAAAAGAATACGAATGTTACACCCAACGACACGCCCATGATGCGGACTTTGCCCAAAGCCAATCCTGTGGCACAAAGCAGCGACAAAACTATCACTGCCTGCACCGAAGAGTGGTTCACAAGTATGTCGTTAAGCCATTCAATCATTTAGCAGCCTGAATATCAATCAATTTTCACAATCAAGTAGTTGGAGAGTTCCCAGAACTTGGTCGAATTGATGATACGCAACGTTTTGCTACCGCCGTTGTCCACGATTTCGTAGCTCCCCGCCGGATGCTTCGACATCACCTCAGCCTTTTTGCTGTGCAGCGGAATCACGCTCAAGGTGCGCTTATCAGCTTTCGTGAAATACGACATTTCATAGTCACGCTCCATAATCTTGGTCTTGCGCAAGAAGCCTGTTTCAATGATTTTGTTGGCTTTCAACTCTTTTTTCGAGCCAATCACATAATAACAGGTATTCAGCTCATTGGCCAAGCGGGTGGACTCTTCCTGTGCGCGAACTTTTTCTTCGTTCACAGCCGTGTTCACCGTGTTGAGCGAATCCACGCGAGTGTTGAGGTTGCTGATCTCAATGTGCGCGGCGGCAAGCTGCTTCGTGAGGTCGTCAATGGTCTTTTGCTGGTTCTCAAGCTGCTGTTTGAGCGACTCAATGGTCTTCTTCATTTCTGAAGTGTAGTTAGTGCTTTGGCTCAAACGTTTCTCCAACTCGGCCAGCCGCTGCTTGCGTTGCCCTATTGACTGCTGAATGAGGGCCATGTCGTTGCGCAACTGCGCTTTGCGGTCGGGGGTTTCGCCGCTCAAGTTGCGCACGGCAATAATGTCCTGCATCTCTTTGATTTGATTCATGCCGTCGCTAATCTCGTTCATCAATGCCATCAGACTGTCTTTCTCGGCCAAAGCCGTGGTCAACGAGTCATTCAGTTGCATATTAATGGAGTCGATGCGCGCATCATCGTTGCCTTGCGCATTGTCGCGGCAAGACGGCATCATGGCAAGCGCCACGAGGCACAATGCAAAATACTTAATCTTTTTCATAATCTTGATTACTTAACAAATGAGTTTTTTGTTTGAATTGAGCGTATTTGTCCACCTTCTCGTGCTGCTCGCTCTCGCAGCCAGCCACCACTATCACAATCTCTCCACGTGGTGTGGTGGACGAAAATTCAGCCACAAGCTCGGCCAGTGTGCCATGATGGGTGGTGTTGTGCAATTTGGATATTTCTCTCACCACACTGGCCTGCCGGTCGGCACCAAATGCCTCGGCAAGTTGAGCAAGTGTTTTGACCAATCGCAATGGTGATTCATAGAACACCATCGTCACAGAAACGGTTGCCAGTTGCGCAAGGCGCGAAGCGCGGCCTTTCTTAACCGGCAGAAATCCTTCAAAAAGAAAACGGTCGCAGGGCAAACCTGAATTGACCAGTGCCGGCACAAATGCCGTGGCACCGGGCAAGGTTTCCACCTCTATGCCCTGCTTGCGGCATTCACGCGCCAGCAAAAAGCCGGGATCGCTTATGGCGGGAGTTCCCGCATCGCTCACGAGAGCTATTTGTTCACCGGCCTGCAGCGAAGACACCAACGACGGCAGTGTTTCATGCTCATTAAATTTGTGGTGGCTCCGCATGGGAGTGGTGATGCCATAGTGCCGCATCAGCACACTGCTGGTGCGCGTGTCCTCGGCAAGAATGAGGCTCACTTGCCGCAACACGCTCACCGCCCGAGGTGTCATGTCGTCGAGGTTACCTATGGGTGTGGGCACTATGTAGAGTTTACCACTCATTCAAAATTCATTCAATGCGGGATGGGTCAAGCAAAGTGATTGCGCACGATGGCCATGAAGTCGGCCACTTCAGCGTTATCGGCATCCCAGCCCAAGTTGTCAATAAAATATTCCTGCGCCTCGTCGTAACTGCGCATGGCTTCAATCATGTTGAGAGCCTCATTCATATCCACATCGCTGTTGCTGAACAGCTCGCGACGGAAGCGAAAACGGTCGTTCAGCGAGAATGCCTTGCGCAAATCTTTGGAGAGAGTGCGCTGCAATTTCTCATCCACCCGCATGCCATCGCCGCCTTGCTGTGCGGGTTGTTCGCGTGTGACAAACACGAAATCGCCGTCTTGCGGCTCATCATCTTCTTGCACAGAGGGTTTCGCATCTTCTTCCTCATGAATCCACTCAAGTGTGATATCCTCATCAGGTGGACGATTATCTACCATCTCTTCACGGGCAGGTTCCTGATAGTCGATGCTAAATACTTCCTTAAATTCCTCGCCATTATCGTGTTGCCACGTTTCCTCGGCATCATATTCATCGCCGGGCAAGGCCGGTGCCTGTGGTTGGGCCGGCATGGCGGGTGAGAGTTGCGGCTCCTCTTTTTCGGGCAGTTCCATCAACTGCACCATTTCACCCAAAGTGGCTGTTTTTTGACGCAAGCGGTCATAGACAATCGCCGGCGTTTCATCGCCATGTTTGTCCATTACAAGGAGTAAACCCTCAATTTCATAGACATTTGCCAGAATTTTTTCTATTGACGTTTTCATAACGATTTTTTTCAGCACAAAATTTGGTGTCAAAGATATACATATTTTTTTGAATGTTCATCAAGCCGCAGGGCAAAATCGTCATTTGTCCTGAAAAAGACTGATGAGTAATTGATCCATGTAATTGCACAGTTCGGCACGCGAACAGTTGTAGTTATTGGCAAGGATAGCAAAGGTATAGCGCGGATTCTCGGCCGGGTAGTAGCCCACAAAGCATTGCACATCGCTCATGCTGCCCGACTTGAGCACGATGTCGTTGCGCAGTGAGGTTTTTGGCAGCAATTTGCCCACACGGTTGCCGGCTTTGGGCATGAGCTCGCACAAGCGCTTGCCATTATATTCTTTGGTCGCCACTTGCGCCAGCATGTGAGTGAGCAAGGCGGGAGAAGCCTTGCCGGCTCGTGCCAAGCCACTGCCATCACGCATAAACAAGGCTGAGGCATCTACTCCCAACCGCGCCAGCACACGGCGCACGACCTTCACCCCATGGGCATCTACCTCACCGCCATTCCACGAACGGTCGCGAACCGCGAGAGCCCGCAGCAGCGCATGTGTGAACATATTGTCGCTGCGGTCGAGCAAAGAGGTCACAATATCGGTCAGTTCGGGTGATTCATGTGTCACGAGCAACTGCCGCCGGGTGGATGCCTGATAAGAAAGCACCTCATCGCGGCCCTCCACCGCCACCCCGGCGCGCACAAGCGCATGAGTCAGGCTATCGGCAAGCAGAGCCGAAGGAGATGGATTTGATGCTCTCATGTTATAGGAGCCGGGCTTCACGTCGCCCATAAGCACCACTGCCGGCGTGGCATATTCTAACGCGAAATCGGTGTTCTCACGGTTCAGACGAAAGCTCATGCGATTAATCACTTGCACGCCCGGCACATGCGGCACAAGTCTGAATGGTGTGTACCGTCCCCACTTGTCAACGGAGAATCGCACCTGAAGCACATTGTCGCTATAACAAATGGCCGGCACAGCGGCACCATAGTCCCATGCCAAGTCGCCCACATCCCAGTGAATGCTATACGGAGGATACGGAAAAAGGCTCTCATCGGTCAGCACTTTGCCCATGATGGTCTTGATGCCGGCATCTTTGAGCGCGGCAACCACCTCGGCCACAATATTGGGATGTTTTGGAAAAAATCGAGAACCCAGTGTGGGGTCGCCGTCGCCCACGATGAGCACATTGCCCACCAACGTGTCGCCCTGCACTTTCCCCTGCATATAGACGGGAGTTTTGAAACGGAAGTCGCCGCCCAGCGTTTCGAGAGCGGCCACCGATGTGACCGTTTTCATGGTAGAGGCGGTGACCATTGCTTGGTCGGCCAAATGGCCGGCCACCAAGCGATTGGAGTCCACATCAAATACTGCCACGCCCATTGCCGCATGGCTCAGTCCTTTATTTGCCACAAAGGCATCAACGGCCTCTTGCGCGGTGATGGCCCATGAAGTCATGGCCATGATGGCCAAGCATGTCGTAACAATTATTTTTTTCATCATTCGTGCCAATCTGTTCATCTCGTTATTTTCGTTAATATCTCCTCCATACCCAATTATTCTTCCTCGTTGCCATGCTCCAGCAAGTTGGCGGCCACGCCATCAGCAAGCTGAATGAGAGAGCAAAGCGGATGCAGATCACGCGCAGCGTTCAGGCTTTTACCGGCTTCGGTACTCTGAAAGGGCAAATCCCATGCCGTCATGTGCCAGCGAATGGCAAGCAATTCTTCTTGCGTGATGTCGAGGCCCGCCCACAGGGCCATCACAGCCGATTTCTCGCCGTGCCCCATGGGGAAATTGCTGTAATCCACGTCATAGGTGTCCACTTCTACCCACAAGCCCTTAGCGTCTTTGCGTTTGCGGCGAGCTGGACGATACACGTCGGCTTTGCAGATGTCGTGCAGCAGCGAGGCGATGATCACGCTCTCGCGTTTCAGCCGCGGTTCAAGTTCGGGGCGCATCTCCACCACCAATTCACGCAGGCGCAAAGCGACATGGCACACATTGAGGGAATGTTCAAGCAAGCCTCCATCGCTGTTCAAATGGTGATTCACACTTGCCGGAGCTGTAAAAAAGTGGTTGCACCCCTCATCCAAGTACTCAATCAGGTCGTCGACTCCTTCCCTGCCCGTCGACCGCAGCAGTTTGACAAATTCTTCCTTATTAGCTTCGATTTGGTAATTCATTTTCGTGTGCGAGAACGATTATAATAACGCAAAAAAGCATAATGCCGGCGATGTTGCAAATAATAGGTGTCACCCTGATGCTCATAGGCCTCACGCTCAAACGAAAGGTTGCGATAGGCATTGCCTTGCCGCAAAGCAAGTCTAATGAGCCATTCCAGCACATAAGCCGCATAGAAAGGCACAATGGCCATCTCGAGCATCTGTGCCGTGTGTATGCGTTCATGGTTAATCAGCTCTTGCGACAGGTATACGCCCGGATGCACAAAAAGCACTCCCAGCAGATTGATTGCGTGAAAGTGACCAAAAGGGATATGCTTCGTCCGGACAATTCGCATCGTGCAGGCAAAATGATGGCAAAGATAGTGATTTTATTGGAAAGATGGCACTTTTTCAATACCTTTGCAGCGGGTTAGCGGCACTCTATTTTCGCCGCTCTCCCACCTCACCCAATTAACTGAAAAAAAGATTCATCATGAAAGAACTTAACACATCTTCAGCACCGGCGGCTATCGGGCCTTATAGTCAAGGTGTAAGCGCTATGGGAAAACTCGTTTTTCTGTCGGGACAGTTGCCCATCGACCCGGCCACCGGCCAATTTCCCGAAGGAGGCATCAAAGAGCAGACTCGCCAGTCGTTGCTTAACGCGCAAGCCATCTTGCGCAGTGCAGGCCTTGATTTGTGCCATGTAGTGAAAACGACTGTTTTATTAAGTGACATTGCTAATTTTGGCCCTATGAATGAGGTTTATGCCGAGTTTTTCAGCCGGCCATTCCCTGCACGGTCGGCCTTTGCCGTGCGCGACCTACCCAAAGGTGCTCTTGTGGAAATTGAAATGATTGCCGAGCAATGACGCTCGAAACCTACATCCCACACCACAAAAAAAGAAATCCTCGGCATCAACGCCGGGGATTGCTTAACTAATTAACCTTCTAATACCATTAACATAAACCTTCAAAGAAATCTTGAATCTCTGCGCCGTCACGGCGAAATAGATTCAATCACTTAAAAACTAATACCATGAAAAACCGATGCAAAAGTAATGTAAAATGTGTTCTACAACATTATTTTTTGCCAAAAAAACGCAATAATTTAACTTTATTTTGCGCTTTTGTACGTTTTCAAAACATTTATTTACTGTTTTTCCTCTATTAACTCTAAAATTTGGCGAGCGGCATCTTTAGTGTTTACCTTCTCAATGATGTGGCTCACCCGGCCTTGCTCGTCAATGAGGAATGTGGTGCGCACCGTGCCCATATAGGTGCGGCCGGCCATCTTCTTCTCACGCCACACGCCGAATTGTTGCTGCAAAGTCAAATCCACATCAGCGATAAGAGGAAATGGCAGTGCATATTTGGCGGCAAACTTACCGTGCGAGGCGGCAGAGTCCTTGCTCACCCCCAACAACGCAAAACCTGCCTTGCGCAAAGCCCCATAGCCTTCGCTCAGACTGCAGGCCTCGGCAGTGCAACCCGGCGTGTTGTCTTTGGGGTAAAAATATATGATTAATCGCTGGCCGGCATAGTCGGCGGCACGATGTTCACGACCTTCTTGGTCCACGCCCAGCACTTGGGGAATCAAATCTCCTATTTTCATCATTACATTGCTATTTTTCCTGCAAAATTAGCACAAGGTGAGCGCAAATGCAAATTTATTTGCTATTTGCCAAACCACAGCTCAATTCCGGGAGTGCCGTTTTTAACGCATTGTTAAGCCCCATAACGAAATTGAACTTGCGCTTTTGATTCTTTTTTGTAATTTTGTACTTGATTACTAACCTTTAATTCATCAATGACTAT
>JAFVCX010000014.1 GCA_017478855.1 Muribaculaceae bacterium | reverse complement strand
TCGCCCTCGGCCACGGCGATGGTGCGCAGCACCTTGCCGTTCAAATCCATGAGGCTCACGGCACCCTGCTCATGGGCCGGCACCGTCACGCGCACGTCGCGTCGGTTCACCTGCACGCTCACGGGCCGGTCGGCCTTCACGTCCGTTATGCCGCTGAGGTATCCACGTCCATAGTATGCGCCTTTGTAAACGAGCTCGCCCTTCTCATCCAGCATGTGCGAGAGCCCCAAAGTACGGGGGCAATAGCCGCAATGGATATATCCACGATTCACGAATGGGAAACGGCCACCGGTCACCCCATCAAAACCCACACCCTCCACCATCACGAAGGGCGTTCCGTCCTCGACGAACAGGGTGTATCGGTTCCTTAATTTGCCGCCTATATTCACCTTGTCTTCCGACTCTATATTGGCAGCCTCCCATGCGCCAAAGCCACGAGTGTTGGAATCGGCAAAAAGCATTTCTCCTATCGCCTCGTAATTCTCGGTCCTTATTCCTCTGACCCCACCTGCAATAGCATCATGGAACAAGCATTCACTATTTTTCACGGCGTAGACCCGTTTGTCCTCCTCACGCATGAAGCAGGCGAGGTAGTCCACACCCTCAAAATGAAGCTACACTTTTTTGAACGTGATGCCGGCCAGCAGGGTGTCGCCCTTGATTTCCTGAGTGAGGAATTTTCCCAAATACTGAGGCCCCGTATTGTAGGCGTCGCTGTCCTGCAGGCAATACACCCATTTCGCCCCCTCGCGCACGAGGGGCAGATACTCATATTCTTGCGCGCTCGCGCCCACGAGTGCCATCTGTGCCGCTATAAATAAAACAATCCGTTTCATATTGGTTGTATCATTAATTTTGGTGTAAATTGAAAATTCTCGCTACAAATTTATTGTTATTTTTTGACATTTGCAAGGAAAAATTGAATGGCTTCTCTACGGAATGTAGTGGAAAAATGAGAAAAGAGAATTGCTGTGGGTTGAGTAGCCAATTTGTCCGAACCATTCTGTGGCATGATTGTTGCAGACTTTGCAAAGTAAAAAGAATCTCAATTTTATGATGAACGCACAATTTTTAACATACGAAGAATGGCTGAAACAAGCATCATTGCTGCCCAAGAATGGTCCCAGCTATACTAATGACGAGGATGAAGACGACATTCCCGAAGGTGGCTCCGGTGATGAGTCGCGTCATGGTGGCGACAAACGCACGCAGCGACGAAATGTCATGAAAGATGACAATAATGGCACACCCATCATTGACAAATATGGGAAAGACATTACCCATGCCGCTGCCGAAGATCAGCTCGACCCCGTTGTGGGGCGTGAGGCCGAGATAGAGCGTTTGGCACAAGTGCTGTCGCGCCGCAAGAAAAACAATCCTGTGCTCATAGGCGAGTCCGGCGTGGGCAAAACTGCCATTATTGAGGGACTTGCCAAACTGATAGTGGAGCGCAAGGTGCCACGCACGCTGCTCGATAAGCGACTGATTGCGCTTGATATGGCGGCCGTTGTGGCCGGAACAAAATATCGGGGACAATTTGAAGAGCGCATTAAAGCCATCATCGACGAAGTGTCGGCGCATCCTGAAGTGATCCTCTTCATCGACGAGATCCATAATCTCGTGGGAGCCGGCAATGCAAGTGGCTCGATGGATGCTGCCAACCTGCTCAAACCGGCGTTGGCACGCGGAGAATTTCAGTGCATTGGAGCAACCACCCTTGACGAATATCGCAAAAACATTGAAAAGGATGGCGCCCTTGAGCGGCGTTTCCAGAAAGTGATTGTGTCGCAAACCACTCCGGAGCAGACCTTGCAGATTTTGCACCGCATAAAGTCTGTGTATGAGCAACACCACGGCGTGTCGTACACCGATGCGGCACTCAAGGCATGCGTCACACTCACCGACCGCTATGTGAGCGACCGCTTTTTCCCCGACAAGGCTATTGATGCCCTTGACGAAGCCGGCGCTCGCGCCCACATCAGCAAAGTGGATGTGCCTAAAGAAATAGAGCAACTCGAAGCGCAAATTGCCGAGGCACAACAAAATAAAATCAGCGCTGTTCAGGCACAGAACTTCGAAAGCGCAGCCAATTATCGCGATCAGCAAGAACGGCTTAAACACGATTTGCAGCTGGCAAAAGACCGCTGGGAGGAAGAATTGAACAGCATGCGAGAAACGGTGGATGAAGATGACGTGGCGACCGTAGTGGCTCTCACCACGGGAGTGCCTGTGCAGCGAATTGCACAAAGCGAGAGCTTGCGCTTGCTGGGCATGACCGATGAGTTGAAAAAACAAATCATTGGCCAAGATGAGGCCATTGAGAAAATCGCCAAAGCCATCAGGCGTAACCGAGCCGGCCTGCGTGACCCCAAGCGCCCCATAGGCTCCTTCATGTTTCTTGGTCCCACCGGTGTGGGCAAAACTCTCATGGCTAAACGACTGGCGCAGTTCTTATTCAATAGCGATGACGCGCTCATCCGCATCGACATGAGTGAATATATGGAAAAATTCAATGTGTCGCGCCTCGTGGGAGCACCTCCGGGCTATGTGGGATATGAGGAAGGCGGCCAACTCACCGAAAAAGTGCGTCGCCGCCCCTACTCGGTCGTTTTGCTCGATGAGATAGAGAAAGCGCATCCTGATGTGTT
>JAFVCX010000013.1 GCA_017478855.1 Muribaculaceae bacterium | reverse complement strand
TTATTCTGACCGTGGCTTTAAGGTGGACGTTAATGATACGCAACGGCGCGTCGAGATATTGTTTGATGGAACTTTGACTTCCGAACGACATAATGATTGGCTACAAAGTGTTCAGAATCGCGTTGGCCATCTTGATAATTTTGAAGTGGCACCATATTGGGGTTTTGATGACTTATTTCATAAAGCCGGCACAAAACTAACCAATTGTTTTTATGTAAGGGCAGACCAAAAAATTGAGATGGATGGTCGAAAAAAAAAAGTGTATTTCTTGTATAATTATGTGCTAAAATTATCCCAGTTTGACCAAGATAAATTTATTGATGCAATAAGGCGTGGCAAAATTTATGTAGATTTCGACGCAAGAACAGGTCATAATCATGGGACAAAATTCAGAATTAACTATAACGATATTCCGTCATTATATAAATATTCTGAGGTCGTTCTTGATGAACGAAATTAATTATTTTTTGGGGTTCATATCAATATTGTCCTAAATAAATTCGTGTAGAATCACGCTGAGTTGCATCAAATCAATGCGACCTGACGTTTTTTGATTTTCCCAAAACGCCCCCTATGTGTCGTTTTCCGCTTCCGGCGGTGGTATGGAGTTCGCGCTTGTCGCTGCCGCTTTTGTTGGTCTGCGACTTGTCCGGCACTGAGCCTACGAGGTCGCTGTGCATGCACAGGGTGGGGCATGGTTTTGGGGGGAGTTGACGCAGATTCGATGAAAAAGTGTAACTTTGCCGCGTGAAACGCTTCGTGGCATATCTCTCGCTGGTGTTGTGCGGCCTGCTGGCCGCGCAGGCGCAGACCGACACCGTGGCCCACCGCAACCTGTGGCAGCGCATGGTGGGTTATCTGAGCCTCGATAAAGAGGACTCGGTTAGCGCGAAACCGCTGCGCTGGGTGGTGCTGGGCGGCCCACACTACTCCAGCGAGCAGAAATTGGGCGTGGCCCTCTCGGGCATAGCGTCTTTTCGCCTGAGCGGGTGCGACAGCCTCATGCAGCCCTCATCGGCCATGGCCTTTGTGGACGTGAGCACAGCCGGATTTTGGAGCACGGGGTTGAGCGGCGACATTTTGTTTCCCCGCGATGCGCGGCGTGTCAACGTGGACGTGCGCTTTGGCTACTCGCCCTACGACTTCTGGGGCATGGGCTACGACATGGGGCGCGACAATGCCAACAAAACACGCCTGCATCAGCGCGACGTGAAGTTGCACGCCGACATGATTTGGCGGCTGGTGCGCAACTTCTATGCCGGCCCGTCGGTGGAATTCAACTATTCGCAAAGCGGCGACTTGGACAGGCCTGAGCTGCTGCGGGGCATGCGGCAAACGGTGCGCAACTACGGTGCGGGATTCACCTTGCAATACGACAGCCGCGACCTGATTAATAACGCCACTCGGGGTGGCTATGTGTACGTCAACCAGTTGTTCCGTCCCAAGCTCATGGGGAACCACTATGCCTTCTCCACCACCGATTTCAAGGCCAGCCTTTATCGCCGTGCTTGGCAGGGTGCCGTGATTGCCGCCGAGGCGAGGGCCACGCTCAATTTCGGGCATCCCTCATGGGCCATGATGGCGCAGCTGGGCGGCAGTCAGGCCATGCGTGGCTATTACAAGGGGCGTTTTCGCGACAAGCATGCCGCGTGCGCACAGGTGGAGCTGCGCCAGCACGTGTGGCACCGCAGCGGCGTGGTGGTGTGGTTGGGTGGCGGCAATGTGTTTCATGGCTGGCGGTCGCTCACGGCTCACTTCTTGCCCAACTATGGCGCGGGCTACCGCTGGGAAGTGCGCCGCGGCATGAATCTGCGGCTCGACTATGGCTTTGGCAGTCACGGCTGTTCGGGCTTCACTTTCTCAATGTATGAGGCTTTTTAATCACATCAACATTTAATTTCAGTTAGGATGAAACTTCTTAAAAAAATATGGGGCAACCAGCAGGTGGTTTATTGGGTGTTTCTGGTCATGCTCATCTTGCCCAATCTGTTCATGTTCTTCACCGAGTCCACCTCGCTGTTCACGCGCGTCGTCAATGTGCTGCTGCCCTTCGCGTGCTATCGCATCCTGCTCACGCTGTGCGGCAAGCCCGGCAAGATGTTTTGGTGGCTTTTCCTGTTCATCTTCTTTGCGGCGTTCCAAATCGTGCTGCTCTACCTCTTCGGTGAGTCGCCCATAGCCGTCGACATGTTTCTCAACGTGGTCACCACCAACGTCACCGAGGCCGATGAGCTGCTTTTCCAAATCTATCCGGCTGTGGTGTTCGTCTTTGTGATTTATGGCGGCGGCATAGCCCTCTCGTTCTGTTCGATAGCCAATCGGGCCCTGCTGCGTCCGTCGTTTGCCGTGAGGCAGCGCATTCTGGGCACCATTTGGCTGGGAGTGGTGCTGCTGGCTTTGCTGGTGGCGGGCTTCAGGCAGGGCGGCTGGCCGGTGTCGTTCAGAAACGACATCTTCCCCGTGAATGTGACCTATAACCTCGGCTTGAGCGTGCAGCGTTATGTGCAATCGGCGCGCTACGCCCACACGTCGGGCCACTTCAGCCATCAGGCGCAATACCACCGTGCCGACTCGCTCCCCGAGGTCTATGTGCTGGTCATCGGCGAAACCCTGCGCGCCGACAATTTGGGCATCTATGGCTACGAGCGCAACACCACACCGCGGCTCGCCGCTCTGGCCGACAGCCTCGTCGTCTACCCCGACGCCATCACCATGAGCAACACCACCCACAAGAGCGTTCCGCTGCTGCTCACCGCCGTGGGCAGTGAACTGTGCTACGACAGCCTCTACACGCAGCGCGGACTCATCAGTGCCTTCGCCGAGGCGGGGTTTGCCACCTCGTTTTTCAGCAACCAGCGGCGCAACGGCTCGTTCATCGATTTCTTGGGCAGCGAGGCGCAAGAAGTGAAGTTCACCAAAGACGGCTTGCGCTTAGATGCCAATGTGTACGACGAGGAATTGTTGTCACTTCTTGACAAATCGCTCCATTCTGCCGCCGCCGGGAGGCAACTCATCGTGCTTCACTGCTATGGGTCGCACTTCGACTATCGCGACCGTTGCCCCGACAGCTTGTGGCGGTTTGCGCCCACGCAATTTCCTTCGGCCAAAAAGGAATATCGTCCGCAGCTGGTCAATGCCTACGACAACACGGTGCAATATGCCGACGCTTTGCTGGCTCGCGTCATAGGCATGTTGCAGGCCTGCGGCCGGCCGGCAGTGATGCTCTATACGAGCGATCACGGCGAAGACATCTACGACGACGCTCGCGCACGCTTCTTGCACGCGTCGCCCATCCCCACCTACTACCAGCTGCATGTGCCGCTCATAGCCTGGGCTTCGGCCTCGTGGCGAGAGAGTTATCCCGAAAAATGGGAGAACCTGCGGACGCATGCCTCGCAACCCGTGTCGACCGGCATGGTGATGTTTCACACATTGCTCGACTTGGCCGGCATTGAAACCCGCCTGACCAAGCCCTCGCTCGCACTGGGCAACGACCGGTTTGTGCCCACGCAACGGCTTTATGTGAATGACCACAACGAGTTGCGCACGCTCGACGATTGCGGCCTGAAGCCTGCCGACGAGCAGCTTTTCCGCAGCCACCACTTGCAGTTCCCGTAACGCGGCGGCAGCCACCTAAAAAATAGAGCGGTCTTATGGCCGCTCTTCTTTTGTGACGATGGTTGTGCCGGGAGTGAGGTGGCGCAGCATCTCGGTGGTGTTGCTGTGCTTGTGCCCGTTCAGTTCATAGAGATAGGTGTTCACATGGGTGGGTGGCATGTGCCGCACGCGGTCGAATCGGTCGGGCCGCAGAATGCGTGTGAACACCACTCGCTGAATGGCTGTTTTTGCGCAACTCGACCGGCTGTAGCCCATCGTTTCGGGATGCTCGCCCGGGCCGTTGCTGCTCCAGTACATCACGCGCCCCTCATCGTCGATGCCGAGGAAAACCACGCTGTGCCCGGCTTCTTGCAGATGGCCCTTCACACCGTCGTAGCCAATGATGGCTCCACCGTCGTGGCCGCGCGTGTCGTTTCGGTTCCAAAAGATTTTCATCAGGTCGCCCGGCACGGCTTGCCACCAAATGGGGTGGGCGTTCCATTCCTCATCGGTGAGATAACGCTCGGTGGGCGTTTCCTTCACGGTGTCGTTTCGCGCCCCGCGATAGGCCGTCAGGCTCACGCCGGCATCCAGCTCGGCCACCAGCACACCCAGCCCGGGGCCATTGGCGTTGGCACGCCCCCAAAATCCCACGCCGTCGTCCTGTCCCATGCCTTGCGCATTCAGCTCGTCGGCAATGCCCACACAGGGCTTCATGTTGCGCCAAGCGTCGCGCGAAATCACATGAGCCGTGTCCCATGTGAGCAGAGCCTTCACCAGCACGCCATAGGTGGCGCTGGAGCAAAACGAGGGCTGCGCGCGGTGAGGCAGAAACTGCGGCACCGAGTCCTCGCGCGTCATCACAAAAGCCTCGTGGAGTCCCTGCAAGGTGGTTTTCGCGAAGAGGGCGTTGGGGTGCGAGCCGGTGTAGTAGCCGCCGCGGTCGGGAAATTGGTCGATGGCCGAGAGCATGCAGGCTTGCCAGTGCCAGTTCACTGGCGGTTGTGCGCCGGCCATAAGGGCGACGAGGACACTCAGAATGAGCGACAAAATGGTTTTTC
>JAFVCX010000002.1 GCA_017478855.1 Muribaculaceae bacterium | reverse complement strand
GTTGTGATTTTGAAAAAAAGTGGTTTGCCAATGGCAATTATCAATTAAAAAGTTCTATCTTTGTAAGTTCTAAAGATTAGGCATGACCGAAATCAATTTTTTGGTTGAGAACGTCGATATGCCTCCCATTGACCGCCTGGCTCTTGCCGGGTGGATAGAGGCGGTTGCCCACAGTTTTAACAAGAATGTGGGGTCGTTGTCGTATATCTTCTGTAATGACGACTATATTCTGGAGGCGAACCGCCGTTTTTTGGGTCATGACTATTACACCGATATCATAACTTTTGATTACAGCAACAGTCGACGCATAGCCGGCGATATGCTGATTTCGCTCGATACGGTGGCTTCGAATGCGCAAATGCTGGGAGTGGACTACAACAGCGAGTTGCTGCGTGTGCTCATTCATGGCGTGCTGCACTTATGTGGGGTGAACGACAAAGGGGTGGGGGAGCGTGAAATCATGGAGCATCATGAAAATGCCGCCCTTGCTATTGCGCCTGCAACGATTCTGAAGAAATGAGGCTCGACTATGATGTGATAGTGATTGGTGCCGGCCATGCCGGTTGTGAGGCAGCAAGTGCTGCCGCACGGCTGGGCTCGTGTACGCTGCTCATTACTATCGACATGAACAAAATAGCGCAGATGAGCTGCAATCCGGCTGTTGGAGGAATAGCTAAGGGGCAGATTGTCAGAGAGATAGATGCGCTTGGCGGCCAAATGGGAATTGTGACCGACCGCACATCCATCCAGTTCCGTATGCTCAACCGCAGCAAGGGACCGGCTATGTGGAGCCCGCGTGCCCAGTCCGACCGTATGCGTTTCATGGCCGAATGGCGAGGCATCTTGGAAAATACACCGGGGCTTTATATTTGGCAGGACACTGTGGTGCAGTTGTGCGTGGAGCAGGGTAGGGTAGTGGGTGTGATTACTGCCCTGGGCGTGAAGTTCACCGCTCGTGCCGTGGTGCTCACGGCAGGCACTTTCCTGAACGGATTGATGCATGTGGGGCCAGTACAGATTCAGGGTGGCCGTGTGGCCGAGCCATCGGCGCATGGCATCACAGAGCAGCTGCGCCAGATGGGCTTTGTGACGGACCGGATGAAGACCGGAACCCCTGTTCGCATCGACGCCCGTACCATTCATTTCGACAAAGCCACGCGGCAAGATGGAGAGTCCGATTTTCATCACTTCTCTTTCTTGCCCGGGGAACGTAGCAAACTGCGCCAGCGCCCGTGCTGGATGGTGTATACCAATCCCGCCGTGCATGAGGTGTTGCGTCAGGCCTTGCCGCAATCACCACTTTATAATGGTCAAATAACCAGCATCGGTCCGCGCTATTGCCCCAGCATTGAAACAAAAATTGTGACTTTTGCCGACAAGGAATCACACCTGCTTTTCATTGAGCCTGAGGGAGAAACGACGCAGGAAATGTACCTCAACGGGTTTTCTTCGTCATTGCCGTGGCAGGTACAAATAGAGGCCCTGAAGCATATCCCTGCACTGGCTGATGTGCAAATTTACCGGCCCGGATATGCTATCGAATACGACTTTTTTGACCCGACACAATTGCATCACACCCTTGAAACCAAACTTGTCAAAGGGTTGTTTTTCGCGGGACAAGTCAATGGAACAACCGGCTATGAAGAGGCTGCAGGACAGGGTTTGATAGCCGGAATCAATGCGCATCATGCCGCCCTGGGAGGAGAACCGTTTGTGTTGCATCGCGACCAGGCTTACATTGGCGTATTGATTGACGACTTGGTGACTAAAGGTGTAGACGAGCCTTATCGCATGTTCACGTCACGTGCCGAACATCGCATTCTGCTCCGTCAGGACGATGCCGACATGCGCCTCACGCCGCTCGGCTATGCCCAGGGTTTGGCTGACAGCACTCGTTATGAGCTGATGGAAAGTAAACGCAGGCAGGTGTCGTCGCTCATTGATTTTGCTCGCTCAACCACCGTGCGCGCGGCCGATGTGAATGGTGCATTGGAACGACTGGGCCTGCAACCGCTCAAGCAGGGTGTGAAGCTTTACGACCTGCTGTTGCGGCCGCAATTGAGTGTGAATCTGCTGGCCGATATGCTTCCTGCGTTGCGGCAGCAAATCGGTATGCTGGAGGCCGGCCGTCGTGAAGAAATTGTCGAGGCGGCCGAAATACAAATCAAGTATAGCGGCTACATTGAGCGAGAATCGCAGATGGCCGAACGCCTTTCACGCCTCGACAGAGTGACCCTTCGCGGCAAGTTTGATTACAGCGCGTTGCATCAGTTGTCAACCGAAGCGCGCCAGAAGCTGCAGCGCATCGACCCTGCCACTGTGGGGCAAGCGTCGCGGATACCCGGTATTTCACCCAGCGACATCAATATTTTATTGTTATTATTAGGTAGATAAAAACCAAATGTTTCACGTGGAACAAATCAGATAAAGATGAAAAAGGAACAATTAGAGAAAGTGAAAAGCGTTGTCCGCAACGTGCCCGATTTTCCTGTCAAGGGAGTTCAATTCAAAGACTTGACAACAGCTTTCAAGGACCCGGAGGCTTTCGCCATCATCAGTGATGCTCTCGTCGACCTGTTCAAAGATCGTGGCGTGACCAAGGTCGTGGGAATTGAGGCACGCGGCTTCATCGGCGGTGCCATTTTGGCCTCGCGCCTGGGAGCCGGTTTTGTGCCCCTGCGCAAGCCGGGCAAATTGCCAGCCGAAGTGATCCAAAAGACGTATGCTAAGGAGTACGGAACCGATACCATCGAGATTCATCGTGATGCCATTGTCCCCGGCGACATTGTGGTAATCCACGACGACCTGCTTGCCACTGGCGGCACCATGATGGCTGCATACGACCTGGTGCGGTCGATGAACCCCGACAAAATCTATATCAACTGCATCTGCGGCCTGAGTTTCCTGAACGGACGCTCGGTGTTCCCCAAGGATGTTGAGGTGTCGACATTGTTCGACTTTTAACTCCCCTCACGGAGTTCAGCAACAATAGAAGACGTGCAAGGGTGCGGCGAATCGCAACCTTAGTATAGTTGCAACCATCATGCGCGACGAGTTAAAATTGAAAATAAGCCTTTTGCCCGATTCCCCAGGTGTGTATCGTTACAAGAACCGCGACGGGGTGATTATCTATGTGGGCAAAGCGAAGAATCTGAAACGCCGCGTCAATTCCTATTTTAATCGAGAACACTCAGTGTTGCGCACCAATATGCTGGTGCGCAACATTTGGGATATGGAGTACACTGTTGTCAACACCGAGGAAGAAGCGCTCGACCTTGAGAACAGTCTTATCAAAGAATTTCAGCCCCATTATAATGTGCTGCTGAAAGATGATAAATCCTATCCCTGGATTTGTGTTACCAAAGAATTGTATCCACGAGTGTTTGTCACGCGTGATGCGCTTAGGCGAGGAGCAAAATACTATGGGCCATACCCTCATGCCGAGGTGGCGCATACCTTGCTCGACGTGATTCGCCAGATTTATCCGTTGCGCACTTGCACGCATAATGTTTCACGTGAAACAATCGACCAGCTCAAGCATCGCCTTTGCTTGCAGTATCACATCAAACGCTGCGAGGGTTGTTGCCGGGGATTGGTGTCGCCCGAGCAGTATGGCCGTTATATTGAGGAAATCAAACAAATCCTGAATGGCGACATCGCGCAACTTTCGGATTTTTTGGTGAGTGAAATGAGCCGGCTTGCCAATGAGCTGCGATTTGAGGAGGCCGAGGTGTTGAAGCGCAAATATCGCCTGATAGAGCGGGTGCGAGCCCGGTCGGTCATCGTCAGCCCCACTATTCATAATATTGATGTGGTGACACTTATACGCGACGACCAGTCGGCCTATTTTAATTATATGCACATGCGTGGTGGCTCGGTGGTTCAAGCGCTCACACTCGAATACAAACTGCCCGCCGAGGACACCCCCGACGATGAATTGATGTCGATGGCAGAGAATGAGATGCACCGCCGTTTTGCCGACACTTATAAGCGGGAGCGTGTGCACGAAACATTGGTCAATATTATTCCCGACGTGGCCTTTGAGGGCATGGATTTCGTGATTCCGCAGCGCGGTGACAAGCGTCGGTTGCTTGAGATTTCGTTAAAAAACGTCGAGCAATACAAAACCGAAAAATACAAGCGCATGGAAAAGCTCAATCCTGAGCAGCGCACCACCCGCACCCTCACGGCCATTCAGCGTGATTTCCACCTCACTTCGCTGCCCCGCCACATGGAATGTTTTGACAACAGCAACATCTCGGGCACTCATCCTGTGGCATCGTGTGTCGTGTTCCGCAACGCCAAGCCAGCCAAGAAAGATTACCGCCATTTCAATATCAACACGGTGGAAGGTCCCGACGACTTTGCGTCGATGCGCGAGGTTATCACACGGCGCTACAGCCGCCTTGTGGCTGAGGGTGCCGAGCTTCCGCAACTCATTGTGCTCGACGGTGGCAAGGGACAACTCAGCTCGGCCGTGGAAGCCCTTGACGAAATCGGTCTTCGAGGCAAGATTGCCGTGGTGGGCATCGCCAAACGGCTTGACGAGATATTTTTCCCGGGCGACAGTGTGCCGCTCTACATTGACAAAAATAGTGAAACGCTGCGCGTGGTGCAGCGTATGCGCGATGAGGCCCACCGATTTGCTATCACCCATCATCGCCAGCAGCGAGCTAAAGGTCAAACCCACTCCGTGCTTGACGACATCAATGGAGTTGGTCCAGCGACAAAGCAGTTGATGCTCAAGCACTTCAAGAGTTTGAAGCGCATTCGTGAAGCTTCGGAATCCGATTTGGCTGCCGTAATAGGCAAGAAGAAAGCAGAGCTTGTGTATAACTATTTAAAAGCCAACGAATAAGATATGAGAATTGTTATTCAGCGTGCCGCAGAAGCCAGTGTGAGTGTCGATGGTAGGCAAGTGTCGGCCATCGGGCCTGGCCTGATGGTGCTTGTGGGCGTGGAGCAAGGCGACACCCTTGCCGACGTGGAATGGCTTGCCGCCAAAACGACCGCCTTGCGCATCTTTGATGATGAGCAGGGCGTGATGAACCGCAGTGTGGCCGATGCTGGGGGTGAAGTGCTGGCTGTGAGCCAGTTTACCCTCACTGCAGGCACCCGAAAGGGGAATCGTCCCAGTTACATTCGGGCCGCTGGTCACGACCTCGCAATTCCTCTCTATGAGGCCTATTGTGAGCAAGTGGGCCAACTGCTTGCGCGCCCTGTGCAGCGTGGCGTTTTCGGGGCCAATATGCGCGTGTCGCTCGTGAATGACGGCCCGGTGACCATTATCATCGACTCGCGCCTGCGAGAATAATTGTTTGCCTGCATCGAAAAAAAATAGTAAATTTGCGTCAGATGACTTTACATGAGGCACAAGAGCGGGTGGACCGCTGGATAAAAACTTATGGCGTGCGCTATTTCAGCGAGTTGACCAATATGGCCGTTCTCACCGAGGAAGTTGGCGAGGTGGCACGCATCATGGCTCGCCGTTATGGTGAGCAGTCGGAAAAGCTGTCGGACCGCGACAAGGTGCTTGCCGACGAGCTTGCCGATGTGTTGTGGGTGCTCATTTGTATCGCCAACCAAACCGGAGTGGACCTGACCGAGGCCCTGGAGAGCAATTTCGCAAAAAAAACCATGCGTGACGTCCACCGTCATCATGAGAATGAAAAATTAACCCCCAAATCAAAATAAAAACAACACTATGGGACAACAAGAACATCATCATGAACACTGCTCGTGCGGCTGTGGCCACGAGCATCATCACGACCATGAAGTGAATCTGAACCGCTACGAGGCAGTGGTCGACGGCAGTGCTGTCGAGACCGACGATGGGGCCGTGCAGGCCGCCGTGCAGCGCATTCTTGACGAGCATTGCCAGGCAAACAACAC
>JAFVCX010000012.1 GCA_017478855.1 Muribaculaceae bacterium | reverse complement strand
GTGGGTGCTGTGTTTTTGCTTGTGGTGGGCAGGAAAACGCGCGGTCTTTATGGCCCTGCGGTGCAGTGGATGGTGGCGGTAGCCACTTTCGCACTGGCGCTGTTTATCTCTTGGCAGGGCTATTTTGTGCAGCCGCTGTTAGATTTCCGACCCTATAAAATAGGCACGAAACTCTTGGCCACTGCGCCGTCCGACGAGGCGCAAGACTATCTTTTTGTCTATGAAAAGCAAGGCGAAATCCACGAATTTACCATCGATGATGTGCCCGACGAAGAAGACGGATGGACTTTTGTGGCTCGCAAACCCATTGCCCCATCTCGTCCCGACCTTTCCGAGGGGCGGCAATTTGCCATTGTTGATGGGGACAGCGATGATGTTTCTGCCGATGTTTTGACAGGGCATGGGCGCACGCTACTTTTCCTGTTCCCCGATTTGGACGAAGTGAATGTGGCCGGCACGTTTGCGCTCAATGAGCTTCGCGACGATGCCAACGCTCATGGCTTTCAGGTCTTTGGCCTCACGAGCGCTTCCAAGCACGATATTGCCGAGTGGAACGACATCTCGATGGCCGATTACCCCATGTTCATAGCCGACGACAGCGACATCAAGATGATGGCGCGTGGCAACCCGGCCGTGGTGTGTCTTGATGGCGACACCATTGTGTGGAAGCGCACGCTCCAATCCATCCCCATGTCCAAATTGCAAGACCCTGCGGTGGATTTGCTGCGCATAAGCGACGACTTCAACCCCGCGACCTCCTTGCGCACGTTGCTGCTGGCCTACTTGGCGGTGCTGCTGCTCATCTTGGCCGTTAATCGCACTCACCTCATCTTCAGGCTCAAAAGCTCATGCCGCAAGCGGCGTGAAAAGGAAAAATAAAGAATCCGCGCGAGTGAGTTCGCGCGGATTCTTTATTTTGATATGAGAGCTTCTTCGGTGAATCAGAAAGGCAGATCATCTTCAGGGGCCGGTTGAGTGAATGTGGTTTCGTTCACACCGCCCAGTTGTGCAGTCTGTCCATTCGGTGCCGCGCTGCCTTGCGGCTCTTGCGGGGGTTGTGCCATGGGGCTGTTGGGGTCAACCTTCACGGCTTTCCAGCCACGAATGCTGGTGTACCAGCGGCCATTATACTCGCGACTTTCAATGTCAAAACTCAAATCAATAAGCTCGCCAATCTCCAGCGGAAACTGGTCGGCCCGGTCGCCAAAAAAGTCAAAGTACACTTTGCGCGGATAGGCTTCGATGGTTTCAAGCACATACTCTTGCTTTTTCCATGCGTTGCCCGCCTTCGAGGTGCCGCTTTGCAGGGGCAGCTTGGCAATGATTTTTCCTCTTACTTCCATTTCTTTCTTATGTTGTTTGTTATTGTATATTCAAGACTGCAAAGTTAGTCATTTTCGCCGACACCCCACGATGCCGCTCTGTTAATTTTTTCTTAATTTGTCCATCGTGGTTTTCAATCCTTATCTCATGGCAAGCTCGTTGTTATTTTTTAACGTCGCGAGCGTGTGGCGGTCAAGATTAATTCATTATCTTTGCATTTCATTACAAAACGCAAAGAATGAAAAATAACCTGATTGAAAACGACCAACTCGTTAAAGCCATTATCGAGGGTGCCCAAGAAAAGAAAGGCCGCTCCATAGTGCACGTGAATCTTGAGAATATTGAGCAGGCTCCCACGCAGGGCTTCGTTATTGTGAATGGCAACACGCCCATTCAAGTGGAGGCCGTGGCCGACAGCATACGAGAATATGTGGAAAAAACGGTGGGAGTGCGTCCTTATAACTACGACGGCTACCAGAACTCGCAATGGATAGTGATTGACTATGGCACCATCTTTGCCCATGTGTTCTTGCCCGATTACCGCAACCGCTACAATCTGGAGCAACTTTGGGCCGATGCCATCATCAACCAAATCCCCGACTTAGACTAAATGCGCTATGGCTAACGGCAAAAACAACAAAGCCCCCAAGATGCGCCTCAACATCTACTGGATGTATGCGCTCATCGCCCTCGTGCTGGGTTCGCTCTGGTTTGCGGGCGACTTCTCCGTCAGCAAAGAAGTCGACAACACCGAGTTTGAGTCCATCGTAAAACGCGGTGGCGTGAATGAAATAGTGGTCATCTCCAATAAAAAGATGGCCGAAGCCATCTTGAGCGATTCGTTGGCGCGAGAAGTGTTCAAATCGCAAAATTATGAGCCGCAAAAGGGTGCTAAGGCCAAGCTGGTGACAAAGTTTGGCTCTCTTGAGAAGTTTGAGGAAAAAACCGAGGCTTGGCAGCAAGTCGGCTACATTCAGCGTCTTTCCTTTGAGGAGGGCAGCGATTGGAACGCATGGTTGTGGGCATTTGGCCCCATAGTGCTGCTCGTGGCCTTTTGGATCTACTTCACCCGCCGCATGTCGGGTGGTGGTGGCATGTCGGGCGGTGGCATTTTCTCGGTGGGAAAGTCAAAGGCCATGCTGTTCGATAAAGACAATCCGGGCGGCAAGGTAACCTTTGCCGATGTGGCCGGGCTGGCCGAGGCTAAGGTGGAGATTGCCGAGATTGTCGACTTCTTGCGCAGTCCTGAGCATTACACCGAGCTGGGCGGCAAGATTCCCAAAGGTGCCTTGCTTGTGGGCCCTCCCGGAACCGGCAAGACCCTTCTGGCCAAAGCGGTGGCCGGCGAGGCCGACGTGCCGTTTTTCTCCATGTCGGGTAGTGATTTTGTGGAGATGTTTGTGGGCGTGGGTGCCAGCCGCGTGCGCGACCTCTTCAGGCAGGCCAAAGAAAAAGCTCCCTGCATCGTGTTTATCGATGAAATCGACGCGGTGGGACGCGCCCGTGGCCGCAATGCTAACATGGGCGGCAACGATGAACGCGAAAACACGCTCAACCAGCTCCTCACCGAGATGGATGGCTTTGGCAGCAATAGTGGCGTGATCATTCTCGCCGCTACTAACCGTGCCGACATTCTCGATAAGGCCTTGATGCGTGCCGGCCGTTTCGACCGCCAAATCTATGTGGAACTGCCCGAATTGAGCGACCGTAAAGAAATATTTCAGGTGCACCTGCGCAATGTGAAAATCGACGGCAGCGTCGATATAGAGTTGCTGGCACGGCAAACCCCCGGATTCTCCGGTGCCGACATTGCCAACGTGTGCAACGAGGCGGCTCTGATTGCCGCTCGCCGCAAGAAACAAGCCGTGCAGCGTCAGGACTTCATGGATGCCATCGACCGCATCATCGGCGGGCTTGAGAAGAAGTCAAAAGTGATCACCCAAGAAGAGCGTCGCTCCATTGCCTATCACGAGGCAGGGCACGCTACTGTGAGTTGGCATCTGCAATATGCCGACCCGCTGATTAAAGTCACGATTGTGCCGCGAGGCAAGGCGCTGGGCGCGGCGTGGTATATGCCCGAAGAGCGCCAGCTCGAGCCAAAGCAGGCTTTGCTTGACCAGATTTGCTCATTGTTGGCGGGTCGTGTGGCTGAGCAGATGTATTTGGGTTTCACCGACACGGGTGCGCTCAACGACTTGGAGCGGGCCACCAAGATTGCCTATGCCATGGTCACCTATTATGGCATGAGCGACCGCCTGCCCAACATTTCATATTACGATTCGAGTGGTCAGGCCTATGGCTTTACCAAACCTTATAGCGAAAGCCGTGCGCAGGCCATCGATGCCGAGGTGCAGGATATTATCGACGGCCAGTATCGCCGGGCCGAGGAGTTGCTCAACCAGCACACGGCGGGCCACCACGAATTGGCCGAATTGCTGCTTGAAAGAGAGGTGATTTTCACCGAGGATGCCGAGCGCATTTTTGGCAAGCGCCAGTGGCTCTCGCGCACTGAAGAGCTCCTGAAGGCCACCGATGAGGCCGAGGCACAGAGCGAGGCTGAAGAGGGAGAAAAGACCGAAGCCTTGCCCACGCCCCCTCCTTTCGATAAAAAATAGAAACACGGGCTTCTATCCACCACATTACATGACCAAAATATCATTATCCAGCCAGTTGGGATTTAGCGACCTGCACAAGCAGGCCATCACGAGCATTATCGTTGAGATGATTAATTGTGATGGCATCATCACGCTCGATGAAGTGAATGTGCTCAATATCATCAACCAGCAATTAGGCATTTCGAGCGACCTGTTTTTTGCGGGCAAGGCTTTCGACTTTTCCCATGCGCTCACCGTGGCCGACTCAATGACCGATGCCCAAAAACGCTACCTCATGCAAACGCTGGTCAACATCATCGATGCCGATGGGGTGGCCACGCGTGAAGAGTGGTTGCTCGAGCACATAGGCAAATCCATTCACTATCTTGCTGAATAATCGAATAATTATACTATTCGGAGAGAAAGAAATCAGTTCCTCAAGGTCTGTTAGCAACCTTTGACTAAAGGAATGTTAAAAATAAAACACAAAACACTTGTTTTCAGCGGGCGTTTTTATGTTTTATTGTATTTTTGTGCCAATCATTATATTTTGGCATGAACACAGAAATCTTAAGACTAAACCGAATCGAAGAGTACTGCGGGCGATATGGAGTAAAAATGCAGCATCCACTTATCACTGTGGTTGATTTTTCGAAAGTTGAACATATGCGGAAAGAGGTGAAGAGTTGTGGATTCTTCGCCGTTTTGCTCCGAGAGTGCGAGGGAGGGAGATTCACCTATGGCTTGAGTGAATATGACTATCAAGCCGGCAGCCTCATTTTTACTGCTCCCGACCAAGTGTTTGGCACCCATGTGATTGATGGTGAATCGGCCGAGCAAAATCTTTGCAGCGGTTACGCCCTGCTTTTGCACCCCGACTACATCAGTGGCACACGCTTGGCTTCTCGCTTCAAAGATTTTGACTTCTTCCGCTATGAGGCCAATGAGGCCTTGCGCACCACACAAGGCGAGCGCACGCAAGTGATAGAGCTTCTCAAGGGCATACACCAAGAGCTGGCCAAACCCGAAGATGAGCACACACACCGCATCGTGCTCGATTATCTCGAAGTTCTCTTTGACTTGTGCTCACGATTCTATAACCGCCAGTTTGACCTGCACGACAAGCGCAGCTATCAGCTTGTGGAACGCTTCAACGTGGTGCTGCGCAACTACTTTGACTCGGGCATGACTGCCGAATTGGGATTGCCCACAGTACGCTATTGTGCCGAGCAGTTGTCGTTGTCGTCCAATTATTTTGGCGACCTGATTCGCAAGGCTACGGGGCGCACCGCCAAAGAACACATCCAGATTGCCACCGTAGAGCGAATCAAGCACATGTTGCTCAACACTCGATTCACGATTAGTGAGATTGGTTATCAGTTAGGATTCAAATACCCGCACCATTTGAGCCGCGTGTTCCGCAGCGTCACGGGCATGACTCCTTATCAATTTCGCACGCAAGGACGCAGAAACCCTGCGTGACACCTTCCTGTGGCCCGATGCTTGGTGGCCTCTGCTACATGATGCTGAATTCTTGACTGGCCAGCAACACCTTGCCATACCAGATCTCAATCTTATAACGCCCGGCACTCCAAAAGCCGGGCGTGCTGTTTCCCAGCCCTATGAGGTTCACCGTCTTTTGCTCCTCATAGATGTAGGCCGACACGCGTTGTGTGTGGCTCAGCCGTGGTGCTCCGCTTTTGAACCATCCGTGCTCGGGCGTGAACCATCTCACGGTAAACTCCACTTCTCCGTGCATAATGCCCCGGTAGTGCAACTGCGGTTGCAGGTATTGAGTGCGCTCGCTCACTAATCGTGCGCCAAAGCCGTCAATCACCTCATGCATATAATTCACATTGGCTATCTTGATCGAGTCGATGATGAGTGGATAGTACTTTCCCACCATGGCTTGAAAGTCCGCAAGACGGTGGGCTGCTGCCGTTTTTTGTGAATCGAGCACAAGGCATTGGACACGCAACGAGTCCACTTCTTGCTGCAGTGCTCGCACTTGGTTTGTGGCCTGATGGCTCGTTTGGGTGATGCCTTGCTCCATGAGCCTCATCTGCATGAGTTTCTCGGCGTAAAGCCCGGCAAAAGCCAAAGCCGCGATGGTGACCACCGCCAGCAGAATGACGGGCCAGTTGAGCCTGCGTCCCAATGGATGACCGCATGCGCGGCAGTAGATGGCGTGGTTGTCATTCACGACGCCACAGCCCTGTTGCTTGCATTTTTTCATCGCTTCTATTATCAGTCGTTTTTTTCTTGTTGCAAAAACCATGCCATTTTAGAATAAAAAATGAAATCCGGCTGCTTGCTCTGATTTAATTTGCTTATCTTTGCGATATGAAACGATTTTTCTCCACAATAGGCACCTTTTTGATGGGACTGACCCTGATGGGGCAGCCGTTCGCATCGGGTGGCATCGTCTATGAGCCGCTGCCCGACGGCTCACTGCAGGTTGTGCTCGGCCAGTCGTTCTATCGGGGGGAGGTGGAAGTCCCGCCGGTGGTCGATGGTCGGCCGGTTTCCGCCATTGGTCGCGCGGCCATGAATGGCTCGCATGGCTTGACGTCGCTTGCGTTGCCCGAAACCGTCACCACGATTGCCGATTATGCTTTCAATGGTTGCGATTCGCTCTCGTCACTCGTGTGGCATGAGGGCATCACAAGCATTGGCCACCACGCGTTTGCGCGTTGCGAGGCGTTGCGAGGGGCTCTCACTTTGCCGCAAAAGCTCACCGCCATAGGTGATTACGCTTTCTTTGGCTGCCACAATGTCACAACGGTGACTTTGCCGGTAGGCGTGAGCCATATTGGATCTCGCGCTTTCATGGATTGCATCCAGTTGAAATCCATCGTGGTGGAGCAGGGCAATCAGGCCTACAAAGATGTGGAGGGTGTATTGCTGTCGGCCGATGGGGCGACATTGCTGGCCTTCCCGCGCAAAAACGCTTCGTGGCGCGAATATGAGGTGCCGGCTACGGTCACAACACTGGGCGAGTATTCGTTCTACGGTTGCGGCAACACAAAAGCTGTCACGCTGCCCGATGGCCTGACTGCAATAGGGGAGTGGGCCATGGCGGCTTGCACAGGCTTGAAATCCATTACATTACCGGCATCAGTCGCCTCGTTGGGCGTAAACGCATGGCTTGACTGTCGCAACCTGAAAGATGTGACCTGCCTGCGCGCTGAGCCTCTCAAGGTGGACAGATGCCGCAGCCCATTCGGCTATTTGGCCGATTTGTCGGCCAAAACGCTCCATGTTCCGCACGGCACGGCTGCCGCATATGGGGCGGCTGAGGTTTGGTGTGAATTTGGCACGATTATCGACGATGCAACGTCGGGATTGATTGCCGTGGGTGCCGCACCGGCTGCCGAGGTGGAAATTTCAGGACGCACTGTCACCATCACGGGCAACCGCCGGCCGGCCGCGCTTTATGACCTCATGGGGCGCAAAGTGGCCACCATAGCGACTTCGCGGATACAGGTTGCCGCGCCGGGCGTCTATGTGTTGGTGGTTGATGGCGTGTCGCATAAACTCATTATAAATTGATTTTCTGCATGAATGATAATATGAATCAGCCGCTTGCCGAGCGAATGCGCCCCAAAACCCTCGACGACTACATGGGTCAGCAGCATCTTGTGGGCGAGGGTGCTGTGATTCGTCGCATGATAGAGAGTGGCAATATAGCCTCCTTTATCTTGTGGGGGCCTCCCGGAGTGGGAAAAACCACATTGGCCCGCATCATTGCCGAGCAAACGAAAGTGCCGTTCTA
This sequence comes from Muribaculaceae bacterium, assembly GCA_017478855.1. Classification (GTDB taxonomy): domain Bacteria; phylum Bacteroidota; class Bacteroidia; order Bacteroidales; family Muribaculaceae; genus Sodaliphilus. The sequence goes on along the minus strand of JAFVCX010000012.1, from coordinate 9,181 downwards.
CACGCTCTCGGCCGTCACGGCTGGTGTGAAAGAAGTGCGCGAAATCCTCGACCGCTGCAAGGCCGATGCGCGAAGCATGTTCACCACAGGCCGGCCCATCTTGTTTATCGACGAGATTCATCGGTTCAACAAGTCGCAACAAGATTCTTTGCTGGGAGCTGTGGAAAATGGCACTGTGACCTTGATTGGTGCCACGACCGAGAATCCCTCTTTTGAGGTGATTCGCCCGCTCCTGTCGCGCGCGCAGGTATATGTGCTGCAACCGCTCTCCGATGATGACTTGCTGGCTCTGCTGCATCGTGCCGTGACCACCGACCCCATGTTTCGCGACCGCGAGGTGCGCATTGAGGAAACCGCCGCTTTGTTGAGGTTCTCGGGCGGAGATGCCAGAAAATTGCTCAACATCCTCGACCTAATCATGCAGTCGCTCAATGCGCTTGAGCCATTTGTGGTCAACGACCGCATTGTGACCGACCGCCTGCAGCAAAACCCAATGGCCTTTGATAAAAATGGGGAAATGCACTACGACATCATTTCGGCTTTCATCAAGAGCATACGAGGCAGCGACCCCGATGCCGCCGTCTACTGGCTCGCAAGACTTATCGCAGGTGGTGAAGATCCGAAATTCATTGCCCGGCGCATGTGCATCAGTGCGGCCGAAGACATCGGTTTGGCTAACCCCAACGCCCTGCTGCTGGCCAATGCCACCTTCGACATCATCAATAAGATTGGCTGGCCCGAGGGACGCATCCCTTTGAGTGAATGCGCCATCTACTTGGCTTCTTCGCCCAAGAGCAACAGCGCCTATCTGGCTATTGACCATGCACTGGCTCTTGTGGAGCAAACGGGCAACGAGCCGGTGCCGCTGCACCTGCGCAACGCGCCCACCAAACTCATGAAAGAGCTTGGTTATGGTGCTGATTACAAATATGCCCACGATTTCCCCGGACATTTTGTGAAGCAAGAATATATGCCCGAAAACTTAAAGCACCCCACCATTTGGCATCCGCAAGAGAATCCTGCCGAGGCACGATTGGCCGCACACTTGAAGCAGCTGTGGCATCCCGACAGCGATTCCGGCAAGTGATTTGTCTTGCAAAAAATGCGCCAAAATCATCAGAAATAAAAGATAGTTGTCAAAATTTGACAATAACCGAAATGTGCAATGTTGTCATTTTTTGACAACATTTTTGTCTGCGCACAATCATGAGTGAGTAGGGCGAGTGAATGCATGCGATTGTTATGTAAAAAAAAATGTGTATCTTTGTATCTTGAATATAACCAACAACATTGAGCACTATGAGTTTCAAGCAAGTTAACGAATTACGAAATAATGGCCAGTTGCAAGAGGCTTTGGATGTGGCGCGACGGGATTATGAAGAAAACCCTGCTGACGTGTGGAATACACGCTCGCTGTTTTGGGCACTCAATGATTGGGCATGGCAATGTGCGGAACAGGCACTGACGCAGCAAGCCTTAGATGCTGTGAGCCAGATGGAACAGCTGCTTCCACTGATGGAAGAAACCGATGAGGACGCGGCTATTTCGCATGATGCTTTGCACGCATTGCAAACCGGCCTTGTGCCTCTTGCCGATGAAATAGAGCAAGCTTATCGGCAAGTGAAAGAAGGACATACCTATTATGCCTATCAATATATCACTCAGCTGATTGCTGAGGATAAAGTGCCACCTGCCAAGCATGAAACCGCCGCATGGATTCTTTGGAGCCGCTTGTGGAAAAGACGCAGACAGCTGTCGCATCTCGACTTGCAGCGGGGCTTCGCTTGCTATATGAAACTTGATAACGTGAAGCGGCCGAGTGAACTGCATTCACGCATGCTCACGCTTGCCGTGTGGGCACTCAAGGCTTTCCCTGATTTTGCGTTTGACGACTTTCTGACCTTTTGGGGCATGAATAATTTTTTGCCCGAGGACTGGCAGCGCAAGCAAGTGAAAGAACCCAACCTCATGCAGTTTCCATCGCTTGTGGAGCAAGCCGTCACAGGCTATGTGGCGGCAAAAAAACGCTATCACTCCTTTGACTACGACGATAACTTTATGGCATTGTTGCAGCAGGTGATCGCCGCATTCCCCGACGATGAGAACCTGATTCGTTATCGCTCGCTGGCTCTGCGAGAAAGAGGCGACAAGGAAACGGCTCTGGAGATGCACAGAAAGTTGGCCATGAACACCAAGAAATATTGCATTTGGCACGAACTGGCCAAAATGCTCACGCATGACTGGGACTTGAAAAAATCGGCTCTGTGTCAAACCCTGCTCGTGGGCAGCAAGCAAGACAGCTACATGTCGGAAGTGCATCGGGAGCTGGGTTGGGAACTTGCGCGTGAGGGCCACATGAGTGAGGCGCTTTATGAGCTGGAAGCTTATCGGGCCATTCGCGAGTGCAACGGCAGGCCCCTCACTTGGCGTTATAGCCAGCTGCGCAAACGAATCCCGGCTGATGTGGAGCCGGTGGACAATAATTACGACCTGTATGTGGAGGGTGCCCAACCTATTCTCGACTGGGTGTACAAAGACCTTGAAAGAAAACCGGCTGTGCTCACCCAGCAGTTTACGGATAAACACAATCGCCAGCTTTGCCGGTTGCAAATGCCTAACGGCATGACGCTGATTGTCAGAAAAACGCAACTTCCAGCCGATGAAAAATATATGATGGTGCGTTGCCTTGAAGACAATGGCAAATTGAAGCTCATCTCGGTCACGCCGGCCGACAGAAACGATGTGGTGCCCGCTTTTCACGATTCGGTTACCGGCAATGTGAAAATCATGCAAGGCAAGGATAACCTCACTTATGGTTTTGTGGAGGGTTGCTTTGTTCCCGGCCGTTTGCTGGAGGGCGTGCGCGATGGCGAAACCATCACCGTTCTCACCGAGATGCAACCCGATGGTCGCCGCCGTGCTGTAGTGATGCTTTAACAAGAAAATTCAGGTAGAAAATGAAATTATACAAATTCTCAAGAACAATAGTGGGTGCAGCATTGCTGCTGGTGACAATTAGTGTGGCTCAAGCCCAACCTCTGACCTTAAAAGATTGCGTGACAGCCACGGCTCGCCCCAAAGGCATAGGCCGGGTGCAACCGGCGGCTAATGGCGAGTGGTATTATCAGCTTACCGACCAATCAAAGGCCATCAAACAATTTTCTTATAAGGAAGGAAAAATGCTGTTGGAAGTGCTCCCGGCCAGCGCGCTGGAGCAAGCCGGTGTATCGTCGTGGAACGGCTACAAAATGAGTGCCGATGAGCGCAAGATTTTGCTTTGGGCAGAGTCTGAGCCCATTTATCGCAATTCTTTCAGCGCACGCTATTTTGTGTACGACCGCAGCACATCGGTACTGACCCCTCTCACAGCCGATGGTGGTGAAGAAATAGCCACCTTGTCGCCCGACGGTGAGCGCGTGGCCTTTGTGCGAAACAACAATGTGTACATTAAAAATCTGCCCGACGGCACCACCACGCAAGTGACCACCGACGGCAAGAAAAACAGCGTCATCAATGCGGTGCCCGACTGGGTGTATCAAGAAGAGTTTGGTATTCTGAACTCATTTGCTTGGTCGCCCGACGGAGCGAACCTGTCGTTCATCCGCTGGGATGAGAGCGAGGTGCCCATGTACTCAATGACCCTTTATGAGGGCGATTGCAACCCCAATGAAAGTTACGCGCTTTATCCCGGTTCCTACGATTACAAATATCCTGTGGCCGGAGAGAAAAACGCTGAAGTGACTGTGCTGAACTATAACCTGCCTGCCCAATCGCTCACGAAGATGGATGTGCCCATCACTGCTGAGGACTATGTGCCCCACATTGCCTATGCCGGTGTGAACGACGCGCTGATGGTGATGGCACTCAACCGCACACAGAATGACATGCACATCTACCGTGTGAACCCGACCAGTGGTGCGGCACGCGATATCTACCATGAAACGTCGAGCACATGGATTGACAGCGAAATGTCGCGCACAGTGGTCTACTATGATGACTCGTTTGTGATTCCCAGCGAGAAGAGCGGCTTTTGCCAGCTGTATCAGTATGACCTTGATGGCAGCCTGCTGCGCCAGCTCACTACTGGCGAGCAACCCGTGACGGCCTTTTATGGCTTTGACAAAAAGAAAAAACGCTTTTACTATCAGGCCACCGACGGCCCGCTGAACCGTGTGGTGAAGGCTGTGGACTTGAAAGGAAAAGTGACTGACGTGGCTGTAGATAAGGGCACCAACTCGGCAGCCTTTAACTCGACGTTCACCTATTTCATTCACACATTCAGCAATGTTGACACTCCCACTCAATATAGAATCAAGAATGTGTTGAGCGGGAAAACGGTGCGTGAATTGCAACTCAATGAGGAATATGCGCAGCGATTCACCTCGCCCGACGTGCCCCGACGCGAGTTTGTGACCTTCGAGAACGATGGATACATTCTGAATGGATTTATCATCAAACCCACTGATTTTGACTCCAGCAAAAAATATCCTGTCATCATGACGCAATATAGCGGCCCCGGCTCTCAGCAAGTGCGCAACAACTGGAGCATCGATTGGCAAACCTACTTCGCCTCGCAAGGCTATGTGATTGCTTGCTTTGATGGCCGTGGCACCGGTGCGAGGGGCAAGGAATTTGAGTCGGTGACCTATCTGAATCTGGGTCACTACGAAACGATTGATCAGGTGGCGGCAGCCCGACACATGGCGCAAATGCCGTGGGTGGACGCTTCGCGCATCGGCATTTGGGGATGGAGTTTTGGCGGTTATGAGGTGCTGATGGCTCTCTCGCACGACGATGCCCCCTATGCCGCCGGTGTGTCGATCGCGCCCGTTACCTCGTGGCGTTTCTACGACACCATCTATGCCGAGCGTTTCATGCGCACTCCGCAAGAAAACCCCGATGGATATCGCGAGAGCGCTCCCTTGAACCGATTGGATAAACTCAAAGGCGACTTGTTGCTCATGTTCGGTAGTGCCGACGACAACGTGCACATCATCAACGCTATGCAGTATATCGCCCGCCTGCATGGAGAAAAACGTCAGTTCGACATGATGGTTTATCCCAACATGAACCACTCCATCAATGGCTGTGGAGTGCGTGAGCCACTCTATCAAAAGGTGTTGAACTTCTTCGACCGCACCCTCAAGAAAAACTGATGCAGTGCCCGCTAATAGTCATCACCGGCCCCACGGCATCGGGCAAGACGGCTCGTGCGGTGGCTTTGGCTCGCCGGCTCGACGCTGAAATCATCAGCGCCGACTCGCGGCAGGTGTATCGGGGCATGACTTTGGGCACCGGTAAGGATTTGGAGGAATATGGCGATGTGCCTTATCATTTGATTGACATTTGTCCGGCTGGCTACAAATATAGCCTGTATGAATTTTTGCGCGACTATCAAGCCGCCTATGACGACATCGCAGGACGAGGCAAACGAGTGATATTGTGCGGCGGCACAGGTATGTATGTGGAAACGGTGGTGAAGGGCATTCAGCTGCCGCCCGTACCCGAAAACAGGGCGTTGCGTGAAGAACTGTCGCAACACACGCTCGAAGAACTGACCGCGATGCTGCGAAGCATGAAGACGCTGCGCAATAACAGCGACATCGACTCGCCCAAACGCGCCATCAGGGCCATAGAGATTTGCCTATACTACCATGAGCATCCGCACCTGAAGGCCGCCACCGAGCCGCATCCCATCGAAAATGCGGTTGTGATAGGCGTGGAGATCGACCGTGAAGCGCGCCGCCGCCGCATCAGCGACCGTCTGAATCAGCGACTTGCCGCAGGCATGGTGAATGAGGTAGAAACGCTCATTGCACAAGGCGTGCCGCCCGAAGACCTGATTTATTATGGACTTGAATACAAATTTGTGACCCAATATGTGATGGGGCAACTCACCTTTGGGGAAATGCACGACCTGCTTGAGATCGCCATCCACCAATTTGCCAAGCGACAAATGACTTGGTTCAGGGGCATGGAGCGACGCGGCACCCCCATTCACTGGCTGCGATATGACTTGCCGGAGGAAGAATTCACCTCGCAGGCATTGCAACTCATTGAGCAAGCAGAAATCAACTAAAAACAAAGAACAATGGAATTGACTGAAGGACTAAAACACACGAGCCGCCTTGTGGTGACCGAGGTACACACGGCCATCGCGGCCGGCTCGGGCGATATGCCCGTGCTGGCCACCCCCATGATGCTGGCTCTGATGGAAAATGCCGCCATGCTTGCCGTGGCTCCGGCACTGGGCGAGGATGAAACTACCGTGGGTGGACACATTGCCTCATCGCATCTTGCCCCGTCGCCCATAGGCGCGGAAGTTGAGGCTACAGCTGTGCTGGAGCGTGTGGAGGGGCGCAAACTGTATTTCTCGGTTACGGCCCGTGAGGGCGACCGGCTCGTAGGCGAGGGCACCCATCTGCGCTTCGTTGTGAGCCGCACCCGCTTCCTATCCAAGCTGTATCCACATAGCGGCTCCAAAAGTCGACACCCGCTTTTTGAAGGGACATGACTGAAAGAAGTCCATTTTTGCTGGAGCCTCACTCGGAGTAAAGTTTTTGTGCAGGACGCGTTCCGTGTGTCCGCAAGCGATAACGCCCGTTTGCAGCCTTTCATTCAGAGCTGATTTCTCGCTTTTTCTTGCTTCTGTGCGCATATTTCATTATCTTTGCGCAAAAGAAAACTTAAAAACAAGAATCCACATACATGAAACGCTATTTCACATTCCTCGCACTGACCCTTTTCGTCGACATGTGTGCCCTGTCATTAACCAATGAGAGCGGCGTTAGCCTTCAGCTGGCTCAATATCGCGCGAGCCATGTGAGCGATGTGCGCTATTCGCTTGCCTTGACTCTCCCTGCCGACGCATCGCAGCCCTATAGGTGCAACGACACGGTTTCCTTTGTCCTCGATGCGCCCATTGACTTGTGGCTTGACTATCAGGGCAACGTGGACGAATGCTCCATGCTTGTGAATGGCCGCAAATGCCGTGTGCGCTATGAGAATGAGCACATTTTCTTGCCGCGCAAACAGTTGCGTAAGGGCAGGAATGAAGTGATTGTGAACGTGGTGAACCAGAGCAGTGCCCTCAATCGCAACAGCGATTATGCCTACACGCTCTTTGTGCCTGACCACGCCCGTAGTGTATTTCCTTGTTTTGACCAACCCGACTTGAAAGCTGTGTTCACTTTCGCGCTTCAGGTGGATTCTTCGTGGCAGGCCATCTCCAACGGATTATTGCTTAGCAAGACGAGCAGTGGGCCGTGGTGCACACATCGCTTTGCCGCCACACGCCCCCTGCCCACCTATCTGTTCTCGTTCACGGCCGGCCAATTCTATCGTGTGGAGGCCGAGCGCGATGGTCGCACGATGGTGGCTCTCTATCGCAACAACGACCCGACACGAGAGGCGCAACTCCCCATCGTTTTCGACCAAGTGGCACACTCGCTACGCTGGCTGGAAGCATACACGGGCATACCTTACCCATTCTCTCACTACGACTTCGTGGTGCTGCCGGGTTACCAGTTTGGTGGTATGGAGCACCCGGGCTGTGTGCAGTTTAATGACCGGCGCATCTTTCTCGGTGATCATCCTACTCCGGCTGAAGAATTGAGCCGCACCAGCCTCATTGCGCACGAAACGGCGCACATGTGGTTTGGCGACCTTGTAACTATGCGTTGGTTCAACGATGTGTGGACCAAAGAGGTGTTTGCCAATTTTATGGCCGACAAGATCTCCCGCGAACTCTATCCCGATATCAACCACGACCTGAATTTTCTCAAGGCGCATTATGTGCCGGCTATGGCTACCGACAGGACTACGGGCACACATCCCATTCAGCAGCCGCTGGAGAACCTGAACCAAGCCGGACTGCTCTATGGCAACATCATCTATCACAAGGCCCCCATCATGATGCGCAAACTTGAGCAGCAAATGGGTGAAGAGGCCTTTCAGAATGGATTGCGTTCTTACTTGGCCGCGCACCAATATGGCAATGCGACGTGGGACGACTTGGTGGCGCATCTGCATCAGGCCAACCCACAAGCCGGCGTGTGGCAGTTCGATTCTGTGTGGGTGAAACAAGCCGGTGCGCCTGTGGTCGATGTGGTTGCGCATGATGGCATGGTGCAGGCATCTCAGCACGACCCTCGTGGGCGCGGTCTTGTGTGGGCGCAAAAGTTTTTGGTTTCTACCACACAGGACGAGCGTGTGCCCCTCGCATTCGCTTCGGACAGCGTGACTCGGGGCGCAAAGGCTTCGGGAGCTTTAGTTAGCCCTAATGGCGATGGGCAAGGCTATGGCCGCTTTTTGTTGAATCAGGCCACCGCCGATTCACTGATGGCACACTGGAGCGTGATGCCCGATGTGGAGCGTTATGCTGCGCTGCTCACGCTTAACGAGAACGATTTGATGGGTCGCATTGACCGCTCCGGTTTTGTGGATGCTTTGCTCTCCTTCTTAGACAAAGAGCGCAATTCACTCATTGCCGTCACAGCCATTACTTCGCTGGCTCGCATTGCCGGCGAAGAAACTTCAAAGGATAGCCGCACCGCGATTGAGCAAGCGCTATGGCAGCAAGCCACGCATCACCCCGTCAAGGCTATTGCCACCTCGGCTTTGCGCTCGGTGGGCACGCTGGCCGCGACACCGGCCGTTGTCGATTCTGTGTATGCTCTATGGCATCAAGGCTCCAGCCTGCTAAATGACCGTGACTGCATGCGCATCGCCTACCATCTGGCAGTGTTGCAACCGCAACAGTGGCGCGAAATTTTGGATTACCAGCGCAGTCGCCTCAAAAGCGAGGATTTGCGCAAAGAATTCGACTTTATAGGTCGTGCATGCTCCCCCGACACTGCCGTGCAGAATGCGCTGTTTGCCTCGCTCCTTCGGCCCGAAGGCAGGGCTGTGGAACCGTTTGCGTCGGGCTTGCTCACTATTCTCAACCATCCCGCGCGTGAACCGCAGTCCAATCGGTTCGTCAAGCCCGGCCTCGACATTCTGCAAGAAGTGCAGCGCACCGGCGACATCTTTTTCCCGCTCAACTGGTGCAACGCTCTCTTGGCCGGTCATCATAGCCACGAGGCGAGTGAGCAAGTGCGACTCTTCCTTGAAAGTCACCATGATTATCCGCCCTCGCTGCGCAACAAACTTCTGCAGGCGGCCTATGATTTGCTGAAAT
>JAFVCX010000011.1 GCA_017478855.1 Muribaculaceae bacterium | reverse complement strand
TGGTGGTGGAGCAGCAGAGTGGGGCAGACGCTGCGTTGCCTTACTATCAGAAATGCGTGGAACTTGCCCCTGATAACGCGCAAGGACTGTATAACGTGGGGCGTTATTATTACAATCAAGCCGTGTCGGCGGCCGAACAGAATGCGCGACTCAGTGCCCGAACTCTAAAAAACAAGGTGAATCCTCTTTACCAAAAAGCCATGTCTTATTTGGAGAAGTCGAATGAGATTGATTCCAAAAATGAAGATGTGCGTAACGCTTTGCGCAACATTTACTACAAATTGGGTGAGGGCAAGAAACTGGAAGCTTTGGAGAAAAAAGGGAAATAATCGCCTACGGGCGTTGAAAAGCGGCGAGGCCATCCTCTTTTGGGGATGGCCTCGCTTGTGCTACTTCAAGGGATGAAACAAAAATGATTTTGAAGAATCCTTGAGTATGCTAATAGCAAATAAACGCGCGCGATCAGATGCCACCGCGAATGATGCCTCGCTTGCTGGAGCGCACGAATTCAAGAATGTAGTCGCGTTCGGGCGAAGAGGGCAGTTCGGCATCGATTTTAGCCACAGCGTCGCGGTTGTTGTAACCCGACAGATAGAGCACGCGATAGACCGATTGGATGGCATTGATTTGCTCGTCGGTGAAGTCGCGACGATGCAGACCTACCGAGTTAACGCCTTCATAAGAAAGAGGCTCCCTTCCGGCCAAGATGTAAGGAGGGATGTCCTTGCTCACCTTGGAGCCGCCTTGCAGCATCACATGCCCACCAATGTGTGTGAACTGATGCACCAGCGATCCTCCGCCCAAAATGGCCCAGTCGTCCACAACGACTTCGCCTGCCAGCTGCACGCAGTTGCTCATAATCACATGATTGCCCACGCAGCAGTCGTGCGCCACATGGCAGTAGGCCATAATCAGGCAGTTGCTGCCCACCACCGTTTTTCCTTTAGAAGCTGTGCCACGATGGATGGTTACGAACTCACGAATGGAGGTGTTGTCGCCAATGATGGCCACAGTTTCTTCGCCCTTGAATTTGAGGTCTTGCGGAGTGTCGCTAATCACGGCACTGGCATGAATGTGGCAGTTGCGGCCAATGCGTGCGCCGGAACGAATGACGGCGTTGCTGTCGATGATGGTACCGTCGCCAATCACCACGTTGTCGTCGATGGTGACAAAAGGAGCTATCGTAACGTTCTCGCCAATGATGGCATTAGGATGTATGCTGGCAAGAGGTTGCAGATTTTGATGATTCATAGAGGTTAAAGTTGAACTTGATTTTGAGTTACTTGTTTTTGACAATTTGAGCCATAAATTCGGCTTCGCTCACGATTTTTTCACCCACAAAGGCATATCCTTTCATGGTGGCAATGCCTCGCCTGATGGGTGTCATGAGCGAGAGGTGGAAGATGAGCGTATCGCCCGGCACCACCTTTTGGCGGAATTTAACGTTGTCGATTTTTAAGAAGTAAGTCGAGTAACGCTCCGGGTCATCCACCGTGCTCAACACCAGCAGGCCACCCACTTGTGCCATGGCCTCTACTTGCAGCACTCCGGGCATCACCGGCTCGGTGGGGAAGTGACCTTGAAAAAACGGCTCGTTGATGGTGACATTTTTCACGCCCACCACATAATCTTCACCCATTTCAATCACTTTGTCCACCATCTGCATGGGGAAGCGATGAGGCAGCATGGCCATGATGCGGTTGATATCGTAGAGCGGTGCTGCATTGGGGTCGTAGATGGGAGCCTGCACGTTTTGCTTGCGCAGCTCCTGACGAATGCGCTTCGACAGCTGGGTGTTCAGCTTATGGCCGGGGCGTGTGGCCACAATGCGGCCTTTGAGTGGGCGGCCAATCAGAGCCAGATCGCCCAGCACGTCCAGCAGCTTGTGACGAGCCGGTTCATTGGTGAAGGCCAAAGGTTTGTTGTTGAGATAACCCAACTCCGATGCGGGTTTGTGGGGAACTTGCATCACATCGGCCAGTTTGTCAAGCTCGGCCTGCTCCATGGGGCTATCGTAGATGACGATGGCGTTGTCCAAATCGCCACCTTTGATGAGGTTAAGTTGCAGCAAAGGCATCACCTCACGCACGAAAACAAAGGTGCGACACGCTGCTATTTCATCTTTGAACTTTGAGATATTGTCGAGCGAAGCAAATTGGTTGCTCAGTACGGGCGAGTTAAACTCAATCATGGTGTCGATGGAGAAGTCGTCATCGGGCAAGACGATGAGCGAAGAACCCGTTTCTGGGTCAACCACCTTGATGCGCTGCTTGACCACATAGAACTCTTTTTCGGCATCCTGCTCTTCGTAGCCCACTTCCTCGATTTTCTCGGCCCAACAAATGGCGCTGCCGTCCAAAATGGGAAGTTCGGGAGCATTCACTTCGATGAAGCAGTTGTCGATGCCGGCCGCATACAGTGCGGCAAGGGCATGCTCGATGGTGCTCACGCGCACTTCCTTGTTGCTGCGCGAAGCGACGACGGTGCCGCGCTGTGTTTCCACCACATTTTCGGCCACGGCTTCGATTCGTGGCTGGCCCTCAAGATCGGTGCGCACCACGACATAACCAGTTCCCACCTCGGCGGGTTTGACGGTGGCATCGATGTGCAAACCGGTGTGCAGCCCTTTTCCGCTGAGCGTGAACTCGCTTTTTAATGTTCGTTGTTTCATTTGATATGTAAGAGTATTATGATTGTTCTTCCTTTTGCAATGCCTCTACTTCTTTTTTAAGGCGAGCGATGTCATCATTCATGTCGCGCAATCGCTTGAAATAGACGTTCTGACGGGCGAATTCCATGGCGGGGATTGCCGGCGAGCCAAGCAAACGCTGCCCGCTGCCCACGCTGTTGGGCACTCCGCTTTGAGCACCGATGCCGTTATTGTCGCCCACTGTGATGTGTCCCGCAAATCCCACTTGGCCGCCCACCATGTTGTTGCGACCAATCTTGGTGCTGCCGGCAATGCCCACTTGGGCTGCCATTACGGTGTTTTCGCCTATCTCAACGTTGTGGGCCACTTGAATGAGGTTGTCGAGCTTCACGCCACGCTTGATGACGGTTGCGCCCATTGTGGCTCGGTCGATGCTTGTGTTGGAGCCTATCTCAACATCATCTTCGAGAATAACGATGCCAATTTGTGATATTTTTTCAAAGGTTCCGTCTTCTTTTGGCGCGAAGCCAAACCCGTCGCTGCCAATCACTGAACCTGAATGGATGATGCAGCGATTGCCAATGCGGCAACCGTGATAAATCTTAACGCCGGGGTAGAGTACCACGTTGTCGCCCAACACCACGTTGTCGCCCACATACACTTGAGGATAAATCTTCACATTGCTGCCCATTGTCACACCTTTTCCCACATAGGCAAAGGCACCCACATAGGCATCTTCGGGAACGGTTGCGCTCTCGGCCACGAAGCAGGGCTGTTCCATGCCCACGCGCTTGGGCTGCATCTGCGCTCCCACCATGTTGAGCAAGTCGGCCAAAGTTTTGTAGGGGTCATCCACGCGCAGCAGTGTGGCCGCAATGGGTTGCTCAGGCGTGAAGTCACGGCGCACCAGCACCGCCGACGCTTGTGTCGTGTAGATATAATGGGTATATTTGGGGTTGGCAAGAAATGTGAGGCTTCCTTGCTGTGCTTCTTCTATTTTTCCGTAATTATTGATGACGACAGAGCCATCACCCTCGATGGTGGCACCAATCATGGCTGCCAGCTGATTAGCAGTGATACTAAAATCCATTGCGTGATTTTTATAAAGATGTCAGGTTAAAACAATTTGCAAATTTCGTAAAATTGCTTGATATGGGCAACATAAAAAATCTGAAATTCTTTGCGTGGTGCGAGAGCGTCGTGAGGAAAGTGGCACGGTGAGAAAAAAATGCCAAAAATAGCGAGTAATAGAACAATGTGCGAAAACGACTGTGTTACTCATTGCTAAGTTGCACTTTCACCGCCTCGTCATGCACAAGTTGCATGATGGCTCGCATGAATTGGCCATCAATTCCCTGCCGGATGGCCCATTCAATGCGTTCGTTCAGCACCTGATTGTAGCGTGAGGCCTGCACCACCGGCATTTTGTTGCTGCGTTTGTGCCGACCTATTTCCGCGGCAATGTTCAGGCGACGCTTTAACACATCGATGAGTTCTTGGTCGCACTCGTCGATGAGGCGACGCATTTGTTCCAGCTGTTCATCTTCGTGCTGGTTTTGCCTAAAGGTGAGGCGGTTTACCATTGCTTTGAATTGCTGTGGCGTGAGTTGCTGCTTGGCATCGCTCAACGCTTCATCAGGGTTGCAGTGCACTTCGACGAAAAGCCCCGAGAAACCCATATTGAGGGCTTGCTGTGAAAGTGGTTCCACCCAATCGTTGCGCCCGGCCATGTGCGAAGGGTCACACAGAATGGGCAGATGAGGATAGCGGCGACGCAACTCAATGGGGATATCCCAGTGTGGAGCATTGCGATAAAGGGTATTGGTTTGAGAGAATCCGCGATGAATGGCTCCCAAACGACGCACGCCGGCCGCATAGATGCGCTGCAAAGCTCCAATCCATAGTTCAATGTCGGCGTTCAGTGGATTCTTAACCAGCACGGTAACTTCGGGCAAAACTGAGAGGGCATCGGCCATTTCTTGCATCGCGAAAGGATTGCCGGTTGTGCGTGCACCAATCCAAAAGATGCTGATGCCGGCCTCAAGGGCAGCCCTCACATGTGCCGGCGTGGCGACCTCAACGGCTACTCGCATGCCCGTTTCCCACTTGACTTGCTTGAGCCAAGAGAACCCCTCGGCACCCACGCCCTCAAAACTGCCCGGATGGGTGCGTGGTTTCCATAATCCGGCTCTGAAGATCTGCACTCCACATCCGTGCAAAGCATGAGCGGTGTCGAGCACCTGCTGCCGGCTTTCTGCACTACATGGGCCTGCAATGATGAAAGGCTCTTCAACGTCGGGGAAAATGGGCAATAGATGCGTCACGGTGGTGTTAGAAAAGTTTGGTCACGTTGTCGAAGAACATCTTGACCGAAATGGCCATAAGGATGATACCGAAAAACTTGCGGATGAAATAAATGCCGCTTTCGCCTAAGATGCGCTTCACGCGGTCGGTCATGCTGATGACAATGTAGACCCAAATCATGTTGAGAAACAAAGCAATCATGATGTTGAGGTCGCTATACATCGCTTTGAGCGAGATGAGCGTGGTGAATGTGCCCGCACCGGCCAGCAGAGGGAACACAAGCGGCACCAGAGTGGCCTCTTTGACCGGCCCGGTGTTTTTGAAAATCTCTATATCAAGAATCATTTCAAGAGCCATGAAAAGAATGAGAATGGCACCTGCTGTGGCAAACGACTCGATGTTGCAGTTGAAAATCTCAAGAATCCAGTTCCCACCATAAAAGAACCCCACCATGAGGGCTCCGGATATGACTGTGGCCTTGATGGCACTCACATCGCGGCCTTTGTTTTTTAATTGCAGGATAATGGGAATGGAACCGATGATGTCGATGATACCAATGAGCACCAAGAAAGCACTCAACATCTGCTGAAAATCAAATTGACTAAACATAAGAAGTTTTCACAGTTAAATTCGTCGGCAAAAGTACAAAAAAAACGTGTGGTGAACAAATGTGCTTGCACGATTGTGGCCTTATGACTAAATTTGCATGGCGATAATAACACGATAAGACAAATGAATCACATTCCCATCCCTCCCATACCGCAGCAACAACCCGCTCCGCCCCGGCGCAGTTATTTCGCGCGATTACTGAGAAATCCGGCCTCCTACATAGGTCTGACCATGTTGCTGGCCATCCCGTTTCTGATTAGTGTGCCGGCGACCGAAAATTTTAATTTTTCGGATATTCTGCTATTGTGGCTGTTGGTCGGTGCGGTGTTGTGTTTTGTGGGGCTGTTTTTCAAGCTGCGCTTGCTGTCGTACGTGGGCTGTGGGCTGACCTTGTTTTTCGTGCTGGTGATGCTGGCCGTCATGGTGGGCGCGGGCCAATGGCATGCGCCTGAGCGCATCATGGAAGAGGAAGTGGAAGACACGATTCAACCAACAACGAATGAAGTTGATGCCGTTTTTCCCACAGCATTGGAAAGTGAAAGCCGTTGATTTGTTTTGACAACAAAAGAAGGAATGATGAAATACACACTGGATGATATTAAGCAAATGCTTAGAGATAGCCAATCACAAGAGGTGATAGGTGCCGTTAATGATATGGTTTCGAGTGAGACAGACTCGAATGTGTTGGCTATGGCCTATTATCTGCGCGGCAACGCTTATCGCCAGCAAGGCAATGTGCGCATGGCCCTTAACAGTTTCCTTGAGGCGATGGCTCTTGACCCCACAGGGCCTGCCGCGCACGCCTATCGCACAATGCAAGAAATACTAGGGTTTTATGACCATGATTTGTATAATCCATGAAAGATGTGCTTAAACGCATAAAAGCGTGGCTGGCATCGCTCTCCTTTCGCACGGGCGTGGTAGTTCTGGCCGCTTGCGTGCCATTCTATATCTTGTCGTTTGCCCAAATGGCTTTACCCATCAGTACTACGGCAAAAACGGTCTTATGGGTGGTGTTGTTTGGCCTTGCCAAAACGTTCCAGTATGGAGGACTTACCATATTGGGGGTTGAGGGATACAAACGAGTGAAAAATTATTTTAGAAACCGCAAATAATTTTTGCGCTACGCTTATTGTCGGTGTCATACCATTTTGAGGCTAATCGTTTTTGATGAAAGATGAGCGATGAATTCGCTATAAGTTGGTATTGTGCACTTTAAGAGGGCAAACTACTTTTGTTTCATGAAGTAATCATTAATTTTTTGCTTTATGGAACGAATAAAAACAATAGTTCTGTGGGGGCTGATTATGATAGGCTTAGCCAATCATTCAATCATAGACTTGCTCCCTCTGTTTTGGAGTGTGAACATCGCCATCGATTCCTCGGGAGTGGCACCACAAGCCATGCTGGTGATGATGTCGTGCCTGAGTTACCTGATTCCTGTGGCAGCCATTTTATGTTTGCTCTATGGGAAAAATCGTCTCTCGTTGTATTGCAACCTGACGTTGGCTCTGCTGATGCTGGTATTTTGCGTGCTGCACGCGGCAGTGGAGCTGCCCAGCGACAACACTGGCCAATATGTGCTTATGTTTCTCATGATTGTGGTGAGCGTGCTGCTTGCCATGAAATCATGGCGACTGGTGAAAAAGAGTTAGGACATGGGAATCAGAAAATCATTATTGAGAATGTGTTCTCGCCCTGAAGGCTGGGTGGGCACCATGATGCTGCGAATGATGAACATGTCGCACTCGCCTTATGCACGCTGGCACCTGTCGTTTGTGGACTGGCACGATGACTGGACGGTGCTTGACGAGGGTTGCGGCGGAGGAAAGAACATTAAGCGATTGCTGAAGCTTTGCCCTAAAGGTAAAGTGTAT
>JAFVCX010000010.1 GCA_017478855.1 Muribaculaceae bacterium | reverse complement strand
GCCAAAGAAGTGCAGTATTTAGCCCGATGAATATGAAACAAGCTTCGTTACTTCTCGGCTGCCTGCTTTTGAGTTTTTTCTGCTCTGTGCAACTTATGGCAGAGCCTGAGAGAGAACTTCAAACGGAATACGACGCCTATGCCAACGGTATCTATTGGGGATATGACGGGTTTATAGCGAAAATCTCTAATTACAAGTCTGAAACTGTACTTGAAGCAGCCAGCCATTATTCTTCAATAGGAAAAATCCTAATTGGCTTGGCATCAGAGCCTGAGTCAGGAACCTATGATGATAATTTGTTGTTCCGATTAGAATTAGCAGATAAAACGTATGTTAATTTTAACCTTGGACGCATTAATGATTATTCTGTAAGGTATAAAGACAAGTCCTATATACCAGAACTCGTTATCAGAACCGCACATGATCGGGTAACGTTTTTTGATACCGACCTTCAATTCATAGCTCTGGAGAAGATGGAGACGTATTATAAATCCAAAGAAAGATATGTAATTGTTTTAGATAGCGAAACATACAAAAAAGCTATAAAACAGGTGATTTCAATTATCTGTTCTGAGTCAAAACGACTAAATAGAGATGTCCACACCAAATTTAAGGATGTAGAAATAGATGAATTAGGAATTGGGTAATTGCGGTGTGTGTCACGGACGAGGGAAAATACATTACTAAAGCACCATCGCGCTAAGGGCGCAATGAACTTGAAGAAGGGCTAAAGCAAGCGGCCACACTCCAAAATCGGGAGTGTGGCCGCAGCCGTTTCATGGGGTGAATCGCGCTTTGCGGCAGGGTGAATTACTTCACCAGCACTTTGCGACCGTTCACGATGATGATACCTTGTGCATCGTTACCCACACGCTGGCCTTTGAGGTTGAATCGAGGACCGTTGGCGTTGATGACGTCGGCAGCGGTCACCGTGCTGATGCCGGTGGTGGTGTCAACGTTGATTTTGTAGGTCTTCGAAAGGTTGCCGGTGGCCGGAGCCTTCATGGCATCGCCGGTGTTGCCGGTAGCCGGCTCACGCAAGGTGGCCGTCAGGATTGCCTCGCCACTCTCGGCAGGCACGGCTTTGCCATCCACAATCATGAGCGCGCCGGTAGCGGCCCATTCCACATCGTCGAAATTGGCGAGAGCCAGCGTCGCGTTGGTGGTAAACTCATGGGTGCCTTGCTCGGTGAAGGTGACCTCTTGGCCCTCCTTAGGCTCGGGCAAGAAGAATGCTGCATGATATTGTGCCAGCGGCAGATCGCTGAAGCTCTTGAGCAGCGGGAACGAAGCCTCGGCATGGATGTAGTCGATGCCCAAGCTCTCGATGATGTCGGCCGATGCGAGCTGTTCGCTGCTGATGGCTGTAGAGAGGGTGTCGCCGCTCAAAGCGGGCAATGAGGCGAGGTGATAGTTGTCGGCAAGAGTGACGGTGGTGTCGACATAGGCAATCACGTTGGCACCCTGCACGTCGGCGGGAAGCTGGGCCTCGCCGGCATAGTCAATCACAGTGACGGGAGCTTGGTTATAGGTGTTGAACACCTTGCTCGAATAGCTGGCATGGCCAACCACGCCGCCCACGTAGCCTGCACCCGACACAGAACCCACATTGTAGCTGTTGTAGACCAAGCAGCCCTGCGTGTACTTGCCGGTGTTGGCGCTATAATAGCCCTCGAGTTTGGCGGCGATGCCACCGCAATACAGGCCATTGCTCTTCACCGTTCCGGCAAAGAACGAGTTGCGCACTTCGCAGTTGCTCATCAGGCGGCCTGCGATGCCACCTGCCTGTGCGTCGGCTGTTCCGGTGGCCTCCACGTCGCAGGTGCTGTAGCAGTTTTCAATCACAGAAGAGTTGCTCATCTTGCCGGTGATGCCACCCACTTGATTCAGACCCTCCACGCGGCCTGTGCTGTTGCAGTTCTTGATGTTGACATACGACAGACCGATGTTGCCCACGATGCCGCCGGCATACATGTTGGCCGACTTCACGGTTGCGGCCGAGTAGCAGCTGTCAATGTCCACATAGCTCTTGGTGGCGCCCATAATGCCGCCTGCGCCGCCGGTGGTGCCGACGGTAGCCTCAATCTCGGCCTCGGCTGTGGTGACGCAGCGCACCACATCGGTCTGCTCGCCGTTACCCACAATGCCGCCTGCCGACAAGGTGCCTGAAACTTTGGCCGACGAAACGCAGTCTTCCACGCGGCTATAGGCCATCGAGCCCACGATGCCGCCCACTTGCATACTGGGGGCTGAAACGGTCACGCCGGCTTCGGTCACGCAACGCTCGATGCAGATGGTGTTGCGCATGGCGGGAGCGCTTGAGGAGCTTCTGGTTCCGAGGGCATAACCCAAGATGCCGCCCGTGGAGCCCGTCGTACCGGTGATGGAGGCTCCGCTCAGCACGCGGCAGTCCACGATTTTGTTTTGCGGATTGCCGTCGCGGCCATACATGTAGCCCGAGATGCCGCCTGCGCCATTGGTGCCATTGGCTGCGATGGTGCCGGCAACGGTGCAGTTAGAGATCACGGTGCCATAGGTGTTGACGTAGCCCGAGATGCCACCTGCGGCATGGCGCGCGCTGGTCACGGAGCCATCCTTGAGCATGTGGCAGTCGTCGATGACGCAGTTTTGCACTGCGCCCAGAATGCTGCCCACCACGCCGGTGCTGGAGATGATGGCAGCGCTCGAAGTGATGCCGGTCACGGTAGAGATGCGCGCATAGCCGGCAATGCCGCCCACTTGCTGAGCACCGCTGACGGAGCAGGAGTTATCGAGAACGATATTGGTCACGGTGGCCGTGTCCAAGCGACCGAAGAGGCCGGCATAGTTGGTGGTTTGCTCCACTTTGAGGTTGCTGATCTTGTAGCCGTTGCCATTCAGGTTGCCACCAAACGAATAGGCGGTGTTGGTGCCATTGGCGGCAATGGGTTTGAAGGTCACGGTGTCGGTCATGTCGATGTCGTTGGTCAACACAAAATATTTGTTGCGATAGTGGCCCACGAGCAACGAGTCGGTTTCGCTGAATTGCTCCACGGGGTCGAGGTTGCAGGCTTGTGCCAGCTCTTTGAAGTCGGCCAAGTTCGAAATCTTGTAAGGGTCTTCGGCCGTGCCGCTACCGCCACTCAAAGTCAGGTCGGGCTCGTGCGGGGCACGTACGGGCAGAGCGATGTTGAAAGGCACCTCGATGGTAGAACCCAGCTTGTAGCTGTTGGCAATCATTTGACGGTTGATGGAACCGATTTTCTGGCGGCGCACGAAGCTCCACGGCTCAATGGTGATGAGGCGGGGAGTCAGCTTGCCAGTGGCCAAATCGTTGGGGTCATCAATGTTGCCCAGCGTGTAGGTGTTGGTTTCGTAGTCAAGGTGAGCTTTGGCTGCGTACACTTCGGGATACATGCTCATCATGTATTGCGCATTCTGGTGGCGAATGGTGAAGTTGCCCTCGCTGTCATAATCGAGGTCTATATAGCAATAAGCGTTGTCCACACCCACGATGCGCAGCGTCGAGTCGCTGGTTTGCAGCACGCGCACGTCGACGATCGAGGTGCTGTCCGACGACAGGTCTTTCGCTCCCTTAGCGATGGGTGTCACCATCTTGGTGTGGGGTTTGTAGAGGTCGAAGTGAAGCACGGGCGACATGTTGGAATTTTCGCTGTTGACCTTGGCGATGCCGCCGTGGTTAAGAATGAGCGCGCTGTCATCGGTCACGGTGAAGGTGACGGGAGCTTCGAGGTCGTAGTCGCTCCATGTTTCAGATTTGATGGGGCACACTTGGTAGGTTTTGTTGTCCTGCAAGTGGACGAACGATTGGCCCACCGGGATGGTGAGCAGGTTTTTCTCGGCATCATACATGGCCTTGACAATGCAGCGCTCATAACCCGTGAGGTTATAGATGAGCAGCGAGTCGGAGTTCTCCAGCGTGTCGGGCGCGATGGTGACCCAAGTGGAGCGCGTGGCTTTGTAGGAGTCAAGGTAGGATGCGACGTACCTGCCTGTGACATTATTGCCAGCAGCAAAGGCTGTCTGACAAAGCGTCATTGCCAGCAGCAAGATAAAAAAAGTTTTTCGATTCATAGGAAGTAAAAACCCGCAAGCGGGCAAGTTCTTTAGATTGGTTAAAGGTCAAAAAATGGATGGCGTGGCTCTTTTGCAAAGATGTTTTTTTTGACGATAAAAAGCGGGAGCCACCAGCTGTGTCGGCACTCAAGTGTGCCGAACGACGCTTCTTACCATGTCGTCTTTGGTCCGGTGATGTTACATAGGCAATGAAATTAGTTAAACATAGCAAAGATAGCAATTATGTTGAGAGATTGTTACTATGAAGGCTTGTTTTTCTTTGTTTTTAACGCGCAAACAGCCTGTTTTGCGGTGATTTTTGGTATTTCGCCTGCAAATAACAAAAACCACCGCAGCGGCAGAAATGAGGGTGGAAGAGAGGAAAATTGCGGCCGAGAAAAATTTGTCGGGAAAAAGGAGGCGATTCTCTATGCGAAAAGGGGCATAGGTCTATCGCGTTTGTTCTTTTTCACCCGATTTCATAATTTTGTAGCCGATCAATTATATTATTATATGAAAAGAATCATGATTTTAGCCGCTTGTGCGGCAGTGATATGGGGCGCGGCTGCACAAACCGACACGCTGCCTGCCACATGGACGCTCGACGACTGCATCGCATGGGCCAAACAGGAAAACATAAGTTTGCGCCGCAATCGCGTGAGCGTGGAGCGTGCGCGCATCAGCGAAAAAGACGCCCGTGGCAACCGCTTGCCCACGGTGTCGTTCAGCACAAGCCAGAGTTTCAACAACCGTCCGTTTCTCTCCAACTCGATGACGGTGAATGGCTCGCAGGTGATGACCTCGAGCAACAAAAATAGTTATAGCGGCAATTATGGCGTGAGCGCGTCGATGCCCCTGTATGATGGCGGACAAATAAGCAACAACATCAAGCTGCAGCAAATCAACACGCAGATTGCCGAGCTGACGGTGGACCAAAGCTCGCTCTCGCTCGAAGAAGATGTCATTCGCATGTATGTGCAGATTCTTTATGCGCAAGAAACCGTCAAGCAAGACTCGGAGCAAATCGTGCTGGCCGAGCAGCAGCTGGCACGCTCGCAAGCCTTGTTCAAGGCCGGCCTGCTCAATAGGGCCGATGTGGCGCAGATGGAATCGCAGCTGGCCAAAGACCAATATCAGAAGGTGGCCGACGAAACCACGCTGGCGCAGTATCAGTTGCAGCTCAAGCAACTCATGGAGCTTGACGGCGACGCGCCCCTCGTGCTGGCCGACCGCCAGCGCGAGGACAATGTGCTGGCACCGCTTCCCACGAAGATGAGCGTCTATGAGGCCGCTCTTGCTTCGCGCCCCGAAGTTAAGGCCCAGCAGCTGGCAATGGATCGGAGCGACATCGACGTGAAAATCGCGCAAGCGTCGGGCAAGCCCACCATCAACGCCAATGCCGGCATGAGCACTTATAACAACAGCAGTGGCGGTAACATGTTCACTCAGCTTAAAGACCAATGGAGCAACTCGCTGGGCGTGAGCCTGAGTTTACCCATTTGGGACCACGGCAAGACCAAAAATGCCGTGGCCACTGCCCGATTAGAGAAAGAAACGGCTTATTTGGACTTGCTGGACACGCAAAAGGCACTCTGGAAAACCATAGAGGACTACTGGTTGCAGGCCAGCACGGCGCAGCAGCGCTATGTGGCGGCACAAACCAAAGTGCAGGCCGCCCAAACGGGCTATGACCTCACCAGCGAGCAGTTCCGCTTGGGAATGAAGAACATTTTGGAGCTGCTCACCGATAAGACCACCTTGAGCACCAGCACGCAGCAAATGTTGCAGGCCAAATACATGGCCATGCTCAACCGCTCGTTGCTCGATCTTTATGCCCGCGACTGAAAAAGAAAATTTTCCCATTGAATTAAAAAGACAAAAGATATGAAAAAGAAAACATGGATTATCATTGCGGTGATAGCTGCCGCACTCATCTTGGCCGCCATCATGATGTTTGGCCGCCGAAACGCTGAGGCCAAAATAGGGTTTGAAACGACTAAGGTGGCCACTGCCGACATCTCGACGAGCGTGACGGCAACCGGCACACTTGAGGCAGTCACTACGGTGGATGTGGGTACGCAGGTGTCGGGTATCGTGGAGAAACTGTATGTGGACTTCAACAGCGAGGTCAAGAAAGGGCAGGTCATTGCCGTGCTCGACCGCACCAACCTCACCAGCGAGCTGGCCTCGCAGCAGGCCAACCTGCGCAGTGCCCAGAGCGAGCTTGAATATCAAAAGAAAAACTATGCCCGCTATGCCGAGCTTAACCAGAAGCAGCTGGTGAGCGCCAGCGAATATGACGTGGCCCTGCAAAGCTACCGCAAGGCGCAAGAGCAGGTGAAAGTGGCCGAGCAGGCGGTGTCGAAGGCAAAGACTAATTTGGGTTATGCCACCATCTACTCGCCCATCGACGGCATCGTCATCAGCAAGGAGGTGGAAGAAGGTCAAACGGTGGCATCTTCGTTCTCAACGCCCACCATGTTTACCATCGCCAAAGATTTGAGCGACATGCAGGTGATTGCCAATGTGGATGAGGCCGACATAGGCAACGTGAGCGAGGGCCAGCGGGTGACTTTCACGGTGGATGCTTTCCCCGACGACACGTTCTCGGGGTCGGTGAAACAGGTGCGCCAAAAAGCCACCACAACCAACAATGTGGTTACCTATGAAGTGGTTATCACGGCTCCTAACGCCGATTTGAAGCTCAAGCCCGGCCTTACGGCCAATGTGACCATCTTCACCCTCGAGCGCAACGGCGTGGTGAGCGTGCCCAGCAAGGCGCTGCGATTCACGCCCGAACCGCAGGTGATAGGCAAAAAATATAAAATCAAAGACGTGCAGGGCAATCCCAAAGTGTGGATGCTGCAAGGCGACACCTTCACCGCAGTGAAAGTGCAGACGGGCCTGACCGATGGCGTGCACACCGAAATCGTGAGCGGCGTGAAAGAAGGCGACGTGATAGTGACCGATGTGACGGTGGGCAACAGCACGGCACAAGCCGATGAAAGCGCGCAGCAAAGTGGCGGCAACTCGCCCTTCATGCCCGGTCCGCGCGGCAATAATAAAAAGAAACAATGACGATGAAACCCATCATTGATTTAGATAACATCAGGCGCGAATTTGTCGTGGGCGATGAGGTGGTGAAGGCACTGCGTGGCGTGAGCTTCACCATTCATGAGGGCGAATTTGTGACCATCATGGGTACCTCCGGTTCGGGAAAATCCACGTTGCTCAACATTCTGGGCTGCCTTGATTCGCCCACTAGCGGGGAATATCGCCTTGATGGCACACCCGTGCGCACCATGAGCAAGAATCAGCGTGCCATTTTGCGCAACCGCAAGATAGGTTTTGTGTTTCAAAACTATAATTTGCTGGCTAAAACCACAGCTGTGGAAAATGTGGAATTGCCGCTGATGTATAACGGCGACGTTTCGGCCGGCGAGCGGCGTGAGCGTGCCGTTACGGCACTGCGCCGTGTGGGTTTGGGCGACCGTCTGAACCACAAGAGCAACCAAATGAGTGGTGGCCAAATGCAGCGTGTGGCCATTGCCCGGGCACTGGTCAACGACCCCGCCGTGATTTTGGCCGATGAGGCTACCGGCAACCTCGACACGCGCACTTCGTTTGAAATTCTGGTACTCTTTCAAGAGCTGCATCACGAGGGTCGCACCATCATCTTTGTGACCCACAATCCTGAGATTGCGCAATACTCAAGCCGCAATATCGTGTTGCGCGACGGTAAAGTGCGCGACGACTCTCTCAATGCCCACATGCTCGATGCGGCCAAGAAACTGGCGGAGCTTCCCGTTAACGACGACGATTGATTATGAATGCAACCAATTTATTCAAAATAGCCCTCAAGGCCATTGCCAACAATAAGATGCGCAGCTTCCTCACAATGCTGGGCATCATCATAGGCGTGGCCTCGGTCATCACGATGCTTGCCATCGGGCAGGGCTCCAAAGAGCAAATCAAGCAAAACATTGCCGAGATGGGCTCAAATATGATAATGATTCGTCCGGGTGAAGACCGTGGCCCGGGCGGTGCCCGCATGAGTGCCGACGACATGCAGTCGCTCACGCTCACCGACTATGAAAACATAGTGAACCAGAACAAATATCTGGCGGCAGTAAGCCCCGTGGTGAGCAGTGGCGGCCAGCTCATTTATGGCAACAACAACTATCAGACAAGTGTGACCGGTGTGAGCGACGGCTACCTCACCATACGTCAGCTGAAAATCGAGAGCGGCGAAATGTTCTCGGAAGCCGACATCAAATCGAGTGCCAAAGTGTGTGTGGTGGGCAAAACCATTGTGGATAATCTGTTCCCGTCGGGAGCCGACCCCGTGGGGCAAATTATCCGTTTCAACAAGATTCCCATGAAGATTGTGGGTGTGCTCAAGAGCAAAGGCTATAACAGTATGGGCATGGATCAAGACGACATCGTGCTCATGCCCTACACAACGGTGATGAAGCGCATTCTCGCGCAGACCTACCTGCAAAGCATCTATGCCAGCGCCCTCACCGAAGGCATGACCGACTTGGCCATTGCCGATGTGACCACCATCTTGCGAGCCGACCATCGCTTGCGCGATACTGACGATGATGACTTCTCCATTCGTTCACAGGAGGAAATCAGCAGCATGATGACCAGCACCATGAGCATGCTCACTCTGCTGCTGGCTTGTGTGGCCGGCATTTCGCTGGTGGTGGGTGGCATAGGCATCATGAACATCATGTATGTGAGCGTAACCGAGCGCACACGCGAAATTGGTTTGCGCATGAGTGTGGGTGCGCGTGGCATCGACATCCTGAGCCAATTTCTCATCGAGGCCATCATGATTAGCGTCACAGGCGGTTTGATAGGCATGCTGTTTGGTGTGGGTGCGTCGCTGCTGGTCAAGACGCTGGCGGGCTGGCCCATCAGCATCCAAGCGTGGACGGTGGCATTGTCGTTCCTTGTGTGTACGATTACAGGTGTGTTCTTCGGATGGTATCCGGCCAAGAAAGCGGCCAATCTCGACCCCATCGAGGCCATCAGATATGAGTGATAAAAAGAAGTTTGTGCAATGGATTCGATGAATGAACTGAAAGGAATGTCGTTCAAGCGCGCGCTCATCATCCACGTGCTGTGCTGGAGCATCGTGTTGTTTTTTCCGCTGCTTTTCTATGGGCAGAATTCCACATGGGCCGTCACGTTGCGCCACTGGGTGCGCTCGCTGGGCAGCCCACTGGGCTATATGGTGCTGTTCTATGTGAATTACCTGTGGCTGATTCCGAAGTTTTATTTTCGTGGCCGCAAAGAGGTTTTTTGGCTCCTAAATGTCGCCTTTGTGGCATTGGCTTTGGGCATCATCATGGGCTGGTGGCACCTTGTGAACGACCTGTGGCCCATGAATGACTTCAAAAAACCGCCCAGAGGCCCCAAGCCTCCACGCACGCCCATGTATTACTACAACGTGATTTCTCTCATCTTGGTGGCCGCGCTGAGCCTTGCCGTGCGCATGGGACAGCGCTGGCAACACATGGAGCGGGCACGCAAAGAGGCCGAACAAAGTCGCACTGAGGCCGAGCTGAGCAACCTGCGGAATCAGGTGAATCCGCATTTCTTGCTCAACACGTTGAACAATATCTACGCCTTAATTTCGTTTGATAAAGAGAAGGCTCAATGGGCCGTGGCCGAGTTGAGCAAGCTGCTGCGCCATGTGCTCTATGAAAACCGGCAGGAATATGTGCCCTTGCGCAAAGAGGCCGACTTTATGCGCAACTATATAGAGCTGATGCGCATACGCCTGACCGACCAAGTGAGCGTGGAGGCCGATATCGCCATCACCGATGACGACGACACGCCCATTGCGCCGCTCATCTTCATTTCCTTGCTCGAAAACGCCTTTAAGCACGGCATTTCGCCGCAGGGAAAGGGAAGAATTGCCATTTTGCTCAAGCGCGAAGGCGCAAAAGTGGTGTGCGAGATAGTGAACAGCAATTTTCCCAAGCGCGCCAACGACAAGAGCGGGTCGGGCATAGGACTGGAGCAGGTGAGCAAACGGCTGGAGCTGATGTATCCCGACCATTATGTGTGGGAACGCGGTGTGAGGGAAGATGAATATTTTTCAAGAATTGAAATAAATACGCAAACGTCATGAAAATAAAATGCGTCATAGTGGATGACGAGCCTTTGGCAGTGGAGTTGCTTGCCAGCTATGTGGCCAAGATACCTTTCCTTGAGCTGATGGGAAAGTACACCAACGCCACCGATGCCCTGAAAGGCATCACCGAGCAACCTGTGGATTTGCTGTTTCTCGATATCCAGATGCCGGAGGTGAATGGGTTGGAGCTGTCGCGCATGGTGCCCGAAGCCACCCGAATTGTCTTCACCACCGCTTTTCAGCAATATGCCATCGACGGTTATCGCACCAACGCGCTCGACTACCTGCTCAAACCCATTACCTACGCCAACTTTCTTGAAGCTTGCAACAAGGCCTTGCAGTGGTTCTCGCTGGTGTGGCAAAGCGGCGCGGCCAAAACCGATGAGGAGCCGAAGAGCATTTTTGTGAAAAGCGAGTACAAGCTCATCCAAATCAACCTTGACCATATTCGCTACATCGAAGGTCTGAAGGACTATGTGAAAATCTATATCGAAGGTTCTTCGCGTCCCATTTTATCGCTCATGAACATGAAGGCCATGGAGCAGCAGTTGCCGGCCTCACGCTTTATCAGGGTGCATCGCAGCTTCATCGTTTCGAAAGAAAAAATCACCGAAATCGACCGCAACCGCATCATATTCAATGATGTGCACATTCCCATTGGCGACAGCTACAAGCAAGCGTTCCAAGACTATTTGGCCGGAAAGTGAGCGATTGGCACGATTGTTGCAAGGCATTGGCAAGGTCTTAACACTGTGATGTCATGAGATATACCTGCCCCAAATGTGGCAAACATATAGAATTGAGCACCGAAGCGCTCATTGCCGCCGAATATAAGACGGTGTGCCCGCAATGCCTCACCTCACTTGAAATCGTGGGCGACTACGCCTATGTGCCACTGGCCGACGGGTCGCTCCGTTTGCAGGCCGAACCCGATGCGCCGGCGCAGGAAGAGCCTGTCGCCGAATCGACGCCTGTGGCGGTGCAGCCCGAGGTGGTTGCCGAGCAATCACCTTCGCCAAGCGCACCTCCACCACTCCCCGCCTCGGTTTCGAGCGGCCATGTGGATCCGCTTTTGTCGGCGGCGGTAGAATATTTGGCGCAATGCAATGCCATCACGCCCATGATGTTGCGCGACTACTTCGGCATTGAGTTGGAACGGGCGCAACTCATCATGTCGCAGCTTGAACAAGCGGGTGTGGTGGGGCCTAATATGGGGGGTGCGCCGCGTCAAATCCTTATTCCACACCGCCAAGACTTGCCCAGCCCACTATCGGGCCAGCTGCGCTACGACCCTCACGCTGAGCAGATGCCTGCCGATGATGAAGAGCCGGCCATCAAGGGCAGGCAGATGTCGGTTTCGTGTGGTGGCTGCCTGCTATGGATAGTGGTCATTGCTTTCGTGATAACCATGATGCGTTCGTGCATGTAAATCATCATATTTGAAATCTAATCACTTACGGCATTGAAAGAGTTTTATGTCATCGACAATGAGCAGCAGCGAGGGCCATACACGATTCTCCAACTTGCTGATTTGAAAATCACGCCCGAAACCGAAGTCTGGTGCGAAGGCATGGAGCAATGGCAACAGGCAGGCGATGTGTCAGAACTCACATCGCTGCTGCAGCGGCTGGAATTTGAACGCCACGTGCAACCGACCGAAACACCTTCGTCGCCTCTTCCGCCACCCATTCCACCCACGGTGCCACCTGCGTGGCAGGCAAGTGGCGGCCCCACCACAGGGCAACCACGTCGCCACACGGGTTTGAAGTGGATTGTCGCGTTGTTGATTGAGGTGGCTCTGCTGGCCTTGCTTGTGGCCACTTGCCCCAGCCGCGACGACCATCGTGAGGCCATGGTGGGGTCGAGCAAAGACTGGGTGAGCGACAAAGTGAGTGATAGCCCGCTGGGCAGCATCTTTGGCGAGCTGGTGAAATGGGCGGCAGGGAATGGCGCTGACTTGGCCATCGACCAACTGCTGGTGGTGGATAATTACTTCGTGTGCAGCGTGGGGCATTTTAATGTGGGCGAGAAGCCTAAAACGGTTTCTTTTGGCATCTTGGGACATGTGTTCACCTTTGGTAAAGACGACATTGAACAAGTGCTGCAAGACGCATTGCAACCAGCTCATGGACAAGCTGATGCCGCTGCCCGACAAACGGTGCCGTCTGCTTCCGACGATGAAGCTTGGAGTGAACCCGATGTACCCGATGAAGAGGGCAACGTGACTCCTCGTGAGGACGACGAGCCGGACGACCCCACCCAAGCCTTGATTGACAGCCTTGCCCGGCGTACACGCGACGAAGCCGTGAAAACGGTCAAAGAATGGGCTAAACGACAAATCGACAAATTGTAGCCGCGCTTGCCGCAAAAAAGAAAAGTGGGCACCGAGCCAAAAAACTCGGTGCCCATGTTTTTTGTCGTGACTTTGAAGCCATGTCAAAAAAAATGCCTAATTTTGACAAATCTTGTGTGCTGATGTGTCACAAAAGTTATTCTTGCGGACAAGATGCACTGAATTAACTGCTTAAAGTTTTGACCATTATAATCTAAAAATACTAATTGACAACATGATGAAATGTAAATTGTTCTTACTGCTGTGCCTGCTCTCGTGTGTGCCTGCTTTTGCGCAGACCACGGGATTGCGTGGCGTGGTGGTGGATGCCAGAACCGGACAACCTGTTGCCGGAGCAACGGTCTTGCTTGATGAGCAAGGCAACACCGTGACCACAGGACTTAACGGCGACTTCCAGATGAGCGACTTGAAACCCGGCCACGACATGCTGGTGGTGCTGGGCTATGGTTACAAGGACTGGACGCAGGCGGTGGACATCTTCAACGGAGCGATGACCCCACTGGGAAACATCAGCTTGGAGCCGGTCAATGCCGGCACCAATCAAGATTTGACCGACTTCCGCAACGACCTTGTGCTCTCGGAATCTGAGCTTGAGGACGAGGAGGGAAACACACAGGCAGTGGGCTTGCTCACCGGTGCCACCGACAATGTGTTCTACCAAGCGGCCAGCTACGACTTCAGCTTGATGCGCTTCCGCATGCGCGGTTATAACACAGAATACACGTCCACATCCATCAATGGCATCAACTTTAACGATGCCGTGCGTGGCCGTTTCAACTACTCCATGATTGGCGGCATGAACCAAGCCTTCAAAAGCAAAAGCATAGGCAGCGGCCTTGAAGCCACCAGCTTTGCCTTTGGCGAAGTGGGTGGTGCCACCAACATCAACACTTATGCCAAAGACTATGCCCCGGGTTTTCGTGGCAGCGTGGCCTACACCAATGGCAACTACCGTTGGCGCGGCATGGTGACCTATAGCACCGGCTTGCAACCCAATGGTTGGGCCATGACTTTGAGTGCAGTGGGCCGTTATGCCGATGAGGGCATCATTCCCGGCTCGTTCTATGAGAGCGCCGGCTACTTTGTGGCCTTGCAAAAGGTGTTTAATGCGCAGCACAGTTTGGCTATCACCACCTTTGGCGCACCCACACGCCGCGCCAGCAACTCGGCCGTGGTGCAAGAGGCCTACGACTTGGCGGGCAGCAACCTGTATAATGCCAATTGGGGTTGGCAGGACGGCAAAAAGCGCAATGCCCGTGTGGTGGAAACTTTTGACCCCACCGTGGTTGTCAATTGGATTTGGAAACCCGACATGAACACCACGCTCAACACCGGCGCGGCCTTCCACAAGTCGTTCTATGCCTCCAGTGCGTTGAGTTGGTATAATGCCCCAGACCCGCGTCCCGACTACTATCGCTATCTGCCCAGCTACATCACCGATGAAGAGGCGGCAGCACGCTACACCGAGTTGTGGCAAACCAGCGGCGAAATGCGTCAAATCAACTGGGACAAGCTGTATCAAGCCAACTATCTCAATAATTATGAGGCCGAGCAAGGCATCAATTCCAAAGGGGCGACCTACATCATAGAAAATCGCCACAGCAACCAAGCCAGCTGGGCATTGAGCACCAACCTCAACAAGCGGTTGAGCGACGTGGTGACCCTGCAGGGTGGGGCCAACGGCAACTACACTCGCTCGTCCTACTATAAGACCCTCAAAGACTTGCTGGGTGGGCGTTTCTGGACTGACGTTGACCAATATGCCGAGCGTGACTTCCCCAGTGATCCCGATTTGGCGCAAAACGACTTGAACAACCCCAATCGCATCGTTTATAAGGGCGACCGCTTTGGCTATGACTACGACATCAACTCATGGCAAGCCGGCTTGTGGCAACAGATGATGTTCAGCACGGCCAAATGGGACTTGACGTATAGCTTGAAGGGCACCTACACCAGTTTCCGGCGCGATGGCCACATGCGCAATGGTCGCGCTCCTGAAAATTCTTATGGCAAAGGCAAGACGCACGACTATTTCAACTATGCCGCAAAGGCAGGTGCTACCTTTAAGCTGGACGGACGCAACAACTTTAACGCACACGCCTACTATGGCACACGCGCTCCGCTTCCCAATAACGCCTATGTGTCGCCCCGCACTAAAGACGACGTGATTACCAATCTCAAGAGCGAAACCATTTGGAGTGGCGATGTGAGCTATGTGTGGAACTATCGCCTGTTCAAAGGCTCCATCACGGCCTTCTACACCGACCTGCGTCGTGGCACAGAGCGCTATGCCTACTATGACGACCAATATAGCACGTTTATGAACTATGCGCTCACGGGCGTGCACAAAGTGTATAAAGGCGTGGAGCTGGGCATGAGCTACAAAGTCACCCCCAGCGTGACGCTGAGCGCGGCGGCCAACTTGGCTCGCTACCAATACAAAAATCGCCCCACAGGCACTCGCAGCTATGAGAATGGCACGCAAGAAGACATCACCACCACCGTCTACTTGAAAAACTTCTATGTGAGCGGCACCCCGCAAGAGGCCTACAATGTGGCCGTCAACTGGGCCGCTCCCAAAATGTGGTTCTTTGAGATTAACGGCACATGGATGAACCGCGCCTACATAGATCTTTCGCCTGTGCGCCACGAGGTCATGCCTGAGCTTTACACGATGGCCAGCAGCGAAGCCGAGCTGCAAGATATGATCAAGGCCATAGGCACGCAAGAGAAACTCAATGAGGCGTTGGTGATAGGAGCCAGCATAGGCCATGTGATTTACCTGAACCGCACGGCTTCGCTCAACATCAACCTGAATTTGGACAACATTCTCAACAACAAGCACATCATGACGGGCGGTTATCAGCAAGGTCGCTTCGACTACCGCAACTACACCACCGGCAAGTTCCCCAACAAGTATTACTACGCACAGGGCTTCAAACTCTTCCTCAACGTGGGTGTGCGCTTCTAATTCATCATATTGATAACAATAAAAAACGACAAAGATATGACTACCAAGAGATTCTTTTTCTATCTGTGTGTGCTGTTCATGACGGCGGTGACCACGGGATGCCATGAGGACTTCGACAACCCGCCTATGGTCGTGCCCAAAGCAACACATACGCCCAACACCACCATTGCCGACCTGAAGGCGAAATATTGGCAAGAAGGGCGAAACTTCTGCGACACCATCAAGGACGACGTGGTTATCCACGGTTGGGTGAGTGCCAACGACAACAGCGGCAACATCTACAAGGTGATGTATATTCAAGATGAAACGGGCGGTATAGGCATCTCTATCGACGCTAACTCGCTGGCCACCACCTATCGTGTGGGGCAGGAAATCGTGCTGAACCTCAAAGACCGCTGGATTGGCAAATATAATGGTCAGTACCTGCTGGGCTATCCTGAGTGGTATGCTGCTCAAAGCACATGGGAGGCCGGTCGCATGCAACTTGAGATTTTCAAGGAGTTCTGTGAAATCAATGGTTTGCCCACTGTTGAGAATGTGAATCCCATCGATTGCAAAATCACCGATTTTCAAGGTAAGACCGACACCGAAACCCAACTCAAATATTCGGGCCAACTGGTGACGATTCAGGGGCTGACGTGGGACGGCGCCGATGGAACCCTCACCTTCAGCGAGCCAAGCGCTACCACCACCCGCATCGTCAGAGATGCCGACGGCAACCAGATGTCGGTGACCAATAGCAACTATGCCGATTTCCACAGCGAGGTACTGCCCGTTACCGAGGGTAACCTCACCGGCGTTTTGGTGCTAACGGGGTCGGATAATTGGCAGCTCTATCTGCGCGACCTCGACGACGTGGACTTCGACATGGACACGAAAGGCACGAAAACCGATCCTTTCACCGTGGCCGAGTTTATCGAGAATCAGGGCAACGGAAAAGTGCGCTGGACGACGGGTTACGTCGTGGGCGCGGTGGCTCCCGAAGTGAAGACCATCAGCGGTAATGGCGATATCGAGTGGAAAGCACCCACCACGCTGGCCACCACGCTGGTGATTGCCGACAAGCCCGATGTGAAAGACATCGCGCAATGCGTTGTGGTGGCTCTGCCGCAAGGCTCGCGCTTCCGTGAGGCGGCCAACCTGAAAGATAACCCCGAGGTCTATCAAACCCAGATTTGGGTCAAAGGCGAATCAGGCAAATACATGAATGCCAATGGCATTTTGGGCAACAGCGGCACCGTGGATGAGTATCGCATGAGCATTGCCACAGGCGGCGTGACCAGTCTAGACGAGAACTTCGAAAACGGCCTGCCCAGCGACTGGCTCAATGTGCAAGTATCGGGCAATAAGGCTTGGTACACAACTTCGTTCGATGGCAACACCTATGCCGCAATGACCGGCTATCGTGGCACACCGCCATTCGATTCGTGGCTCATTACCCCTGCTGTTGCCATCAGCAAGGCCGACAACAAAACGCTCTCGTTCCGCACGCAGGTGGCCGGCTATGGTAGCACGACCAGCAAATTTGAGGTATATCTTTTGAGCTCCTCCGATCCCGCTACGGCCACATTGACTAAATTGAACCCCACTTTGGCTACTCCCACTGGCGGCTCGCCCACTTATAGCGATTGGGTGACCGCGCAACTCGATTTGAGCCAATATGATGGCACCTACTACATTGGATTCCGCTTCTATGCGACCGCCGACGCCAATTATGCTACATGGTGCCTCGACGACGTGAAGTTCAATGCCGGCTCGGTGAACCCCCAGCCCGTGAATGCCACTCGTGCCGACTTTGAAACGATGAACAACGGCGCTCCACGCTCTACCTACGGTGCTCTTACCAGCACGGCCGGTTGGGCGGCCACTAATTGCAACTTGCTGCAAGGTGGCGCGGTGGATAGCAATCCCGTGTTCCAATTCATTGGCTATAAAGACGGGTCCACCACCGAGTATGCCATGGCTCCCTGCCTCAATGGAAAAACTAGCGCGGCAGGCTCGGTGACATCGCCCACGCTGCCCAACGGCATCACCAAACTCTCATTCAACTATGGCATGCCCTATGGCGATTCGGCCATTGGCTTTGTGGTGAGTGTGACCCAAAACGGGCAGACGGTGAAATCGTGGAATGTGTCGCAAACCGCACCGGTGAAATCACAAGTCTATAAGTTTGAGGAAACGCTCGACGTGACGGGTGATTTTGTCATCACGATCACTAACTTGAGTCCTTCGGCACAGGATGCCAACAAAGACCGCGTGGCCATTTGGAATGTGAATTGGGAAAACAAGACGGCCGCCGCACCGGCTCGCCGTCGCTGATATTTCCCGCACCCATAACTTGAAGGGGGGGAGATGCGAGTTGCAACATCGCATCTCCCCTTTCAGTTTCGCCGACGGATGATATTTGCCGCCATTTTAGGTGGCATCTTGCAAATTTGCCGAAAAAGTTGTACCTTTGTTGATTTAATTGATGTTTAGTTCTGTAAAAATATGAAAGTCAAGCTACATCATGAGGGTCAGAACATCATTCTCTTGTTGCTGCTCATCCTTGTGACCATCAATGCGGCGGTGGTGGCATTTATCCCCACCCGCGTCATCTACATCAGTTTCATCACTCTCTCGGTGATTCTGTTTGGTCTGGTGGTGAATTTCTTCAGGCTGCCTCGCCGCCATTTCAAGGGTGAGAACGATGGCAAGGCGGTGGTGTCGAGTGTAGATGGCACGGTGGTGGCTTTGGAAGAAGTGTATGAGGACGAATGCCTGCATCGCAATGTGATACAGCTCTCGGTGTTCATGACTGTCTTTAACGTGCATGCTAACTGGGTGCCTGTGCGTGGGCTGGTCAAATATGTGAAGCATCATTCGGGACGCTTCTTGGCGGCCAATCTGCCCAAATCGAGCACCGACAACGAGCGCTCGTCCATCGTGATTCGCACTCCGGGCGGCGACGACATCCTTGTGCGCCAAATCGCCGGCGCGGTGGCACGGCGCATCGTCACCTATGTGGAGCCTGAAGAGCAGGTCGACGTGAATGATTTTATCGGATTTATCAAGTTTGGCTCGCGCGTGGACATCTTTTTGCCGCTCGACACCGAGATTCTTGTGAGGTTGGGTGACAAAACGTGGGGTGGCGAAACCCAAGTGGCGCGCTTAAAACGATAAGCACAACAACATTTCATCGATTTTCCCTTGTATGAAGAAATATATTCCTAACACCATCACTTGCCTCAACTTGCTGTGTGGCTCGTTGGCCGTGGTGGCGGCGTTTCAAGGCACGCAAATCACTTGTCGGGGATTGGCGGGTTATCAGTTGGCCACCTTGTTTGTGGCTCTGGCTGCCGTGGCCGATTTTTTAGATGGTTTTGCCGCTCGATTGCTGCATGCCGTTAGCCCCATAGGAAAAGAATTGGATTCTCTGAGCGACTTGGTGAGTTTCGGACTGGCTCCGGCCATGATGCTGCTCAACTTGGTGCGGGAGGCCCGCCCCGAAATGGCTTGGGTGGGGCTGACCGCGCTGTTCATTGCCATCATGGGCGCATTGCGGCTTGCCCGCTTTAATGTGGACACGCGGCAAAGCACCACTTTCATAGGCTTGCCTATACCGGCCAACGCGTTGTTTTGGCTGGGTTTCTGCGATTTTTATGCTTCACACCACACGCTCAGTTTGCTGGCCGTGGTGGCCGTGGTGGTGATTGTGGCGTTGCTCATGGTGAGCAATTTGCGCATGTTCTCGCTCAAAGTGCACTCTTTGCGTGTGGCCGAGAACTGGCCGCAATACGTCCTTGTTGTGGCCACAGTGGCCTTTGTGGCATGGTTGGGTGTGCCGGGTTTTGCGGCCGCCATCATCCTTTATGTGCTGCTGTCACTTCTGTTATCAATCCGTAATAGTGAACGAGTATGAGTTATTTGATTGGTGCCTTCTTGTGCTATGTGTTATACAGATTGTTTAAGCTGTGGCGTACGGTGAACGCGGCTCGCAAGGGTTATGAAGAGGCTTATAGGCAAGCCCGCGACGACTACAATGACACCTATAACCGTAGCGACGACCGCACGACGGCTCGCAAGCGCTATGACGAGGCAGAAGGTGAATATGCCGACTTTGAAGAAATGACCGGCCCGCGCGAGGAGGTGGCGACCGAAAGTTTTTCGGGCACTGAAAGCCAAATTGAAGATGCCGACTATGAAGAAATTCGATAGTTAATGTTTGTTGTGATTGTTGTGCCGAAAAATGGCACCCACAATGACTAATTTTGCATCGTGAATCAGATTAATAACATTAAAAACAAAAAAAGAATATGGAAGACAACAACATCATGAATCCTGCCGAGCAGCCGGCTCGCGCTGCGGTGAGTGCTGAGAAACTGAAGGCATTGCAAGTGGCGATGGACAAAATTGACAAGACTTTCGGACGCGGCTCCATCATGAAAATGGGCGACGACAATATCGAAAATATTGAGGTGATTCCCACCGGTTCCATCGGTTTGAATCTTGCTCTGGGAGTGGGTGGTTACCCAAGAGGAAGAATCATCGAAATCTATGGACCCGAATCGAGTGGTAAGACCACGCTGGCCATTCATGCCATAGCTGAGGCACAGCGAATGGGTGGCATTGCAGCCATCATCGATGCCGAGCATGCCTTCGACCGGTTTTATGCCGAGGCGCTGGGTGTGGATGTGAACAATTTGTGGATTTCGCAGCCCGACAATGGTGAGCAGGCACTTGAAATCGCCGACCAGCTCATTCGCAGCTCGGCCATCGACATTATTGTGATTGACAGTGTGGCCGCGCTCACGCCAAAGGCCGAAATCGAGGGTGACATGGGAGAAAACAAGGTGGGTCTGCAAGCTCGCCTCATGTCGCAAGCTCTTCGCAAGCTCACGGCGACCATCAGCAAGACCAACACATGCTGCATCTTCATCAACCAGTTGCGCGAGAAAATTGGCATGATGTTTGGCAACCCCGAAACGACCACGGGTGGCAATGCGTTGAAGTTCTATTCGTCGGTGCGCCTCGACATTCGTCGCTTGGGGCAAATCAAGGATGGCGAGAAAGTGCTGGGCAATCTCACACGCGTGAAAGTGGTGAAAAACAAGGTGGCGCCTCCCTTCCGCAAAGCGGAGTTCGACATCATGTTCGGGCAGGGCATCAGCCGTGAAAGCGAGATTATCGACATGGGTGTGGACTACGGCATCGTAAAGAAAAGCGGCTCGTGGTTCAGCTATGAAGGCTCGAAATTGGGTCAAGGCCGTGATGCCGCCAAGCAAATGGTGGCCGATAATCCTGAGCTTGCCGAGGAAATCGAGGCTCGCATCATGGAGGCGGCTCACGCCAAATAAAGCGAGGTCACGGATTAATCGTTGTCGGCACTTGATAGAGCCGTGCCCCGGGGCATGGCCACATGACGCGGCAACACCGGCACCGGTTCGCTCTTGCGGGACGACGCGGAGCCAAAAGCACCGGCCACACGGGTGCGCACCCGTTCTGAATCGGACTGGTCGGCTGAGGGCGCAGCCACGCTTGGAGTGAGCCTGTGCAGCTCATATTGCTCAATGATGGCGATGAGCTTCTTGGGATAGGCCGGATCTTCGGCATAACCGCAAGCACGCAGCCCTGCGGCCCAAGCGGCATAGTCGGTGATATCGAGCGTGTAAAGTGAGCTGTAACGCTTCCCTTTCAGGAACTTGGCATGGTCGAGAAAGGAATCTTCGGCGCAGCCGTAACTGCGATAACAGCTGTGTTGCAAAGAGTCGTCATACTCCACGGCAGGGCCACTCCAGCTATAGCATTTTATGCCAAAGTGATTGTTGCCGCGCCTTGCGAGGTAGCTCTTGCCGGCAGAACTTTCGAGCAAACCTTGCGCCAACGTGATGCAAGCCGGAATGCCAAATTCCTGCTCGTGAGCCAAAGCGATATCTTTATACTGCTCAATATAGGCAAGATAGCTTGCGTTGAGCCGTTGGGCCGGCAAACCGAATGCCACGACCATTGCAAAAACAAGACAAATGGCGCGGGTGAGTTGGATGTTTGAAAAACTTTCGCTAATTTTGCGCATCAGCAAATCATTTTTACGCTTATGAAAGAACGAAACATTAACACCAAGATAGAGGAACTCTCCTACGATGAGTTGAACGACCAAGAATTGCAGCTGGTGAACCTTGCTCGTGAGGCCACCCAAGCATCTTATGCCCCTTATAGCAATTTTCATGTGGGCGCGGCCCTATTGCTCGATAATGGCGTGTTTATTAAGGGGGCCAATCAGGAAAACGCGGCGTTTGCCGGAATATGTGGTGAACGCAGTGCCATCTATAATGCCGGAGCCAACTATCCGGGAGTGCCCATCAAGATGCTTGCGGTGACAGCACACACGCGCGGCGACTTTGTAGAAGAGCCATGTGCGCCTTGTGGCGTGTGTCGTCAGGCCATTCTTGAGTTCGAGAAAAACGCTCCGCATCCCATCGCCATCTATCTTGTGGGCCGTGAGCGCATCTATCGCGTGTCGAGCATTGCCGCCTTGCTGCCATTGTGCTTCGACAGCTTCTGATGCCGTGTTCACTCGCGGCACAAGGCGAGAAAAGCAAAAGGGCGGTTGAGAACAGGAAATCTTCGACCGCCCTTTTTGTCGCTGAATTTACAACTCAAGGTCGATGTTGAATTGCTCATGCCACGGCAGGCCTTGCTTGGCCACTTCGTCGAGGAACGGATCGGGGTCGAACTCCTCCACGTTGTGTACGCCGGGCTTTACCCACAACCCTTTGAGGAACATCATGGCACCCGTCATGGCAGGTACGCCGGTGGTGTAGCTCACAGCTTGCATGCCGGTTTCCTCATAGGCTGCATGATGGTCGCAGTTGTTATAGATGTAGTAGGTGAGAGGCGGGCCGTCTTTGCCAATGCCACTGATGCGGCAACCGATGGAGGTCTGACCGGTGTAGTTCTCGCCGAGGTCTTGAGGATTGGGCAGCACGGCTTTGAGGAACTGCAAGGGCACAATCTCCACGCCATTATACATGATGGGGTCGATGCGAGC
Organism: Muribaculaceae bacterium; assembly: GCA_017478855.1. Taxonomy (GTDB): domain Bacteria; phylum Bacteroidota; class Bacteroidia; order Bacteroidales; family Muribaculaceae; genus Sodaliphilus. Next base: position 12,193 of record JAFVCX010000010.1, on the reverse strand, counting down.
CATGCCAATGTCTTGAATCACGCGCAGGTGAGTGAGGTATTCCTGCCCAAAAGTCATCCAAAAGCGTGCACGCTTAATGGTGGGATAGTTGAGCACGAGCGACTCCAGTTCCTCGTGATACATCAGATAGCTCTCACGCGGCCCGATTTCAGGATAGGTGAGCGGCTTGTGAATCTCGAGCGCTCCGGTTTGCACCCACTGACCATCTTGCCAGTAGCGACCCTTTTGAGTGATCTCGCGTATGTTGATTTCGGGATTGAAGTTGGTGGCAAAGGCTTTGCCATGGTTGCCGGCATTGCAATCCACGATGTCGAGGTAGTGCATCTCCTTGAAGTGGTGCTTGGCAGCGCGTGCGGTGTAGATGCCGCTCACTCCCGGGTCAAAACCGCAGCCCAAGATGGCCGTGAGCCCGGCTTGCTCAAACCGTTCGCGGTAGGCCCATTGCCAGCTGTATTCGAAATGAGCTTCGTCGCGCGGCTCATAGTTGGCCGTGTCCAGATAGTTCACTCCGCACTTGAGGCAGGCTTCCATGATGGTGAGGTCTTGATAGGGGAGAGCCAAATTGATGACCAGATTGGGCTTATGACGGTTGAAGAGTGCCACAAGCTGCTCCACGTCGTCGGCATCCACTTGGTCAGTGGTGATGTTGGGTGCGCCGATGGCCCGAGCCACTGCGTCGCATTTGGTTTTGTTGCGCGATGCAATCACGATTTCATGAAACACGTCGGGATTCTGTGCGCATTTGTGTGCACACACGGTTCCCACGCCGCCGCAACCGATGATAATGACTTTGTTCATGTTTTTATTCAGCGTTATTTCTTGGCAGGGTTGATAATTATAACAGATGGGAGAAAGTGTGGATGAGCCATGTGCTCACGGTCATGTAGATGGACATGCCCACGATGTCGTTAGTCACCTGAATGAAGGGGCCGGTGGCCAGCGCGGGGTCAATCTTGAGTTTCTCAAGGGCGATGGGCACCATGGCACCAAAGAGCGAGGCGAACAAGATGACACAAAACAGCGAGAGGCTCACAGCCAGCGAAGTGACAGTGGCGGTGGCGCGGTCGCTGGGGAAGAGGGTGTTGTAGCCATAGATGAGGCCTGAAATGACCAGTGCAATAATCAATGCAAAGCCCAATTCCTTGAGCAGATGCTTGCCGGCCTGCCGCAATTCAAGGCTGCCGTTGGCCAAACCTTGCACCACAATGGCGCTCGATTGCGTGCCCACATTACCGCCCGTGCCACCAATGAGCGGAATGAAGAACGCGATGCCCGGCAGCACGCTCAGCAAATTGTCCTCGCTGCCTCCAAGAATGCGCGCATTGAGGATTCCTCCGGCAAGACCTATCAGGAGCCACGGCAATCGCGCCCTGACTTGCATGAAAATGTTATCGTCGGTTTCGATGTCGGCACTGATACCCGAAGCCAACTGGTAGTCGCGCTCGCTTTGTTCGCGCACTTGCTCCATGATGTCGTCCACCGTGATGCGTCCCACCAAGCGACCAATGGAATCGACCACAGGCATGGCCACGAGGTCATATTTCTCAAAGTCGAGGGCCACATCGTCGATGGGCGTATCGGTACGCACCGAGATGGGGTCAGGCTCCATCACATGCTTAATCTTGTTGGCGCTGGGATTGGTGATGGTGGTCTTCAGAGGGAAGATGCCTTTGAGGCGATTGTCGTCGTCCACCACATAGATGTTGTAGATTTCATCCATGTCGCCGGCCTGCTCGCGCATAGTCTTGATGCAGTCGGGCATAGAGAGGTTCTCATTCACCACAATCATCTCGGTGCTCATGTGACCACCGGCGGTGTCCTCGTCATATTGCAGAAGATCTACGATGTCGCCTGCCTGCTCCACATCGTCGATGTGCTTAATCACATCTTCGCGATCGTCGTCGTCAAGCTCTTGGATCACGTCCACAGCATCGTTGGCGTCCATCTGCTCCAGCTGGCGGGCAATATCTTCGTTGCTCATCAACTCCAGCAGGTCGCCACGCTCGTCCTCATCGAGTTCCACAAGAACATCGGCGGCGGTTTCATCGTCGAGCAGCTGCAACAGGAAAAGGGCCTCATCGGCATCAAGGTCGCTCACGATCTCGGCGATGTCGGCGGGATGCATGTCGTTTATAGCGGCAAGCAACTGAGTGGCGTCTTGTGTCTTGATCAAGTCGCGCAATTCCTCAATGTATTCTTCGTTAATCTCCTTCATGAGCTGTGGTTTTTGAGGGTTGATACTCCGCTACGCGGTTGGTGAGGCCAATGAAATCTTGCACCGACATCTGTTCGGGCCTGCGATTAAACAAGGGGTCGCTCAGCTCGGGGCAATTGGGAGGAAACAGGCTGCGCATGGAGTTGCGGAGCATTTTGCGTCGCTGGCCAAAGGCCGCCTTCACCACTTTTTGCAGCAAACGCTCATCGCATCCGGGATGCGTGACCTTGTTTCGCGTGAGGCGAATGACCCCAGATTTTACCTTTGGCGGAGGATTAAACACATGCTCGTCGACGGTGAAAAGGTATTCAATGTCATACCACACCTGCAACAGCACCGAGAGGATGCCATAGTCTTTTGAACCGGGGCCTGAAGCCACGCGCTGTGCCACCTCGCGTTGAAACATGCCACTGCACACGGGCACTTGGTCTTTATGCTCCAGCACTTTGAACAAGATTTGCGACGAAATGTTGTAGGGGTAATTCCCTATGACGGCAAAGGGTGCATGGCCCATGGTGGCACGCAAGTCGAGTTGCAAGAAATCGGCTTCAATGATGCGACCTTGCAGCTGTGGAAAATGCACTTGCAGGTAGTCAACGCTCTCTTGGTCAAGCTCCACCACGCGCAGGTCGTGATGCTGTTCAATCAGGAATTGGGTGAGCACGCCCATGCCCGGCCCCACTTCGAGCACGGGCATATCGCACCCGTCGAGGGTGCGTGCGATTCGCTCGGCCACATTCAAATCGGTGAGGAAGTGTTGTCCCAATGATTTTTTCGCTCTTACTTGCATTTTGCAGTGCGTGTTTCGTTTCCAACCCACAAAGGTAACAAAAATCGCGCGTTGCACAAAATAAAAGCCGCGAAACAGCCCTCATGGCCCATCCTTTTCCTAAATGTGGGTTCTCCGGGAGTTGCTGAATGCAACCGTTGCCATCAGCGCGATTGGCCTTCAGTGACCATCCGCCCCATGTTGAGGCTGCACCTCGAAATGAGGCTTCGGTTCGGCAAATTGCAAATAAATTTGCATTTGCGCTCACCTTGCACTAATGTTAGATTAATTAGGCGGCACCTCAACAACAAAAATAAACGAGTTTATTTTGTATTGTTTTCGGTTTGCACTAATTTTGCAGTCTTAAAGTGAAACGGCAGTGAAAAAACTGATTTCTATATTTATCAAGTATGGCATTCCGGTGGTCATCAGTGTGGGGTTGGCGTGGTTTCTCTATGCCAACGTGGACTTGGAGGCCATCAAGACCAGCCTGCGACAAGATGTGGATTATCGCTGGTTTGTGCCGGTGGTGATCGTGAGTGTGTTGAGCCATGTGTTTCGTGCCCTGCGCTGGCGGTTGCAGTTGCGTGCCATAGGCATACACACTCCCTTATATGCGCTGGTGTACTCCATCTTTGGCACTTATTTTGTGAATCTGCTGTTCCCGCGCTTGGGCGAAGTATGGCGTGCGGGCTATGTGGCCCGGCGAGAGCAAGCCTCGTTTGCCACCGTGCTCGGCTCGCTGGTGGGCGACCGCTTGAGCGACACTGTGACGGTGCTCTTGCTCGCTGTCGTGACCTTCTTTTGGGCACAAGACGCATTTTGGAAGTTCTGGGATCAGCGCGATGGCGGCGCATCGGCGGCCACGCTGACGCTTTGGAGCGTGGGCGTGCTGTGTGTGTTGGGCGTGCTGGCTTTGCTGTGGCTATATCGCAGCAAGAGCGAGAATCGCGTGGTGGCTGGCCTGCGCGGCGTGCTGCACAACCTGTGGGATGGCTTTGCTGCCATAGTGAGCATGAAGGGAAAATGGTATTTCTTGGGCTACACGTTGCTCATTTGGGGTTGCTATTATCTGCAATTGTATATTGCGTCGAAGGCTTTTGCTTTTACGGTGCAGTTAGGTGCTTTGCCGGTGCTGGTGCTGTTTGTGCTGAGCAGCATAGGCATGGCGGTGCCCAGCAACGGGGGCTTGGGGCCGTGGCAATTTGCCATCATCTTTGGTCTGTCGCTCTATGGTGTGGGCGCGTTTCCGCCCAGTGCCCCCTATGATGCGCAGGCTTCGGCATTCTCATGGCTGGTTTGGGGCGTGCAGCAGTTGCTCATCATTGTGCTGGGCGTGATAGCCTTTGTGGGCATAGCATTAGACAGAAATGACAAAAAAGAAATAACAGGGGTCACCGAAGAACAATCACTATGAACGATAATTTTGACGACAACTTCCTGAACGAGCAGGAAGAGGAAAAACACATCAGGGAGCCGCATCGGGAAACGGCGCAAGAACGCGAAGAACGTGAAATCGCAGAATCGACTATTGAACGGCGCCACAACACGGTGCGCACGGTGCTGTTTTTGGTGGCGGCATTGCTGCTGCTGTTTTTGTGCTGGTGGCTGTGGGCTCGCTATATTCATGCCTATGAGCAGGGGCAATATAAGGGGTGGATTTTAGATGTGCACACCGAGGGAAGCGTATTCACTACCTATGAGGGCAAGTTGCTGACCACCTTTTATGCCGATGACGAGGAGGTGCGTCGCGACACGGTGGCCTTTACCATCATTGCCGACTCGGTGGCTCGCGAGGCGATGCGCTGGAGTGCCGATGGCCGTAGGCTGGTGGTGGATTATGGTCGCTATAAAGGCAAATTGCCGTGGCGTGGCAACACCACTTGCATTGTCACCGCCATTGAGGCCGACAGCAACCGCGTGGAGGTGCTTGCACCTGTGCAGAAAGCCGCTGAAAGCGAGTAAGCGTAAAAAATCGTGACATTTTGTCACGTCATTGGTTTTTTTGTAGTATCTTTGCCGCTCCAAAAGCAAAATGCATGGATACTACTGACCTGACTATAAAACCAGATGTTCTCAATTATGATGACATTCGCCAAATGGTGCCATTTTTCGATGGCAAGCCCCGGCTGGTGTCGTTTCTCATGAAATTGCTGGCAGTGGATAAGGTGAACTGGATTCATCGCCACAACTGCCACACGCCGGGCGTGCCCTTTGTGCAAGGGCTGCTCAATGACTTGCAGGCAAAAATAATTGTGCACGGCGAAGAAGTGCTTAAAAACTTGCCGCAAGACGGATTCATCACTGTGAGCAATCACCCTTTTGGCGCGCTTGATGGCATTATGCTCATTAAACTGGTGGGCGAGCAGCGTCCTGATTTCAAAGTGATGGTGAACATGGTGCTGAACCACATTTCGGCCATGCGCCCCAACTTTATCGCCGTGGACGCGCTGGCCAGCGACGACCCCCAGAAGCGGGCGGTGTCGGTGCGCGGCATCGCCTCGGCGATGCGTCATGTGCGCGAGGGGCATCCGCTGGGTTTCTTTCCGGCTGGCGCGGTATCGAAATTCACACGCGACCTGCACATCGAAGATCGCCAGTGGCAGCCCTCGGTCGTCAGCATCATTCGCAAACTTAAAGTGCCGGTGATTCCCATCTATTTTCATGGCCACAACAGCCCTTGGTTTACTATCTTAGGGATGATTGACTGGCGATTGCGCACCTTGCGGCTGCCGGCCGAGGTGTTCCGTCGCAAGGGCGACACTTTCAGAGTGTCGGTAGGCCGACCCATCATGCCCGAAGTGCAAGCACAATATGAATCGGTGGACGCTTTGGGACAGTTTTTGAAACAACAAACTTATGCAATGAAACTATGGAAAAAGTGAGTTCTGAAATCCTGTCGGCCCAGCGTCGCTTTGGCATCATTGGCAAGAGCGAGGGTTTGATGGCCGCTTTGCACCGCGCCCTTCAGGTGGCTAAGGTGGACCTCTCGGCGCTCGTGATAGGCGAAAGCGGAACGGGAAAGGAGAGTTTTCCCAAAATGATTCACGACAACAGTGCGCGTCGCCATAAAAAATACATTGCCGTGAACTGTGGCGCCATTCCCGAAGGTACCATCGACAGCGAACTGTTCGGCCATGTGAAAGGCTCGTTCACAGGTGCCGAGCGTGACCATAAAGGCTATTTCGAGGAGGCCGATGGGGGCACCATTTTTCTCGATGAAGTGGCCGAAATGCCCTTGAGCACACAGGCAAGGCTGCTGCGTGTGCTCGAGAGCGGTGAGTTTATCAAGGTGGGTGCCAACTCTCCTCAAAAAACCAACATCCGTGTGGTGGCCGCTACCAATAAAAATATGATGCAAGCCATCAAGGAAGGCAAATTCAGGGAAGACTTATATTACCGGCTTTCGACGGTGGAAATCGATGTGCCGCCTCTGCGTGACCGTGGCGACGACATTTGGCTGCTGGTGCGCAAATTTACCGGCGATTTTGCCGAGAACAATGGTATGCCGCGTGTGGAGTTTGATGAAACGGCCCGCGAGCGCATCATGAGTTATTACTGGCCGGGAAATGTGCGCCAGCTGAAAAATATCATTGAGCAGGTGGCTTTGTTTGAAAGCGGCCGCACCGTGAGCGCCGAAACACTGCGCTCCTATCTGCCCAAGGCCGAGCTGGCCACCGTGGATGCCCAGCCTCAAGTGGACTATGCACGCGACAGGGAACTGATGTTTGCCCTCATCAAGCAGTTGCAAAGCGAATTGGAGGCTCTCAAAATGCAAGTGGAGCAACGTGGCGATACCATGGAGGTCACGCCGCACTACGTGAGCCGCTTGGGTGATTTGCGCCGAGAGTCTAAGCAGTTGGGCTACGGCGCTCACGACACGCAACCCATCATGCCGCATCGCAGCAGTGCGCCCAGTGGGTCATCGCCGGTTAATTCGGTGGTTGACCTGACCGATAACGTGCTCGATGTGGAAGCCACACACGTGCGCACGCTGGAAGAAACCGAACGCGACACCATCAAGGAGTCGCTGGCTCGCAACGGTGGTCGGCGCAAGCTCACGGCGCAAGAATTGCAAATCAGCGAGCGTACGCTCTATCGGAAAATCAAACTTTATAACCTTGACTGATGAAACGTTTGCTCACACTTCTTGCTTGGTTGGTGTTGCTGGTGTCGCAATCGTGTGTGCCTCGCTACACGCTCAACGGCGCGTCCATCGACTATTCGGTGTATAAGACCATTTCCTTTGGCGAGTTCCCCATCAGGGCAGCACTCGTCTATCCTCCCTTGCAGCAACTATTTGAAAACCGAATGATTGACATGGTGGAGCAACAAACCCGCTTGCGTGTGCTCGACAATATGAATACCGACTTGCGCATGGAAGGCGAGATTACGGGTTACACGCTCACGCCACAAGCAGTGGGCGAAGATGCCTACGCCAGCCAAACGCGCCTGACCATCACGGTGCGTGTGCGTTACACCAATAATCGCAAGCCGGAGCTGTCGAGCGACAAGTCATTCTCAGCCTATCGTGACTTCTCCAGCTCGGAGATGCTCTCTGACGTGCAAGATGAGTTATGCAACCAAATCACGAAAGATTTGGCCGATTTGATATTTAATGCCACGATTGGCGACTGGTAATGCAAGAAGATATGAAGGAGATGAACGATGAGATCATGCGTCTCGTGGACGACCCCTCGGCTCCGGTTGGCCGAGAGTGGCTCGATGAGGTTTTGGCGCAGCATCCGTATTATGCGCTGCCGTTGCTGTTGTTTCTCAAACGCAACGGCGTGACTGGTAACGAAGACCTGCTGGCACGGCTCGCTATCGCGTGTCCCGACCGCCGCACGCTGGCATTGCATCTGGGCGAAGACATGGAGCGGTTTGCAAATTTTTACCCCGAAACGCCCAAACCGGTTACTCCCGACACCGACACTACCATCGACCGTTTCCTCGAATCGTATGGCCACTCAAGTGCCAAAGAGATTGAGGCCCTGAACGCTGCCATATTCAATCCCATGCCCGATTATGCCGATGTGCTTGCCGCGCAAGAACGTCAGGAGGGCCGCCCGGGCCGCACAAGTGATGAGAAGCGCGACAGCCAAGATGCGCTCATCGATCAATTTATTAGCGAGAGCATGCAGCGCGAACGCGAATTGGGGATGACTGCCGCCCAGCAGCATGTGGAAGCCGAAGAAGCTGCTGAAGTTGCTGGGGTTCAAATAGATGAACCCATGACAGAAGACCCGTCGATGCTTAGTGAAAGCCTTGCCAAACTCTATATTACACGGCAAAAATATGCACAAGCACTCGAAATAATTGAAAATATTAATGTGAATTATCCAGAAAAAAGTATTTACTTTGCAGACCAAATTCGTTTCTTGCGAAAATTGGTGCTGAATCAGAAACACTTAAATAAAAAATAGACAATGACACTTTATGTAATTTTTGCAGTCCTTATCTTGATTGCTTCAGTTCTCCTCGTTGGGGTCGTGCTCATTCAGAAGTCTAAAGGCGGCGGTCTGGCTGCCAACGTGAGCGGCTACAACCAGTTTGCCGGAGTGAAACGCACCACCGAGTTTGTTGAGAAAGCCACTTGGGCTCTCGCCATATTCATTTGCGTGCTCAGCATCGCTTCGGCTTTTGTGCAGGCTCCCAGCATTGTGCAAGGCACACCTCAAATCAAGAAACTGCCGGGCGTGGAAACACAGGCTCCCAGCTTTGAAACGCAGACTCAAGAGCAAGCCGCTCCCGCTGCAACCGAGGCTCCTGCTGCACCCGCAGCAGAGGCTCCTGCAAAATAATAGAGAGGACGAATAGATTTTGAAATGAAACAGAGGGCATGTCGCTTGTATGGCTGGCATGCCCTTTGGCATTGATGGCGATTCGTTATTATTTTATAAAAAAGAGGGTAGGACGCATGCGTGTGTGGCGTTTTTCGTAACTTTGTTAAGTTTTTCTAAGTGCCATTAATCATGATGAGAATATTATATGTGATGGTCGCGTGGGCATTATGCGCCATGTCGTGTGCTAACAACAAGGCTGCTGTTCATCAGGCGGCCGGCGGTCAGTCATCGGTGCCTCAGTTCGACGCCGATTCTGCTTATGCACTGGTGGCTCGCCAGTGTGAGTTTGGCCCCCGAGTGCCCGGCACATCGGCGCATGCTGCATGCGCTCAATGGCTCACCCGGCAGCTGGAAGCTGTGGCCGACACGGTGCTGGTGCAGCAGGCATCGGTCACTACTTTCGACGGCACAAAGCTCGGCCTGAAAAACATATATGCGGCCTTTCGTCCCGAAATCGAAAACCGGGTGTTGCTGCTCGCGCACTGGGACTGCCGTCCATGGGCCGATGCCGACCCCGACCCTTCGATGCGCCGCCGGCCGGTGATGGGAGCAAACGATGCTGCAAGTGGTGTGGCGGTGCTGCTTGAGTTGGCTCGTTGCCTGCGCGGCATGCCGCCAACCGTGGGCGTGGATATTCTGCTTGTGGATGTGGAAGACTGGGGCACCGATGGCGACGAGGACTCATGGGCTTTGGGCACGCAATATTGGGCGCGACATCCGCAATGGGTCTCAACCACGCCTCACTATGGCGTTTTGCTTGATATGGTGGGCGCGCGTGGCGCTCGTTTCGCCCCCGAATATTTCTCGATGGAGTATGCTTCGGGTTTTGTGGGACATGTGTGGAATGTGGCACGAGAGGCCGGATATGGCAACTATTTTGTCGGCACACAAGGCGGTGCTGTGACCGACGACCATATTTATATCAACCGCATTGCCGGCATCCCCTGTCTGGATATCATCGACATGCGTCCCGATCAAGAGGGTAGCGGTTTCTTTAGCGCATGGCACACCACACACGACACGATGGATCAAATAGACCCGTCAACGCTCAAAGCCGTGGGGCAAACGTTGCTACACCTATTATATTAAATGCAAATTACTAACTTAACCGGTTCAATATGAAGAAACTGATAATTATGAGTGCAATTCTTGCAGGCGCAGCGGCCATGCAGGCTCGCTCCATCGTGTATCCGCAGGCTCGGCAGGTGGATACTGTGGACAACTATTTTGGAATCCATGTGCCCGACCCGTACAGATGGCTTGAGGACGACAACAGTGCCGAAACAGCCCAATGGGTGGAGGCAGAGAATAAACTCACGCAAGATTACTTGAAACGCATCCCTTTTCGCGACAAAGTGCGCAAGCGGCTCACGCAACTTGCCAATTATGAGAAGATGGGCGCACCATTCAAAGTGAAAGGCAAATATTATTTTTATCGCAATGATGGCTTGCAGAACCAGAGTGTGCTCTATGTGAAAGACGCGCTTGATGGAGAAGCTCGTGTGGTGCTCGACCCCAACACGCTTTCGGCCGACGGCACGGTTGCTTTGCAAAGCATAGATTTTTCGGGTGATGGCCGCTACTTGGCCTATGTGATAACCCGCAATGGCAGCGATTGGAATGAAATCTTTGTGAAAGACCTTGAAACGGGGCAACTGCTCCCCGACCATATCGAGTGGGCAAAGTTTACCGGAGCCGAATGGCTGGGAAACGGTTTCTTTTATAGTGCCTACGACAAGCCTGAGGATGCCCGCTCGTCGAAGAATGAATTTCATAAAGTGTATTATCATCGATTGGGCACACCACAGAGCGATGACTATGTGGAGCTTGAAAACCGTGCCGAGCCACTGATGTTTCACCAAGTTTCGGTGGTCGACGACGTTAAAGGCGATGAACGGTTCCTTTTTGCATGGGTGAGCGATGGCGATGGCAATGCGCTCTATGTGAAAGACCGCACCGACATCAATCCGCACTACATTTGTCTGGCCGACGACATGCACTATCAGCACAATCCCATCGGGGTGCAGGACGGCAAAATTTATGTGATGACCAATGACGGTGCCCCGCGATGGAAAGTGGTGGCTTATGACTTGAACAACTTGGGCAAGGGGCGATGCGCCGATTTTGTGGCCGAGCGTGAATGGGTGTTGAGCGATGCCCGCATGGCTGGCGGACAATTTATCCTGAGCTATGATCGCGATGCCTCAACGCACCCCTACGTTTACGATGCCGCCGGTCGAGAGGTGCGCGAAATCTCACTCCCCACTTTTGGCTCGGTGGGTTTCAGTTGCCGCAAGAACGACCCGGAGGTGTTTTATAGCTTCACAAGCTACACTTTCCCCACCAGTATTTATAAATATGACCTTGCCACGGGGCAGAGCCAGCAGCTTTTTGCACCCAAAGTGGCACTCACGCCCAGCGACTATGTGACCGAGCAAGTTTTTTATCCGAGCAAAGACGGCACGCGCGTGCCCATGTTCCTTATATATAAGAAAGGAATGAAACGCGATGGCAAACGCCCCGTGTTCTTATATGGTTATGGCGGCTTCAACATCAGCATGAATCCGGCTTTCAGCTACACCCGCACGCCCTTCGCCCTGCTCGACAAGGGTGGCATCGCCGCATTCACTTGCTTGCGAGGCGGTGGCGAGTATGGCGAGGAATGGCATCGAGCCGGCACAAAGATGCAGAAGCAAAATGTGTTTGACGATTTCATCGCCGCTGCCGAGTGGCTCATCGCCGAGGGATATTCGGCTCCGCGCAAGATAGCTTGCAACGGAGGAAGCAATGGTGGCCTGCTGGTGGGTGCTGTGGTCAATCAGCGGCCCGACTTGTGGGGCGCGGCTGTCCCTCAAGTGGGTGTGATGGATATGTTGCGTTACCATCAGTTCACTATTGGTTGGAATTGGGCTCCCGACTACGGCCGTAGCGATGATTCCAAAGAAATGTTTGAATACCTGCGTGGATATTCGCCCTTGCACACCATCAAGAACGATGGCACGGTCTATCCTCCCATCCTTGTCACAACCAGCGACCACGACGACCGCGTGGTCCCGGCCCACTCGTTCAAATATGCCGCGGCGTTACAGGCTGCCAATACGGGCGACGCTCCAAAACTCATTCGCATCGACACCAACGCGGGCCATGGGCATGGCAAGCCTGTGAGTAAAATCATCGATGAGTACACCGATGTGCAGTCGTTCATCTTATATAGCTTGGGCGTGAAATTCTGAATCGCGGGCAAGCGAAAAAGTTTCACAAAGGAGCAGAAACACATTTTCTGCTCCTTTTTTTCTTTTGTGCTGTTTTTTCTCCGCGTCTTTTTTTGGGGTGGGGGGCCGGCCTGCGCTCCTGTCGTGCCGT
>JAFVCX010000009.1 GCA_017478855.1 Muribaculaceae bacterium | reverse complement strand
GGTCATCGACAACGCCCACATTGCAGGGGGGGACGTCATTGTGGGACTGGCCTCGATGGTGCAAGCCTCCTATGAAACCCGTTACAATGGCGGCATGGGAAGCAATGGGCTCACCAGTGCCCGGCACGACGTGATGTCGCACTATCTTGCCACGAAATTCCCTGAGAGTTACGATGCGGCCGTCCCCGACGAACTGGTCTACTCCGGCACCATGCGTCTGCTTGACCCCGTGCCCGGCACGCCGCTCAATGCGGGCCAGCTGGTGCTTTCGCCCACTCGCACCTATGCTCCCGTCATCAGGCGGCTACTGTCAGTCATGCGTCCGGGCATTCATGGCATAGTGCACTGCACTGGAGGCGCACAGACCAAAGTGATGCACTTCGTCAGCAACAAGCATGTGGTTAAAGACAATCTCTTCCCCACTCCACCGCTGTTCTCACTCATCCAGCAACAAAGCGGCACCGCTTGGCGCGAAATGTATGAGGTGTTCAACATGGGTCACCGCATGGAAATCTATGTAAAACCGGCCGATGCCCAAGCCGTCATCGACGTGGCCCAAGAGTTTGGCATCGAAGCCCGTATCGTGGGGCATGTTGAAGAGGCTCCGGCCAATCGCCTCACCATAGCCACGCAGCATGGCACTTTTGAATATTAGACAGCGCATCACGCTCGCATCTCTCACATGCATCTGCGTGGCGCACATCATTCTCACGGGTTGCTCTCATAGCATCCACGAGGAACATCCACTGCCCGACACGCTCGTGGTGGGAACACTGTATAGCCCCACCGGTTTTTTCATCCTCAAAGACGACACTTTGGGTTATGACTACGACCGCATTTGCAACTTTGCACGCAGCCGGCACATTGCCATCAAGTTCAAAGTGGCCCCACACATGGCACAACTCCTGCAATGGCTGGAAGAAGACAGTGTGCAGCTTCTGGCCGCTGAAATCCCGCTCACGGCCGAGTACAAGCGGCGCATATTGCCCTGCGGAGCCATCAACGAAACCCATCAGGTACTCGTGCAGCCCAAAAGCGACAGCCTAATGACCGATGTCACACAGCTTGTGGGAAAAGAAATCTGGGTTGAGAAAGGTTCCAAATACGATTCGCGGCTTCGCAACCTCAACAACGAGATAGGAGGTGGCATCACCATTCGCCACATTGTGAGCGACACTATTGCTACCGAAGAACTTATCGCCATGGTGAGCGAGGGGAAGATTCCACTCACCGTGGTCGATAGCGATATCGCCATGCTCAACCATACCTATTATAACAACATCGACATTTCACTGCCCATCAGTTTTGCCCAAAGGCAATCGTGGGCCGTGAGCCACACCAACGAATGGCTGGCCGACTCCATCAACCAGTGGGCTGCCTCTTCCAATGCACGCAACTATTCCAAGAGTGCCTTGCGTCGCTATTTTGAAATTAGTCGCAGCGGCATTCTGCACGACACTGCCGCAGTTGCTCCCGTCACACCTCCGGGCTGCATATCGCCCTACGACAGCTTGTTTCGTCATTACAGTCGCCTCATTCATTGGGACTGGCGACTGCTCGCCGCCATGTGCTACACCGAGTCGCATTTCGACCCCAACGCCGTGTCGTGGGCCGGTGCCCGAGGCATCATGCAGCTCATGCCCAGCACTGCCGCCGCCTACGGCCTGTCGCCGGAGCAACTCACCCAGCCCGAGCCAAGCATTAGGGTGGCCGTGCAGAGCATCAAAGACGTGGACGCTCTTTTGCGGCCCTATATAGGCAATCCGTCTGAGCGCATCCGCTTCACCCTTGCCGCCTATAATGCGGGCATTGGTCATGTGATCGATGCTATCGCATTAGCGAGAAAACACGAGAGATGCGACACGTTATGGTATGGTCATGTGGAAGAAACCATTTTGTGGAAGCAAAGTCCGCAATACTACAATGACCCCGTGTGCCGGTTTGGCTATTTTCGGGGGCGGCAAACGGTTGCCTATGTCGCCGAAGTAGAACAGCACTACCTGTACTTCTGCAACCATCACGAGAAGTGACGCGCGTTCATAAGCATCCAAGCTGAGCAAGCCTTTCAAAAATGAATTATATCAGCTCTTTTTGCAATAAATTGCGATGAAAGTCCGTTTATAAAATTGTTAAACTCAAAAAAAACGAGCATTATGAAAAAAACGTATCTATCTGTTGCTGTGGTGCTGGCCTTGACAGCATCCATTACGTTGCAATCCTGTGTGGGAAGCTTCGCATTGACCAACAAGGTATTGAGTTGGAATCGCCAAGTGGGCGACAAGTTTGTTAATGAAATTGTTTTTGTGGCGATGTGGATTTTGCCCGTGTACGAATTATGCGGGCTGGCCGACCTGTTCATTCTTAACTCAGTGGAATTTTGGTCGGGTGAAAATCCGGTTACAGCCGAAACGAAAATCATCGATGGGAAAGATGCCAAATACATGCTGCAAAGCGATGCCACCGGCTACACCATCACCAATCTGAATGATAAGAGCGTGACCCGCCTTAACTTTGACGCAAAAGAAAAATCTTGGAGCGTGGAGCGCGACGGTGAAGAGCACTTTCTGTTTGCCTATGTGGACGACACGCATGTGCGCACCGTAGCCCCCGATGGTGGAACCACTATCGTGGAACTCTCGCAGCAAGGCGTGTGGGCTTATAAGCAGCTGGCCAACGACAACATTCGCTACGCTGCCCGATAAAGACACAGAATCTCACACATCACTTTATATAAGAGAGTCACACCCAAAATGGATGCGACTCTCTTCGTTTATATCTGCCCGCTATTGTTTGCCTATGAGCTGCAAAGCTTTGGCAAGGGCGTCCTTTTGAGGCACAGCCACGTCGGGCAAAATGCCGTGAACGGGACTATTCTCGTCATAGCCCACCATATAGAAGATTTTGGTGGGAATCCACAAGCTGAACCCGCTGTGCGGTAAAGTGACGGCAATAATTTCACCCGATGATATGTTCATGCCTCCTGTTTCTTCACCCACCGTGATTCCCATGCGGTAGTGCTTAAACTCTCCGGCCAGTGAGCTGGCCGATGAGAAAGTTGTGTGACTGTTAAGCAAATACACCTTTCCCTCATAGCGCAGGCTGTCAGGGTAAGGCTCCACATAGTCTGTTTCCACATAAGAAATAATCGTATCGGGCATCGACAAACATTCGTCCAGCATCTCAAGCAGCGCACTGTCGCTTTCTTCTTTATGATAGTTGCGGTAAAATGAGCGTTGCGGCTCCGAGCTGCGCATCACCACTTTGTTCAGCCATGTGAATGGCTCGTGCGCTATATATCGACAAATTTCATCGCTCGCATATGAGATGCCGCCTCCATTCTCGCGATTATCAATGATGAAATATGGTATTTTTTGTGTCCGCAAATGTGCAAACATGTCGGCAGCGAACTCCTTGAATCCATCCCAATCGCATTGGTCAAAGTGTAGTAGCATCACGGTGTCGTTCAGCATCTCCCAGCTCCACGACTTCTGAGATTGCGCCGTCGTGCTTTGTGTTGCCACTTTTTTCTTGGGCAGCACCCGAATGTGCTTCACTCCTTGCGACGTCTTCACATCCAGCTCATTCAGGCCACCTTCTTTCAAGCGCAGATTGAGCCACGCCCGTGTTGAGGATTCATGAGGAAGATGTTCATATTTGAAAAAGTTTTTTTCACCTGAAATGTAGTGCAATAGTTCTTTGACAATCTTACGTGTGTTCTTTCCGCCTATCTTCACAATCTCATCTCCTTTTCGAAGGGCCACGCCATCTATCACGGTGTCGCAATCCAAAGTCATTCGTCCGTTGCGGACATCAACGCTTACACACGACGCAATCCTGAATGGCCTCATGTTGGAGGAAAATATAGACTTCGGCGTTATGAGGAGATGTCCTTCTCCGAAAAGGGCAGCAATTCGGGCAAGTTCCAGATACAATTCGGTGGCCGAAACCGATTGCAGCTGCAAGCGCTGGCGACTTGCCTTCACAGCTTTGTTAAGAGTTTTTTTCTTCAGATGAGCATATGGATTGGGATGCACCTGCTCTATGAGCGCGACCATCGAGTCAAGGTCGGCCACGGCTTCTTGGGGTGTCAAGGTTCTTACTGTTTTCTCGGCGGCAAACAGTTGCACGCCCATAAGCCACATCACGATGATGAGCAAAATCCACTTTTTAGTCATACCTTACGAATCATTTGGGTTAGGGAAACAAAAGGTTTCCTTCATATAGACGATAGTTTCTCCTTTTAGCAACAAAACAAACGCTCTTTTTTATCGTGAAGCGCGGCGATAGAGGTAAATGGCAATGAGAGTATATAAAATATTGGGAATCCACATGGCCACCCGGGCCGATGTGTAGCCAGAAACAGCAAACGTGGATGTCACGGTCATAAATAAAATATAGCTGAAGCTCAACAGCAGCCCGATACCTATATTCAAGCCCATGCCGCCCCGCACCTTGCGCGACGAGAGCGACAGGCCTATGATGGTGAGGATAAACGCAGCAGCCGTCATGGCATAACGTCTCTCATATTCAATCTCAAAGTTCTTGATGTTGGCCACACCACGGGCCTTTTGCCGGTCAATGTATTCGCGCAGTTGGGGCGAGGTGAGCATTTGCTCATCATTCTTTGAAATCAGGAAATCTCGCGGCTCTAAGTTGAGCAAGGTGTCGAGAACCGTTCCTTGCGTCATTTTTTCTTTCAGTCCATTGAAGTTGCGCAGGGTGTAGCTGTTGAGTGTCCATCGGCCCAATGTGTCATAGCGTATGCTTTCTGCCGTGAGGCGCGATTTCATGGTTTTGCCGTCAAATTGCTCAAGCGAGAAGCGAAAACCGGTGCGAGTGGTGTTGTCATAGCGTGAGATGTAAGCCATCACTCCGGGTCTTACCTGCACCTGAATGTTATCGGCATAAGTCACTTCTTTGTTTTTTACCCATCGGTTGGTGTAGGCGATGCGCTCTTGGTTGGCCGGAGGTATCACATAAGCCATCAGTACAAACGACAGCGCGGCAATCAGTGCGGCACACATCATATAGGGCACCGCAAGGCGCTTAAAAGTGATGCCACTCGAAAGCATGGCAATGATTTCACTGCGGTCGGCAAGACGCGAGGTGAAAAATATGACCGAGATGAATGTGAATAGCGGGCTGAACTGGCTGATGATGAAGGGCAGAAAGTTCATGAAATACTGAAAGACAGTTGCCTTGATGGGAGCCGTCAGCACAGCGTCCAATTTCTCGTTGATGTCAAACATCACCACAATGGCAGCCAGCAGCAAGATGGCAAACACATAGGTGCCCAAGAAATTCTTGATGATGTAGCGGTCAAAGCGCTTCACCAGCGGGCCACGCAAGGGTTTGGCCTTTTGGATGGCATCAGCCGGCAAGTTTTCTTGCACCGGCTCTTGGGGTGTCACTTCAGTTATGTTTTTATCTTCTTGGCTCATGCCCTCTTCTATCAAAAAACACTACTACAAACGTCGCTGCACCCGCTCCACCATGTCGGTTTTCCATTGCTTGAAATCACCGGCAACAATATGCTTGCGGGCCTCGCTCACGAGCCACAGGTAGAACGCCAAATTATGGATGCTCGCAATTTGCATGGCGAGCAATTCTTGTGAAATGAACAAATGGCGCAAGTAGGCACGCGAATACACGTGATCCACCACCGATGGGCCATCTTCTTGCAGCGGCGCAAAGTCATCGGCCCATTTGCGGTTGCGCATATTCATGATACCGTGGCGGGTAAACAGCATTCCATTGCGGCCATTGCGAGTAGGCATCACGCAGTCCATCATGTCTACTCCGCGGTCGATGGCCTCAAGAATATTGGCCGGTGTGCCCACTCCCATCAAGTAGCGCGGACGATTGGCCGGAAGTTCCTCGTTCACTACCTCAATCATGTCATACATCACCTCGGTAGGCTCGCCCACGGCCAGACCGCCAATCGCATTGCCCTCGGCACCGAGGTCGGCCACATGCTTGGCCGCGTCGCGACGCAAGTCGGGATACACACAACCCTGCACAATGGGGAAATAGGCCTGACCATGCACATAGAGCGGCGCGGTGGCATTAAAGTGTTTCCAGCCACGCTCCAACCAGCGTTGCGTGAGGCGCAAAGATTTTTCGGCATAAGAGCGGTCGCTTGTGCCGGGTGTGCATTCATCAAGGGCCATCATGATATCGCTGCCAATGGTGCGCTGTATCTCCACCACATTTTCAGGAGTAAACAAGTGTTTTGAGCCGTCAATGTGGCTGCTAAACGTCACCCCTTCTTCTTTGAGCTTGCGATTTGAACTTAATGAAAACACCTGAAAACCACCACTATCGGTCAGTATGGGACGCTCCCAGCCATTAAACCGGTGCAATCCGCCGGCCTTATGCATGATGTCCATTCCCGGGCGCAAATAGAGGTGATAGGTATTGCCCAGAATGATTTGAGCTTTAACGTCGTCGCGCAACTCTGCCATGTGGACGGCCTTCACCGCGCCCAACGTGCCCACGGGCATAAAGATGGGAGTGAGAATCGTGCCATGAGCAGTGGTAATGACACCGGCACGCGCTGCACTGCCGGCGGCTGTGGCCTTCAGTTGAAAATCCATGTGTTGCGTCGTTTTTTTGAATTGCAGGCACAAAATTACAACAAAAAAGCAAATCACAGCATATCATTTGGCAAGAAATGCGTACCTTTGCACTCCTTAACACCCTATCATGTATCAAGTCAATATCGACAAAGCAATCCTGAGCACTCTGCCACCGGTGGAGTATGATGGCGACATCTACGTTATCGACACCATAGGTCAAGTGAATGCGGCCGTGGCACATCTGCGCAAGCAGGCGGTGGTGGGTTTCGACACCGAAACACGCCCCTCCTTTCAGCGAGGAGGCATGCGCCAAGTGGCTCTTTTGCAGTTGGCCACTCCACACGAAGCCTTTTTGTTTCGTCTGAACCGCTTGGGGGGAATCCCTCGAAAAGTGAAAGATTATCTTGAAGACGAGAATCATCTGAAAGCAGGACTCTCCATTCACGATGATTTTGCACAACTCAATAGGTTGGAGCCGGTAAAATCGGGAGGATTTGTCGAATTGCAGCAAGTGGCGCGAGAGCATCTCATTGCCGATTTGAGCTTGCAAAAGATTTATGCCATTCTGTTCGGGAAACGCATCAGCAAGGGGCAGCGGCTCACCAACTGGGAGGCCGAAACGCTCTCACCTGCACAGCAACGCTATGCCGCCATCGACGCTTGGGCGTGCATCCACATTTACAACCGCCTCACCGGTGGCGAATTTTCACCTAAAACATCACCTTATTATCACGAGGTTCCTCTTGCCCATGAAGCGCATTAATCGTTCCACTTGGTTGCCACTGGCTCTTTTGGTCTACTTGGCCGTTATAGCCTATATGTCCCGATCGCGCGTCAACGATGGGGATGGGCTGTTTTATTTTGGCGTGATTATTTTTAGCTTGATTGTGATTGGCCTGCTTCACTGGGCCTTGCGCAAAAAAGGTCAATGACGCGCGCCGTTACGGCCGCGACTCTCCTATCAGTTCAAAAGGCAACGCCTCGGTAATAGTCACTTGCGCGAAATCGCCCACGGCGAGGGGTCTGT
>JAFVCX010000008.1 GCA_017478855.1 Muribaculaceae bacterium | reverse complement strand
GCCCTGCGTGTAGCGGTGCAGCTCTATGGTGGTGGGAGCGCGCTCGGTGCCGTCGGCGGCCAGATAGTCGCTCGTGATCACGCTGGTGCCCACGCCATTGTTCAGCACGATGTAGTTGGCATATTTGTTTTGCTCGTTCTGGTAGTCATAGGTGCTCTCATAATCGCCATTGATGGTAAGCTTGAGGCGCTCGTGCTTGTCATAGCCCGGAATGCCCACGGTCTGCTCGTTGCTCGTGGCGAGGTCAAAGCTGGCCGCGTCGGGCTTGCCGCGCACCACATAGGTGAACGTTTGGCTCGTGTAGAGCTGGTCAATCGTTTCGGTCCACACGTTGCCGGCCTTGGTGCTGCTCTGCACGGTGGCGATGGGCTCGGGCTGCACCTCGCCGTCCACCACGCGGTAGATGTAGTAGGTCTGCGACTCTTCAAGGTTGATTTGGTTATAGCTCGACTCCCACGTGAGGGTCACCTTCCACTTGTGGTCGCTCTCCGGCTCGGTCTGCTCAGCATCGGCCCCAAGCGTGATGCCGTAGATAAACGTCGAACTTCGATCTTTTATAGAATTTGTAACATCTCGACTGGCATGACCTTGTAATCGATAATCGGGAATATAGAAACAGAGAGGAGAAAGCTCATAGCTTTCAGTTCCCGTCTTTCCACTCATGGAAAAATAGTGTTGGTATTCAATAACAGACGGACAGTCGTGCTTAATGTCTTGTGTTTTTCCCGACTTAAGTAGTTCATAATAATCCGACAACGTATTCTGTCCCGATGCCGAAACTGGGCTGAATTGTTCAAACATGCGGCCAAAAGGTGCCACCAAGTATGTTTCATTAGTTTTGTCAGTACCATAAGTAGTTCCGCTAATCGTCAATTTAGAGCCAAGAGCACGTCCTTTTGAAAGGAAAAAGAATCGATTGTACGTTCCCGACAAAGAGTACATTGTTCCTCTATTTTTATTCTCAGCCTTCCCAACTCGCGTTCCGTTACATAATAATTCGACCGATCGGATACTTGAACTTATGTAAGAAACCAAGTCGTCGTATGACGATATGGAAGACATGGCTTTTCGGCCTGCAGAACCAGCATCGTTACCTCCCGTATATGTGTCTTTCTCAGCAACAATCAAAACAGTATAACCTTCTGTTGTTGGTGATTTCACATCAGCATCTGCAATATTCCAAGCTGTTGTTGTAACATGACTTCCCGTATACACCCCTTTATAAAAAGCAAGTCCCTGTCTTGTATCATTGTTTTGAGCATATCCCCCATAGAGGATGCCGGGGATGTTGGGATTGGTATAGATTTCGCGCAGCAAGGCGATGATTTGCCGCGGTTCGGTGGCCTTCTCGGTGATGGGCACGTTCGGGTGCGTCACGCCGTCGGCATCAGTCCACGAGTAGGTGAACTGCTTGTACTGGTCGTAGGTGTAGGCCGCCATCTCTTGGTGGGCCGCCTGCGAGCGAAGCGGGGCGAGCAGGAGCAGCAGCCACGCGCATAACACTCCAATGCGAGGGAGTTTCGTTGAGTAATAATTCATTGTTAAATAACGTTTAAGAAAACAATTCAGATAATAATTCTCATCAGAGAGCCATCACACCTTCCTTTATTTTCCGACACGCCGCCACTCATGCACTGCCTGCCCGTTGCCCACAGGCATAAAAACAATGAGCGTGGAGCAATGTCGGTTTATTTAGCAGAGGCATCGCCAAACGCCCAATTTGTAATAAACAGTATCCCCCACGCCTGCCGTCATATACTGCCATCCCGCCTACGGGGGATAAAGTATAGGCACGCATGAGCGCATAACAACTGCTTATCCCACAAACTTCTGAAAATTGGCGATTTTCTGCTAAGGATAAAGCATAACGCTCGATATGTAACCACTGGGGGAACTTACCCCCAATGGGCTGGAAACCAGACCCGACGCTACGAGTCCTTAAGGTTTCAAGTTGCAAAGGTAAAACATTTTCCTGAATCAGCAAAAAAATTTCGCCCAAACCCCATTTTTTTCGCCCCATCCCCTGTCATTTGTTGCGCACCATCACCGCCCCACCAGCAACTACACCTCGCCACCTTATTATAATTATATATATGTAAAAAATCGCCCTTGCAAAAAGTTTGCAAAGGCGAACAAATAAATATCTAAAAAAATGAAACTTTTTCACTTCCGTGTGGCGCGGCGGGCAACACGGCGCTTAGGCTTGGCACCCGACTCTTGCTGCGCCATGATGTCGCGACACTGCTCCAGCGTAAGCGAGGCGGCATCGGTGCCGCGTGGATTCTTGAAGTTCTGCTTGTTGCAAGCGATGTAGGGGCCGAAGCGCCCGTTCATCACCTGCAAGCCGGGCTCTTCGTCGAAAGTCTTGATGACGGCCTTGGCCTGCGCCTGCCGTTTGGCCTCAATCAGGGTGATGGCCTCGGGGAGCGTGATGGATTCGGGGGAATACTCCTTGGGTATCGACACGAAGGCCGATCCATGCTTGAGGTAAGGGCCGAAGCGCCCCACGGCCGCCACCACATCTTTGTCCTCAAACTGGCCCACCGTGCGCGGCAGGTCAAAGAGGTGCAACGCCTCATCGAGCGTGATGCTGCTCACCGACTGCGACTTGAGCAACGAGGCAAAGCGCGGCTTCTCCTCATCGTCGCTGCTGCCCATCTGCACCAGCGGCCCATAGCGGCCTATCTTGACCGACACCACCTTGCCCGTCTTGGGGTCGGTGCCCAGCACGCGCTCGCCCACCTTGTGCTCCAAGCACAAGGCCGACACGCGCTCGATGTCGGGGTGGAAATTGTGGTAGAATTTCTCGATATCTTGGTTCCACTGCTCCTTGCCGGCGGCAATCTCGTCGAAGTTCTCCTCGACGCGAGCCGTGAAATGATAGTCCATGATGGAGGGGAAATACTGCATCAGGAAGTCGTTCACCACGAGGCCGGTGTCGGTGGGCACAAGGCGGCCCTTGTCGTTGCCCACAACCTCGCTTTTGGTGCGCGTGGCGATTTTGCCGTCCTTCAAAGTCATCACCTCATAGGTGCGTCTTTCGCCCTTGTTCTCGCCTTTGGCCACATATTCGCGCTGCTGAATGGTGCTGATGGTGGGGGCGTAGGTCGAGGGGCGGCCGATGCCCAGTTCCTCGAGCTTGCGCACGAGCGAAGCTTCGCTGTAGCGCGGTGGCTGCTGGGTGAACCGCTGGGTTGCCTCGACCTGCCGCGCGGTGAGCGCGTCGCCCGTCCGGACGGCGGGCAGGGTGTGCAAGTCGTCGGGGGCGGCGTTGTCGTCGTCGGTCGACTCGAAATACACTTTCAGGAAACCGTCAAACTTCACCACCTCGCCCGTGGCCTGAAACACCTCGCTGCGGTTGCTCACGCCCACCTCGATGGAGGTGCGCTCCAGCTGCGCGTCGGCCATCTGCGAGGCGATGGTGCGCTTCGAGATGAGGTTATAGAGCTTCTTCTCCTGTGCCGTGCCGGCGATGTCGTGGCTGCTGATGTAGGTGGGGCGGATGGCCTCGTGGGCCTCTTGCGCGCCTTTGCTGGTGGTGTGAAAGCGGCGCACCTTCAGGTACTGCTCGCCTATGTTGGCCTTGATTTCGGCGCTGATGGTGCCCAAAGCGAGGGCGCTCAGGTTCACCGAGTCGGTTCGCATATAAGTGATGTGTCCGGCCTCATAGAGCGCTTGCGCCACGCGCATGGTCTGCGCCACCGAGAAGCTGAGCTTGCGGGCGGCCTCTTGCTGCAAGGTGCTGGTGGTGAAAGGCGGTGCGGGGCTTTTCTTGACGGGTTTCACCGTGATGTCGGTCACCGCGAAACGTGCCTTGCCGCAGTCGTCGAGAAAAGCGAGAGCCTCGTCGCGCGTGGCGAGGCGGCGGTTCAGCTCGGCGGCAATCACCTCATCCGACCCGTCGGGCTGCAACTGCGCGGTGAGGCGGAAGTAAGGCTCGCTCTTAAAGGCCTGAATCTCGCGTTCGCGGTCGGCAATGAGCCTCACGGCCACACTCTGCACGCGTCCGGCCGAGAGAGCCGGCTTGATTTTCTTCCACAACACGGGCGACAGCTCAAAACCCACGATGCGGTCGAGCACGCGGCGGGCCTGCTGCGCGTCGACCAAGTTGCGGTCGATGTCGCGCGGCTGCTCAATGGCTTTGAGAATGGCCGGCTTGGTAATCTCGTGAAACACGATGCGTCGCGTGTTTTCGGGCTTCAGCCCCAGCACTTCATAGAGGTGCCACGCGATAGCTTCTCCCTCGCGGTCTTCATCGCTCGCGAGCCACACCACCGAGGCTTCTTTGGCGGCTTTCTTGAGCTGCTTCACCAGTTCCTTCTTGTCGTCGGGCACTTCATAGATGGGAGCGAAACCTTTGTCCACATCGATGCTGAAGTCCTTTTTGAGCAGGTCGCGAATGTGACCGTAGCTCGACATGACCTTGAAGTCTTTTCCCAAAAACTTCTGGATGGTTTTGGCCTTTGCCGGCGACTCAACGATTACGAGATTCTGTGGCATATTTTTTGTGTTGTGTTTTTGAAATCGGCGGCAAAGGTAACAAATAATTAATGATTGTTGATTGT
Organism: Muribaculaceae bacterium; assembly: GCA_017478855.1. Taxonomy (GTDB): domain Bacteria; phylum Bacteroidota; class Bacteroidia; order Bacteroidales; family Muribaculaceae; genus Sodaliphilus. The sequence continues at coordinate 3,232 of JAFVCX010000008.1, read as the reverse complement.
CGGGGAAGAAAATTTAACAGTTAAGGGCGTTGCAAGATGATGTTGATGAGCGCGCTCACGTCGGCCACATCCACCACGCCGTCCTCGTTCACGTCGCCCTGCAGGCGTGCAGGCAGCGGCGCTCAGTGCTCCACGCTGTCCACCGCATCCGCGTTGAGCTGGGCCGTGTTGTCGTCGCCCCGCGCTGTGCCTCCATGCAGCTGCACCACAAGGGCCGGCCGGCCCTCCTTTTCGGGGAAAATTTCCAGCTGCCTGAACGGCAGGCTGATGTCGCCATAGGTGTAGGAACCGGTTTGGTAATAGGTGTCTTTGCCACTTTGCCCCCATGCGAGCGATGCGAGGGCCGAAAAGATGACGCAAAAAGAAAAAAATCGTTTCATAGCTGCCTAATGAATATGAGTGGTGTGTGCAAAGATAAGAAATTGTTGTGAAAACGAGCAAATTAATGGCAAAACGTGCCACACACACCACACAAAGCGATGGCCGAAAAGACAATTTTGAAAACATCACAAACGAGCAAAGTTTTCCAAAAATATTTTTATTTTATTGATTTATAAGTATTTGAAAAATTTCTAATAGCAAAAAGTTTTCCAAAACGAAAATTTGTTGAAAATTTTGTGGCAAAAAGTTTGGCCGTTTTGAGAAGAAATGTTTAGTTTTGCAGTGCATTTCAATCACCCGCCCCGTGTGGGTTTTTCAACGACCATAAAACCAAACAGATAGTCATGATTCAAACAGTAGTGAAGCGCGACGGGCGCATCGTGGGTTACAACGAAGAAAAAATCAAGGCCGCCATCCGCAAGGCCATGTTCCAAACCGAAGCAGGCGAAGACGAGAGCCTGATTCAGCGCATCGCCGACCGCATTGGCAACCGGGGTCGCGAGCAGATGACCGTGGAGGAAATCCAAGACATGGTGGAATATGAACTGATGAAGAGCCCCCGCAAAGAGGTGGCCCGCTGCTACATCAGCTACCGCCACAAGCGCAGCGTGGCACGCAAGGCCAAGACGCGCGACATCTTTTTGGAAATCATCAACGCCAAAAACAACGACATCACCCGCGAAAACGCCAACATGAACGCCGACACGCCCGCCGGCATGATGATGAAATTCGCGAGCGAAACCACAAAACCCTTTGTGGACGACTATCTGCTGAGCGAAGAGGCACGCGATGCCGTGCGCCGCAACTATCTGCACATCCACGACAAAGACTACTATCCCACCAAAAGCCTCACCTGCGTGCAACATCCGCTCGACAAGGTGCTCGAAGGCGGTTTTGTGGCAGGACATGGCGAGTCGCGCCCGGCCAAACGCATCGAAACGGCCAGCGTGATCGCCTGCATCTCGATGGAAACCGCTCAAAACGAAATGCACGGCGGGCAGGCCATCCCGGCATTTGACTTCTTCTTGGCCCCGTTTGTGCGCCGCACCTATATAGAAGAGGTGAAATATGTGGAGCAGGCCGTGGGGCAAGATTTTGCCGACCTTTACGAAGCCGAGATCGACGACTTCATCATCCGGCCGCTCGACGGCCTTACCGGTCGCGAGCGCGCCAAGCAGCATGCCATCAACCGCACGGCAGGACGCGTGCACCAAGCCATGGAGGCTTTCATCCACAACATGAACACCATCCACAGCCGTGGCGGCAACCAAGTGGTGTTTAGCAGCATCAACTATGGCACCGACACCAGTGCCGAGGGACGCTGCATCATTCGCGAGCTTCTCAATAGCACCTACGAGGGCGTGGGCAACGGCTCAACGGCCATCTTCCCCATCCAAATTTGGAAGAAAAAACGCGGCGTGAGCTACCTGCCGGGCGACCGCAACTACGACCTCTACCAGCTGGCCTGCAAGGTGACGGCTCGGCGCTTCTTCCCCAACTTCGTGAACCTCGATGCCACCTATAACCAGCACGAGCTGTGGCGCGCCGACGACCCGAAACGCTACATGCACGAAGTGGCCACAATGGGCTGCCGCACACGCGTGTTTGAGAACCGTTATGGCGAAAAGACCTCGGTGGGACGCGGCAACCTCTCGTTCTCCACCATCAACATCGTGCGCTTGGCCATCGAATGCATGGACATCAAAGACCAGAATGAGCGCATTGAGGCGTTCTTCAAGAAACTCGACGTGATGCTCGACATCACAGCCCGCCAGCTGTGCGACCGCTATGAATTCCAAAAAACGGCCATGGCCAAGCAATTCCCGCTGCTCATGAGCCAGCTGTGGACCGGAGCCGACAAGCTGCATCCCGACCAAACCATCGAGAGCGTCATCAATCAGGGAACCTTAGGCATTGGCTTCATTGGTCTGGCCGAATGCCTGATAGCGCTCACGGGCAAGCATCACGGCGAGAGCGAAGAGAGCCAATCGTTGGGCCTGCGCATCGTCACCCGCATGCGCGACCGTGTGGTGGACTTCTGCGACCAGTATGGCCACAACTTCAGCGTGCTGGCTACTCCGGCCGAGGGGTTGAGCGGCAAGTTCACCAAGCGCGACCGCAAAGACTTTGGCATCATTCCGGGCGTGACCGACAAAATCTACTACACCAACTCCAACCACGTGCCCGTGTATTACCACTGCAGCCCCAAGCGCAAGGCCGAAGTGGAGGCCCCCTATCACGACCTGACGCGCGGCGGCCACATCTTCTATGTGGAAATCGACGGCGACGCCACCCACAACCCGCAGGCCATTGCCGATGTGGTGGACCTGATGGATCGCTACAACATTGGCTACTGCTCGGTGAACCACAACCGCAACCGCTGCATGGACTGCGGCTATGAGGATGCGAGCGAAAACCTCACCGAGTGCCCCCATTGCCACAGCACCCACATCGACCGCCTGCAACGCATCACGGGCTACCTCGTGGGCACCACCGACCGCTGGAACAGCGGCAAGCTGGCCGAACTCAACGACCGCGTCGTCCATGAATAACCCCCACACCACCCTGCGGGTGCTGCGCATCGTGGAGGGGACGAGCGTGGATGGGCCGGGGTTGCGCACGTCGGTCTATCTGGCCGGGTGCAGCCACCATTGCCCGGCCTGCCACAATCCGCAATCGTGGAATCCCATGGGCGGCACCGAAATGAGCGTGGAGGAGATTATGCGCGTCATCGAGGCCAACGAAGCCCCCGTGACCTTGAGCGGCGGTGACCCTTTGGAGCACAAGGGTGTGGAGGAGCTTATGCGGCGCATTCATGAGGCAGGGTTGAATCTGTGGGTCTACACGGGCT
>JAFVCX010000007.1 GCA_017478855.1 Muribaculaceae bacterium | reverse complement strand
CACCTATTCTACAGGCAGCATGAAGGTGACTCGCAGCACTGATAATTATAGCGGCAAATATTGCTACTACGTCACCAGCACGGCAAAGGGCAACCAGCAATATCTCACCGGCTCGTCACCCTACACCTATCCTTATGCCATCGCCATGGTGGTGTATGGCAGCAGTGCCAATGCCACGCAATTCGATTGCTGGGGTGTGGACGCTCCCAGCGGATTCTTCACCACTGGAGGGACCTATGGCAACTACACGCTCACGGCAGGTAGCGACGATTGCTCAAGCAGCGACGACGTGACCGCCGAGAAAGTGGTGTCGATCGGCGCTTACGTCACCCGCAAAGCCGTGACCACCAGCAATAGCGTGAGCTACACCAACAGCAGTTACACCGTGGGCGACATCGCTCCATTTTCAAGCTATAGCACCGGTTGTGGCCCCGATGGCAAAGCCTATCCCACCATCTCGGCACCCGGAGCGGTGCTCATTGCCGGCGTGAACCGTTATGACACCAGCAACTATCCCTCATCCACATCGAGCAGCAATGCCGACGAGTATATGACCATCGTCAATCACAGCGATGGCAGCCGCTATGGCTCCATGAGCGGCACGTCGATGGCCACACCCACCGCATCGGGCATCGTGGCACTCTGGCTGCAAGCCGACCCCACCCTCACCCCTGAGCGCGTGAAGGCCGTGATGCAGAGCTCGGCCATCAAGGACACTTATACCAATGGTGCGCACGCGGCCCGCTTTGGCGGCGGCAAACTCGACGCATTAGCCGGCCTGCAGCAGCTGGTGTCGTGTGGCCCCACCATCATCACTTCGCCGCAATCGGTCAGCTTCGGCAATGTCGTGATGGACGAAACAGCTCAGCAAACGCTCAATGTGAAGGGTGTGAACCTTGAGGGAGGCGACATCACCGCCACGCTCACCGACGAGAGCGGAACTTTTGCTCTTGCCACGACCACTATCACGGCCATCGAAGCCGCCGAGGGCAATGACATTGCCGTGACATTCTCGCCCAAGACCTACGGCAACTATCAGGCCAGCATCACCCTGAAGGCGGAGGGTGCCACCGACGTGACGGTGCCCATCACGGCCACCGCGCTGTTGCGCACCAGCGAACCTGTGATGCTTGAGGCCGACACTACCCAAGTGACCGCCAACTCATTTGTGGCTCAATGGACCGACGAAACATCTGAGGCCAATGTGCAGAGCTACACCCTCTATGTGAGCAAGAAACCTGAGATTCCTCCCGTGCAGCTGCTGCTCTCCGAAACATTCCCCACCTCTAAGTTCAATGCCGCAGGCACCACCAACATTGGCAGCTCGCTCAACAACTACATGGACAATAGCGGATGGACGGGCAGCTATCTTTATCTGGCTTCGGGCGGCATCAGGTTCGGCAGCTCACAGCGAGCCGGCACACTCACCAGCCCGGCCCTTGACCTGACGCAGAGCAACGGCAAACTCACGGTGAAATTCACGGCCGGCACCTATAGTTCCGGTTACAGTAGCGACACCAACTGCAGTTTCAGAGTGACGTGCGGCAGCAGCAGCCAGCTGTTCACCATCCCCAACACCACCCAAACCGACTATGTGGTTGTGCTCGATGTGGAAGCCGCAGCCGGCCAGCAAGTGACCTTTGCCACAACAGCCTCAAGAAAACGTGTGATTTTAAGTCACATCGAAATCTATGCGGGCGATGCCACCCAAGAAGCCGCCAGTGCGCCTCGCCTCGCAATAGTTGAGGCCGGCGACTCTACCTATCGCACGATTGAGGGCATCACAGCCAAGTCTTATGAGGTGAGCGGCCTCACCACCGCCGGCATTTTCGACTTTAAGGTGCAAGCGCATTACATCGACGGCAGCACCTCGGCGTGGAGCAATGAGCAACGCGTTGAGCTGCGCGAAAGAGAAGCCGAAACATGGCTCAGAGGCGACGTGAACCTCGACGGTCAGGTAAATGTGGCCGACCTGAACTGTCTGGTAGAGGTCATCATGGGTTTGCGTCCGGCATCAGACTTCGACCGACGTGCCTACATCAACGATGACGACCGCGTGGATGTGGCTGACATCAACGAACTTGTAGCCATTATTTTGGGGCTATAATTTCATCCCGACCTACATGACACACCGCGTCACCATTGCGTTTTCCACTATTGGAGCAATGGTGACGCGGCTTTTTTACACACCTTGTCAAGAAAAATGCAGCTATTGTGCCAAAAATTAGTATATTTGCAACACACTTTATAGAACTTTTCGTTTCCATGAAGAGAACCATCACCAGCCTCGCCATACTCTATGTGCTGCTGCTTGCGGGTTTCACAGCGGCCATTGTGGCCGTGCACCATATTCCGCGCAGTGCCATCGAGGCCAACTTGCGCCGGTCGGTGGTCACGCTGGTGGCCGAGGGTACCGAGAAGCACGTCTTCACGCCCGAAGATGCCAAGCTGGGCAACTTCACCGACTGCTACATGGCCAATGTGGCTTATTGTGCCAACGACAGCCTGCCCGTGCGTGCCGCCCTCATGGCCATGCGCCACCGCAACCTGCTCGACATGCCGGCCGACACGCAAGGCCTGATAGATGGCACCGTGGAGCCGCAACTCACGAGCTACGGCAAATATTGGCATGGCTACATGCTCCTGTATCGCCCTTTGCTCGTCTTCACCGATTATCAGGGCATGAGGATGCTCAACATCATTCTGATGGCCACTCTCACTCTCATCATGCTCGTGCTCCTGTGGAAGCGGTTGTCGCCCGCGGCGGCACTTTGCATGACCATTTCGCTCTATATGATGCGATTCACGGCTGTGCCCCTCTCGTTGTGTTTCTCGCCATGTTTCATCATCATGATGGTGAGCATGGTGCTGATTCTCACTGTGGGGCGGCTCACACGCACGCTGCACGCCCAAATACTCACCTTTTTTGCGATTGGAGCCTTCACGGCCTACTTTGATTTTTTCACCACACCCATTATCACACTGGGCGTGCCTCTCATCATCTTGATGCTCTATCGCATGCCGGAAAGAAGCATGAAGACCATCGTGCTTCTCAGCGCGGCATGGGCGGTGGGCTATGCGGGCCTATGGGTGTCGAAGTGGCTCATCACCTACCTGCTGCTCAATTATGACCTCACAGCCAGCGTAACCGGTGGACTGGTGCAACATTCGCCGGCCAACACGGCCACATCGCAAACTGAGATTTGGATTGACATTGTGAAAAGATGGATTTATCCCAACTTTCACAACATTGAGAAGTATGTCATCTTTGGCATTGCGGGCCTGATGGTGTGGATGTCGGGCATACGCAAAGGTCAGTGGCGGCAAAGCATTTGGCTGCTTGTGGTGGGCTGCATCGTGCTGGTGTGGCAAGAAGCCACCATCAATCATGTGTACAGCCACGGTCATTGCACCCATCGCGACTACCTCGTCATGTGGCTGGCCGCCCTGCTCTACTTGTCGCAGTTCATTCACGTTTCAAAAATCAAGAACCATGTGCAGCACCTCATCAAGCGCTAAAACGATTGCCGTGCTCATTCCGTGCTATAACGAGGCTGCGACGATCACCAAAGTCGTGACCGAGGTCAAAACGGCGCTACCCCAAGCCGATGTTTACGTCTATGACAACAACTCCACCGACGGCACGGGCGACCTTGCCAGCGAAGCGGGAGCCATTGTCAGAAACGAACCTCGGCAGGGAAAGGGCAATGTGATTCGCTCCATGTTCCGGCAGATAGAAGCCGACTGCTACATCATGCTTGACGGCGACGACACTTATCCCGTGCAAGCCATGCCGCTCATGGCACGGCTCGTCTGCGACAATGGGGTTGACATGGTGATAGGCGACTGCCTTTCGTCAACCTACCTCACTGTGAACAAGCGCAAATATCACAACTTCGGCAACCTGCTGGTAAGATTTCTCATCAATCGCCTGTTCAAAAGCAATGTCCCCGACATCATGTCGGGCTACCGTGCCTTCAGCCGCCTCTTTGTGAAGACGTTCCCTGTGCTCACACAAGGTTTTGAAATCGAAACCGAGATGACCATCTATGCGCTCGACAACAACTACGTCATCGAGTCAGTCCCCATTCAATACACCGACCGCCCCGCCGGCAGCACTTCAAAGCTCAACACCGTGACCGACGGCATCAAGGTGGTTAGGACCATCTTCTCGCTTTTTGTGAAATATAGGCCGCTCATGTCGTTCAGCGTGCTGGCAAGCCTACTGTTGCTGTTAGGCTTAGTGGGCATGATTCCCATTTTTGCCGAATATTTCGCCACCGGATTGGTGCCACGATTCCCCACGCTGATTGTGTGTGGATTTGTGGTGATGCTGGCCATGTTGCTCGAAATGTGCGGCCTCGTGTTGCATGTGCTCAACACGCGCCACAAGCAGCTCACCGAGCTGGCCATGAACCGCCTGTGACGCTCTTTTGAGAAAAGTTTGCTGCTATCTCCGCACAAAGACTCCTATGGCATTCAATAAAATCTCCTTTCATTCGTTATTACAACAATACCTTTATAATACATCCCAATTATGAAACGCATAATCTTCTCACTGATGCTCTTGATGGCCTTGTGTGTCACCACAGTGGCTCGCGACAAGAATGTACCTGATTTCAACTATCCGCAAAATGTCACCAAGCAAGCTGAGGCCGACTTGCAGAAGGCTCTTAACAGCGGTGACGGCCAGCTAATCGTCGATGCCATTGTGCGAGCCTCGCTGGCCCAAAGCCAAATTAGCCGCGACAATTTGCCATCCATCATCAAAAGGATCGAAAAGACCGCCCAAAAGGAGAAGCGGTCGCCATACAGTGCCCTGCTGCGCTATTTTCAGGCCAGCGTGTTATCGTCCTATAAATCCGCGTTCATCTCTTCCTATCGCGTCAATCCCATAGGGATGAGCGACAGCGACAAGAAAGAAGAAGCCAACGAAAACCCTTATGACGCTTGGGACGTAGCCCGTTTCGACTCTTGCATTGATTCGCTCATCAATCTGGCCGTGGCCGACTCGGCCGCGTTGACCGCAGTCCCTCTCACTTCGATGCCCGACATCATCAAATGCAATGAGCTGGGTGCAAAATACCTGCCCACACTCTATCAGTTCATCATCTTTCATGGCTTGGCTCTCACCGATAAAAGTTCCTCAAAACTCTACCAGTCATGGCTGGGAAGCACGCAACAGGACTTAGCGGCCCAGCTATATGCCCGCAACCACTACATCGAGCGTTTAGGGTATAACGCCTCTGCCCAAAAATCGGTTTCGGAGCAACGCATGGACTTATATAACGAGAATGCCCACGCCGAAGAGAGCGGATACTTGCTCACCCACCTGAGTGCCGATAAATACTACGACACCTTTTGCGACTATGTGAAGCGATGGCCCAAGTCCATCTACACTCCCACGGTGACCAACATCATTCGTTCCATTGAGAGGAAACGCGTCGGCATCACACATAACGGCAATTTTTCTAATGACGAGCCTATCCACATCACGGCACAGACGCGCAATGTGAGCGACTATGACGTGCTGGTGTATCGCCTGCCCGACGGGCTGGTAGCCGAGAGCAAGTTGACCGCCAAGCAGCTGAAACTGGTCAGCACCACTCATCGCACGCTGGCAACCGGCGGCAAATTCCCCTTTGAGCTTCGCGACACCTTCGATATCGCTCCATTGCCTTTCGGCAAATACATCATCACCACGGCCTATCAAGCCGAGGGAAAGACCATCACAAGCGATCTTCAGCGCAACAAAGTCATCGCAGTCTATAATTTGGCGTCGTTCAATGTGGCACGCACCGATGGTATCAACCATCTTATCGCGGTGAACATCAAAAACGGCGCGGCCGTGAGCGGAGCCACCATGACCGACGAGAAAGGCTGGAGTGCCGTCACCAATAGCGATGGCGTAGCCACTGTGCCCGTGAACCGAGGCAATAGTTCTTTCTCCTACTACACACGCAAGGGCGACGACCGTTATGGGCCGCTCACCGACTTCAGGAGAAATGCTGACTACACCACATCGGTCACCTCGGCCGAGCTTTTCACCGACTTGGGTATTTATCGCCCCGATGAAACTCTGAAGTGGACCGGCATCCTCTATGAACAAGAGCAAGAAAGCCGGCGTGTATTGGCCGGCAAGAAAGTGATTGTGACGCTGCGCGACGCCAATGACAAAGAGGTGAAAGCCGACACCCTCGTCACCGATGCCTATGGCCGCGCTCAAGGCGAGTTCTTGATTCCGAATGACCGCATGTTAGGCTCCTATTCGCTCATTTTGTCACATAATGACAACCAGTATGCCTATCATTCGATAAATGTAAGTGATTACAAAACGCCCACTTTCTATGTGCAATTTCCTCAGGAGCACTTGAGCTTCCAGAAAGGCGAGCCCATCACCGTGCGAGGGAATGCCAAAACTTATTCGGGCATGCCGCTGACCAACTGCGAAGTGAAGCTCTCGCTCAGCCGGAATGAATGGGACTGGCTGTGGTGGCGTTGTTTTCCGCGCTCGCGCAGCACCGCCGTGGCCGATACCATCATCACCACCGACAAAGACGGACAATTTGAGGTCACGTTTGCCGACTCTTTGTTCAGGGAGTTGAACGGTGACCGCTTCATTCCATGCTATTACAGCTATCAGGCTCATGCACAAGTGACCGATGCCACCGGCGAAAGCCAAGAAGCCTCGGCCGCCTTCCACATAGGCAACAAGCGACAACTCACCCTCAATGGCCCCATCCAGCATCTCAACACCGGCGCATTGCGGCTGCCCGTCACCGTCAGCAGTACCGATTCGGCCGACTTCATGCTACCCCTCACCTTTGCTGTGGAGAGCATGACCGACGACACCTTGCTCACGGGCTCTACAAGCCAGCAAAATCCTGTGATTGATCTCACCCGCATGGCTTCGGGGCAATATCGCTTGCGTGTGGCCGTCGACGGCAGCAAAGAGTCCAATGACTTTAGCCGCGTTAATTTGTATCTCTACCGCATGAACGACGCGCAAGCCCCGGTGCCCGACCACCCGCTTTGGGTGCCCTCCAACGGTTACTACGTGGACAACAACAACGTGGCACACATCACCATAGGCACCAGCACGCCAGAGGCAAACATCTATTATGTGGCATCGGGCAGAAAACAAATCATTGCCGAAGGATGGCTGCATTACAAGAGTGGCATGCATGACTTCACCATCAACGTGCCGCAGCGTGCCGATGAAATCATCGGTGTGCAGCTGTTCACCGTTTGCAACTCCAATTTCTATGAGGAGAACGTGACTATGACTGCCCCTCGCAACCGGCGCGGCATGCAGATAAAGGTCACCGCTTTCCGCGACCAGCTCACCCCCGGGCAGAGCGAGCGATGGACTATGCAGCTCACCGACGCACAGGGCAAGCCCCAACAAGGAGCCATGCTGCTCGAAATGTATGACAAGGCGCTTAACAGCCTTGCCGACAACTCTTGGAGCTTTAGCCCCTCGTACCTTTACAGTAATCCGGTTCAAGTGCGGCACACTTATCTTGGCAACATCACGAACACCTACAACTATTGGCAGGCCCATACGCTCGATGTAAAGGACCGTTATCAAATTCCCCAGCTTTACACCTACGGCACCACGTTATGGGCAGGCATCCCCATGCCCACCTATCATTTCGATTACTTGTCCCGCACATTAGCAGATGTGAAGGCAGCGCCGGTCTATAAGTCGGCCGACCGACGCCTCGAGGGCCAAGCAGCCGGTGTGGCGGTTGATTACAACATGGACGCTGCCGACGAGGTGTTTCTTGCGGTCGAAGAGGCGGCCACCGATGCCGAGGTTGACGAAGAACGGCTGGCGCAGGTGGAGATGCGCCTTGCCGATGTGAAAACCGCCCTGTGGAAGCCCATGCTCACCAGTGACGCGCAGGGCAACATCAGCATTGAGTTTGAGGCACCCAACTTCAACACCACGTGGCTCGTGCAAGCATTGGCCTATACGCCCGATTTGGCCGCAGGCAAAATGACCCGTGAGGTGCTCACGCGCAAACCACTCATGGTGAAATCGTCGCTGCCACGTTTTGTGCGCCATGGCGACCAAGTGCGCTTTGCCGCCAATTTGCAAAACGCCACCCAGCAAGTCAGTGAGGCCGATGCCATTTTGGAAATCTTTGACCCACGCACCGAGCAAGTGTATGCGTCGCGCAAGTTCCATGAGTCGCTCGATTCAATGGGCACTCGCCCCCTGTTTATCGAGTGGAACGTACCCGACACGCTGGCCTTTGTGGGCTTCAGGGTCAAAGCGGCTAACGCCACCTTTGGCGATGGTGAGCAAGTGATGATTCCTGTGCTTGAGGCCGTTTCGCCCATTGTGGAAACCCAGCCGTTCTTCATTGGAACCGACCGCAGCACCTACACGTTCACTCTGCCCGAAACACCCGATAACGCCCGCGTCACACTGGAATATTGCGACAATCCCGTGTGGTATTGCGTGACTGCGCTGCCCAGCATCATGAGCGACAACAATCAAGTTGCCACCTCGCTGGCCAACAGCTTATTCGCACTCAATGTGGCTCGCGGCATCATGAACTCGCAGCCCATCATCAAAGAGGCCTTCAACTATTGGCAAGAAAATGCCCAAGACTCGATGCTCGTAAGCGCATTGAGCCGCAACAGCGATCTGAAGATAACCACCCTCATGCAATCGCCGTGGCTGCGCACCGCCGAGCGAAAGACGCTGCAGATGCAGCAACTGGCCGACTACTTCGACCCCGCCAAAGCGCAAAGCAGGCACGAGGCTTTGGTCAGCGCACTGGCCAATCTGCAACGCCCCGACGGCGGATTCACATGGTTTGACTATCCTAACTGCAAGTCCTCGCTATGGGCCACAAGCCAAGTGCTTGAACTGCTGGGCGAGCTGCGTCACCTCGGCTATCAGCCCAACGACGAGCGGCTGGCCGAAATCACCAACAAAGCTCTCTCTTACTTCGACCGCGAATACCTTGCTCTCTCCAAGAAAAAAGAGAACAAGAAGGCCATCTATCCCACCTATGCCTATGTGCGCTCACTTTTCCCCGACGCTCCCAAGAGCAACGACACGAAGAAACTGCTGAGCAACACCATCAATGGCATGGCCAAGCAATGGGGCAAGCGAAACCTCTCGCTCAGCAACAAGGCATTCTATGCGGTGACGCTGAACCGCGCCGGCAAGCGTGCCGAGGCCTTGCGCATCATCGAGTCCATTCGCCAATTCTCTATCGTCAAGCCCGACTTGGGCCGTTATTGGGACAGCTATGGCAGCAACGGATGGTTCACGCCCTCGCAAATAGGCGTCACCAGTATCGTGCTGCAAGCCATGCACGAAGTCGATCCCAAACAAGAGGAACTGGACGAGGTGCGCCAATGGATGCTTCTGAGCAAGCGTGCCACCGATTGGGGCTCATCGAGCCTTGCCGCCGATGCCGTCTATGCTCTGCTTTCAAGCGGCAGCAGCTGGTTAGAGCGCAGCCACGCACCCGAAATCACCATTGATGGCACACCGGTGACTCTCGACCCATTTGATGCCTATGTGGGTTACAGCCGCTGCGATGTGCAAGCGCACACAGGCAGCACCTTTGTGGTGACACGCGCGGGCGACACACCGGCTTGGGGCGGCATCTATCGCCAGTTCAGCCAAGCGATGAACGAGGTGAAAGAGGTAAGCATAGATGAAGCAAGCATCTCCAAAGAGTTTTTTGCCTATGATGCTGCCGGGAAACCGCAAGCCGGCAGTGCCATCAGCACGGGCGATAAGGTGCAGGTGCGCATGGTCATCGTCACCAGTCAGGACATGGACTATGTGACCATTACCGATGAACGTGCCGCTTGTTTTGAGCCTACCGACAAGACCAGTGGCTATCGCTACCAAGAGGGTGTGGGCTACTACCGTGAAACACGCGATGCCGCCACCAATATCTTCATTAACCACTTGCCCAAGGGCACTCACGTCATCACCTATGATGTGTATGCCACACAGCCGGGAAGTTTCAGCAGCGGAGTGGCCACCCTGCAAAGCCAGCAGGCACCCGAAATGAGTGCCCACAGTGCAGGCAAAACACTCCTCGTCAAGTAAAACGCAATCACCGAGAGGCGGCTCACCGTGGGCCGCCTCTCACATTTCCACTTGGTATCATGAAGAAAGAAATCAAAAAATGGACCACACTCGAAAGCCGCTACTTGATTCGGCGCCCGTGGCTCACGGCACGAGTCGACAAAGTGCAGTTGCCCAATGGGGTCGTTAATCCGGAGCATTACGTGCTGGAGTACCCCAACTGGGTGAATGTGATAGCCATCACTCCTGAAGGGAAATACGTCATGGTGCGCCAGTATCGTCATGCCATGGATGAAGTGATGATTGAGCTGTGCGCCGGCACCTGTGAGCAGAACGAACCACCTCTGCAAGCCGCCCAACGCGAATTGCGCGAGGAAACGGGATATGCCGGCGGGCAATGGCAAGAAATCATGGTCATCGGGCAGAACCCCAGCATCTGCAACAACATCACCCACTGCTTCGTGGCATCGGGCGTGGAGTGCGTGGGCAGCCAGCAGCTCGATGAGAGCGAAGATATAGAAGTGCTGCTCATGAGCCGCGATGAGGTGCTCGGCCTGCTGAACCGCAACGAAATGCTTCAGGCCCTCATGGCCGCACCCCTATGGAAACACTTCGCGCTGACCCATCGCGAGCAATAACACATTCACTGCAACCGAAACGCACACAAACAACAACTGCCGTCATGATTTCTCCACCAGAAATCACAACGGCGATGCTTGCTGAATGACCTGACCCATTCACCGGCAGGCCATAGGCTCATGGTTGCCCAATTACTTGTAAACAGTGTCGCTCACTGTGAGGCTGTAACGACCTTTAGCGCGGCGACGGGCAAGAACCTTGCGACCATCTTTGGTCTTCATGCGATGGCGGAAGCCATGCTTGTGAGCCTTCTTCAGATTCGAGGGTTGGAATGTACGTTTCATCTCTTATCGTTTTTTTGAATTATTTTCTCGGTTGCGCAAAAAGCGGTGCAAAATTACGTCATTTTTTCAAACTACACAAGCCATCACCTAAAAAAACCTGTTTTTTTTGACCGCAAGGCTCTCATGGCCGATTGTAAGGCATAAGCGTCAGCCCATCGCCACGTCGAGAATCATCATCAAAACAAAGCCTATGGCAAATCCCACCGTATTCAGGTTGCTGTGAGTGCCGCCCGACGCTTCGGGAATCAATTCCTCCACCACCACATAGCACATGGCACCCGCGGCAAATCCGAGCAGATAGGGAAGCACCGGCAAGAAAACCGAGGCAAGCAGCACGATGGCCAACCCGCCCAGCGGCTCCACCACGCCGCTCAGTCCTCCTATGAAAAAAGATTTCCACCGCGAGTTGCCGGCGGCCCTCATGGGCATCGAGATAATGGCACCCTCCGGAATGTTCTGAACGGCAATGCCCAGCGAAACCGCGAGGGCATCGGCCAACGAAATGCCCGACACGCTTTGCTCGGCTCCAGCTATCACCACCCCCACGGCCATGCCTTCAGGAAGATTGTGGATAGTCACCGCCAGCGCGAGCATCGCTGTGCGTGACAAGTGCGAGCGAAGCCCTTCGGGATGGGTTGAGCCTAAGTGGAGATGAGGTGTGAGCACATCTACGAGCAGCAAAAAGGCTATGCCCGCCATGAAGCCCACTGCGGCGGGCATAACGGCCCAGCCGCCAGCCGCCTCACGCATCTCAATGGCCGGGATGAGCAGCGACCACACCGAGGCGGCCACCATTACTCCCGACGCAAAGCCCAGCAATGTCTTTTGCAGCGGCACAGGCATCTCGCCTCGCATCAAAAACACAATCGCCGAGCCCAGCACGGTGCCCAGTAGCGGCAAGAGCAGCCCCACTATGATCGTCACAGTCATTTCTTCTTCCTTCGTTTCAAGGGCGTAAAATTATAACTATTCTTTGAATGGCGAGCGATTTGAGCAAACATTTTTCATCTTCTCTGTCATCACACGCATGTTTTAGCGCGATATGCGAATTTAGCTCGGCATTTATTTTGCAATGCAACTGAATTTCACTATCTTTGCAGGCCGAAACCACGAAAATATTTTAACAACACAATAATCAAAATCTTATGATTAACGCTCAAGACATCAAAAACGGAACCTGCATCCGCATGGATGGCGATTTGTATTTCTGCATTGAGTTCCTGCATGTGAAACCCGGAAAAGGCAACACCTTTATGCGCACCAAGCTGAAGAACGTGGTCGATGGACGCGTGCTCGAGCGCCGCTTCAACATCGGCGAAAAGCTTGAAGACGTGCGTGTGGAGCGCCGCCCCTATCAGTACCTTTACATGGACGGCGAGGATGCCATTTTCATGAACCAAGAAACCTATGAGCAGATTCCCATCAGCAAAGAGTTGATCACCGGAGCCGCCTATATGAAAGAGGGCGACATCGTGGAGGTCGTGAGCGACGCTTCAACCGAAACCATTCTCTTTGCCGAGATGCCCATCAAGACCAAGCTCACCATCACCTACACCGAGCCGGGCGTGAAGGGCGACACCGCCACCAACAGCCTCAAGCCGGCCACCGTCGAAACCGGTGCCACCGTGCGTGTGCCTCTCTTCTGCAACGAGGGCGAGGTCATTGAGGTCGATACCCGCGACGGCAGCTATCAGGGCCGCGTGCGCTAATCGTCACAACATCCGTTTTTATTCTCATCACGCAAGGGTCAGAAGCATCACACTTCTGGCCCTTGTTAATAAGGTGTGGAAAAGTTCACCGCCGGCTTTGCTCGTTTTTTGCCCTGCGAAGCGTAATTTTGCAGTCCCAACATCTCCCGTCCCGGCAAACTCGCTGTGCCGCACACCACGGGGGAGGAACGAGAGCCAAACCAACATCCATCATATTATCACCACATTTTCATCATGCCCGAAGAAAATCGCACCTACCGCCGCCGACCGCAGCACGAGAGTGAAATCGTGAGCGAGTTTGGAAAACTGCAACCGCAAGACCTGCAAGTGGAAGAAGCCGTGCTGGGCGCACTCATGCTCGAAAAAGACGCTTATAGCGAAGTGAGTGCCATCATCAAGCCCGAAAGTTTCTACGACAACGCGCATCAAAAGATATACCAAGCCATTGTGAACCTCGGTGCCAAACAGCGACCCATCGACATGCTCACCGTCACCGAACAGCTGCGCAACGACGGCGTGCTGGAAGAAGTGGGTGGTCCACTGCGCATCACCGAGCTGACCGCTCGCGTGTCGAGCGCGGCCAACGTCGAGTATCACGCCCGCATCGTGCAGCAAAAGTACATTGCACGCGAGTTGATTCGTTTCAGCAGCTCCATTCAGGCTAAGGCTTTTGATGAGTCCATCGACGTGTATGACCTCATGCAGGAAGCTGAGGGCAATCTTTTTGACATCTCGAAGAACACGCTCAAGCGCGATGCCATACAAATCGACCCTATCATTACCGAGGCTATCGCGAAGATTGAAGAGGCGGCCAACAACGAAAGCGGATTGAGCGGGCTGGCCACAGGTTTTCACGACCTTGACAAGCGCACGAGCGGTTGGCAAAAGAGCGACCTCATCATCATTGCCGCACGCCCTGCTATGGGCAAGACGGCTCTCGTGCTCTCCATGGCAAAAAACATGGCTGTGGACTACAACACACCGGTGGCCATCTTCTCGCTTGAGATGAGCAATCTACAATTAGTGAACCGGCTCATCAGCAACGTATGCGACCTCGAAAGCGAGAAGATCAAGAGCGGACAACTCACCCAACTCGAACGGGAAAACCTCTTGACCCGCACCAAGCGACTCTACACCGCACCGCTCTATGTGGATGACACGCCCTCACTCTCCATCTTTGAGCTGCGCACCAAAGCACGCCGCCTCGTGCGCGAGCACAACGTGGAAGTCATCATCATCGACTACTTGCAGCTCATGAACGCGTCGGGCATGAAGTTTGGCAGCCGCGAGCAGGAGGTGAGCAACATCTCAAGGTCGCTCAAACAGCTGGCCAAAGAGCTCAACATTCCCATCATCGCACTCTCGCAGCTCAACCGCAGTGTGGAAACGCGCGACGACAAGCACGGCAAACGTCCCCAGCTGAGCGACCTGCGCGAGTCGGGCGCCATTGAGCAAGATGCTGATATCGTGTGCTTCATCCACCGGCCCGAATACTACACCAAAAGCAGCGAGGATGCTGAGGGCAACGACATTCGCGGCCTTGCGGAGTTCATCATCGCCAAGCACCGCAGCGGCAGTGTGGGCGATGTGAAGATGCGGTTCAGGCACAAATATGCCCGTTTTGAGAACTGGGATGAAAGCTACATAGGCAAAACCGGTAGCGAAACGCCCATCCCCTCAAAGATGAACGAGGCGGGACCGGTAGCATCGCTCCCACATGGCGGAGCCGACGGCACTTTCGCGCCGCCACCCAATGTGGACTTTCTTTCCGAGCCCAACGAGGAGAGGCCTCCTTTCTAACGCAGATTTCTATGGCGCGGAGCAATCATCTCAGCGCATCGTGGTCGCCATAAGAATAATAGCGGCCACCACGGCACACCACTATGTGGTCCACCAGCTGAATGTCCATCACGCGGCAGGCTTCGGCCACATGGTGGGTGAGCATGTTGTCTTGCTGGCTGGGCGTGGGGTTGTCGCTGGGATGGTTGTGGGCAAGAATGATGCCGTCGGCCAGTTGTTCAATGGCGGGCTTGAGAATCATTTTCACATCACCCACCGTCATGGCTGTGCCGCCACTGCTCACACGTTGCCGTCCCATCACGTTTTTGTTGCGGTTGAGCAGCAGCACCCACAATTCTTCGTGGCTCAAATGCTCAAACACCGGCCGCAGATAGTTGTAGGCGTCAGCACTCGTGCGCACCTGAAATTCTTCAT